>JBDHFS010000164.1:0-6871 GCA_039590285.1 Gemmatimonadota bacterium
GTTCACGTCCGGGAGCTCGGCGGGTCAGGACATGACCTCTTACTACGCGGGCTTCGAGACCGGATTCCAGGGTTTCGGGATTACGCTCCCCACGTTCGCCCTGCCGGCATCGGCGGCCCGGGCGGACTTCGATGCCTATCTGCAGCGAGAGCCCGTGGTAGGGCAACCACTCGGCAAGGTGAGCCGCGGCTACTCGATCGGGGAGATCGACTTCGGCGTGAGGTTCAAGCTACTCGACACGTTCGGCTGGCCCGTGCGGCCGCCGGAGCCGGAGGTCGAACCGGCAGAGGTAATGCCGGCCCACGCCATGCCTCCCGTGGCGGAGCAACCGACGGAGGAGGAAGCCGACGATCCGGAAGCCGAAGGCGTCGACGGTGAGGCAGCTGGCCAGGAGGAGGTGGCAGAGGAGGCCATCCGCCTCGACCCGGCCGGTGAACAGGCCGCGCATCCCGAGGCAGGCGCCGCCATACCGTTGGTCGACGATACGGCGCAGGTCGCTCCCCCGGTCGATCGTGGGGGAATCCGGTTCCGGACCACCGTCGGGGCGCGGTACCGATTCGCGTTGAAGGACCCGGACAGGGATCCCTACCTCGTGCCCGACGTGTTCCTTCAGCAGCCGATTGGAGATGGACAACCCGACATCGCGCTGGAGGTCTATCAGGATGTGGCGTTCGGCTCCCGTTTCTGGCTCGTGGCAGGGGCCGAGTACGGAATCCAGATGCAGGACGAGCTCGTCCGGCGCGTGGCGCTACCCGACCAGCCTTACGCCCTGGCCTCCCAGGAGGTGACCGTATCGCGAGACCTCGGTGACTACCTGCAGATAGTGGTTTCCCCACGCTTCGCGTTGGCCGACGCGCTGTCACTCGCCCTGGAATACACCTACTGGAGCAAGCAGGACGATCAGTACGAGGCCGTGGGCTCGAACGTGGACGCCACGCCTCTCACGGTGGAAACAGGCCAGACACGACACCTCCTCGGCATCGGCGCATACTATCGCACAACCCGGTTGTACGCGGCCGGGCTATCGGGACTTCCCATCGACCTGGCGTTCGTGTGGGAGACCGCGATCGGAGGATCCGGCGGTCAGACGCCGGCGGCGAGCGTGGTCACGGTCTCAGCCAGGGTACCCTTCAAGCTGTTCTGACCGCCGTCCCCGGCGCCCGCTACCTGCTATGAAAGCAGGTCCGCCGCGTGCTGGCGGGACGCGGCGCTTTCCGGATCGCCGCCCAGCATGCGGGCCAGCTCTTCTACCCGCTCTTCGCCCTCGAGGAGTCGAACGCTGGCGGCCGCACGACCGGCGCTCTCCAGTTTCTCGACCTGGAGGTGCGAGTCCGCCCGTGACGCGATCTGCGGCAAGTGGGTGACCGCGAACACCTGGTGGCGGCGGGCCACCTCGGCCAGACTCGAGGCTACCCGATGTGCCACCCTTCCGCCGACGCCCGAGTCGATTTCATCGAACACCAGGCAGGGAATTTCATCGACCTCCGCCAGAACCGACTTCAGGGCCAGCATCACGCGGCTCAACTCGCCTCCGGAGGCCACGCGGGATAGCGGCCCGGGCTCGAATCCAGGATTCAGGCTCACCTGAAACTCGACCCGCTCGCGACCCGACGGTCCCACCTCGGCAAGGGACTCCAGAACGATCCGGAATACGCCTCCGTCCATCCCCAGGTCGGGAAGCGCCGCGGACACCGCCGCCTCCAGCTCCGATCCCGCCTTCGCTCGGGCCGCACTGAGCCGATCGGCCTCCTCACTCACGCGTCCCATGGCCGCCGTTTCCTCCCTCTCCAGCGCCTCGAGATCCAGCTCGCTCCGATCGGCGGTCTCCAGCTCACGGCGGGCCGCCGCACCGGCCGCCAGGACTTCGTCGACCGTGTTCCCGTACTTGCCCTTGAGGCGGTGAATGAGATCGAGCCGAGAGCGGAGCTCGGCGAGTCGGCGGGGATCGTGCTCCACGGAGTTGTGATAAGCCGACAGGCGTCGCCCGAGCTCCTCGAGAGTCGCCAACGATTCCTCGTACAGCGTGGCAAGCTCCGCGGTGTCGGGATCGATGCGGACCAGCTCCTCGATGGACCGTCCCACGCCTCCAAGTCCATCCACGAGCGAGCTATCGTCGCCGTACACGGCGGCGTGCAGCGAAGCCGAGAGCTCCATGAGCTCCTCGGAGTGCTCCAGGCGGCGTGCTTCCGAGCGTGCCCGCTCTTCCTCCCCAGCCTCCAGGCGCGCGGCCTCGATCTCGCGTGCCCGGAATATCAGGTAGTCGGCGCGCTCCCGGGTCGCCGCGGAGCGCTCCCGGGTGTCTTTGATCTGGCGCCGCACGTCCTGAAGCTCCCGATGCGACTGAGCCAGGCCGGCAGCCAGATCGATGCACCCCGCGAAGGCATCCAGGATGTCCCGCTGCGCATCACGTCGCAGTAGCGCCTGGTGTTCGTGCTGTCCGTGCAGGTCCACCAGACACGCCCCGAGTCTTCCGATCAGGCCCGCCGTGGCCGCGGAGCCATTGATCCAGGCCCGGTTCCTGCCTTCCCGATGCACTTCTCGCCGAAGGATGAGCCATTCGTCGTCCACGTCGATCCCCTGCTCCGCGAGAATTTCGACTATCTGCGGGATCGCTGAGACGTCGAATACCCCCTCCACGAGTGCCTTCTTCTCGCCCGCGCGGACCACGCCGGCCGACGCGCGCTCACCGAGCAGCAGGGACAGAGCGCCGACCACGATGGACTTTCCTGCACCGGTTTCTCCCGTCAGCACGTTAAGGCCGGCGCCCAGCTCGAGACGCAGGTCGTCGATGACCGCGTAGTTCCGGATCCGGAGCTCTCTCAGCATGGCTCAGTCGCTGCGCGGTCTGACGTCGCCCCAACGCATCTTCTGGCGAAGCACGGAGAAGAAGTTCTGGTCCGGCAGTCGGATGAGGCGCACGGGATGGGGCGATCGCGAGGCCTCGACCTTGCCGCCACCGCTGAGCCGGCTGCCACTCTGCCCGTCGAGCGTGACCAGGATTCCTTCCATTCGGCTCAAGATCTCCACCGTGATCGTGGCGTCAGCCGGTACGACTACGGGCCGGACGGCCATCGTATGGGGACAAATGGGACTCGCCACCAGCGCGTCCAGCGATGGGACCAGGATCGGCCCGCCGGCTGAGAGACTGTAGGCAGTCGAGCCGGTCGCCGTCGCGAGAACGATCCCATCGGCGCTGTACTGTCCGACCTCCTCCTGGTCCACCCATACGCGCATCGCGATGAGTCTCGCGAAGCCACCCTTGTGAACGACGGCATCGTTCAGGGCGTAGAACGTCTCCGGGGACGTCGGGGCCGACGCCGGGTCGCCTGTACCGACCGGGTAAACCCGAACCTCCAGAGCCAGACGCCGCTCCTCGGTGTAGTCTCTCTGCTGGAGCCTGCGAAGCAGCTCCTCCAACCGGTCGAGGGGCGCCGTCGTGAGGAAGCCCAGCTTTCCGAGGTTGCACCCGACGACAGGTACATCGTGCGGTCCCGCGAGGCGTGCTCCTCGAAGCAGGGTCCCATCTCCTCCGAGCGTCAGCAGGAAGTCGACGGCGCCCGGGTCCTCCTCGAGCGCGGGCCCCTCACCACCGGCGGCGGACAGGAGCTCGTCGGTGAGCACCAGCTCGGCGCCTGTCTCTCCGGCCGCGGAACGGAGCCGTTCGAGTATCTCGCGCATGGAGGCGTGCTGCGGTTGAGCCAGCACTCCGAGTTTCACTTCAGTGCCTCCTCTCGATCACGTACTCCGCGATGGCTCGCAGGCCGTCGGGTCGCTCTAGCGAGTCGAGCTCCGTTATCGCCGCGTCGGCGAACGCCCGGCTCAGTCGTTCCGCCTCCTCGATCCCGAACAGGGAAGGATACGTGGCCTTGCCCAGAGCCATGTCTCGGCCGCTCTCCTTCCCGAGCTCGCCCGCCGTCCCCCGCATATCCAGAATATCGTCGACGGCCTGGAAGGCCAGTCCGATGTCGAGCCCGAATCGGTACAGGGCTTCGAGATGGTTCTTCGGCGCGCTCGCCGCGACACCGCCCATCACGGCGGCAGCCGCTATGAGACGCGCCGTCTTGCCCGTGTGGATTCGCTCCAACTCGTCGCGGCTCACGATGCGCCCCTCGGCCTGCAGATCGAGCAACTGCCCGCCAACCATGCCCGAGGATCCCGCGGCTTCGGTCAGGTTCCGGACAAGCTCCCCGGTACACCGGGCCGAAAGCCCCAGACGCTCCGCCCCCCGCAGGATCGCCTTCACGGCCAGCGGCATGAGCGCCGCACCCGAGAGTACGGCCATCGGTACGCCGAAGCTCACGTGAACGGTGGGACACCCGCGGCGCAGTACGTCATCATCCATGCACGGAAGGTCGTCGTGAACCAGAGAGTAGGCGTGAACCAGCTCGACGCTCACGGCCAGGTCCGATATCTCGGGGCGGCACCCGCCCGCCGCCTGGTACGCGGCCATCAGAAGCAGCGGACGGATTCTCTTCCCCGGACTGACGACCGGGTAGCAAACGGCCTCGGCCACCACCGGGTCCAGATCCGCCAGCTGCTCCTCGAGGAATCCGGTGAGAGAGGCGTCCACGGCGTGGCGCATCGTCTCGAGGTCGAGATCGGTGGCCGGAATGGTGGAATCGCCCGAACCAGAACCCGGATCACCCGGTGTCCTGTTCACTGCCCTCCTCTTCCGCTTCACCGAGGACATCGACCTCGAGCTCGCCCGCCAGGTTCTCCACCAGCTCTTCTACGCGGCCATGGGCCGCATCCAGGAGCCGCGCCGCGACTCGAAGCCGCTCGACTCCCGTCTCGAACAGCTGCAACGCCTCGTCCAGCTCGAGGCCATCGCTCTCCAGGGAATCGACGATGCTCTCGAGCTCGGCCAGCGCTCTTTCGAATCCCTCTTCCCGGTCGCTCATTCTCTTCCAGCCTCCGGCACCGCCCGAACGTCCTCCACGCGGCACCCCACGATGGCGTCGACCACTCGAAGGTCGAAGTGGCTGTCCTTCACGAAACTCTCGCCTGCGCGAAGCACCACGCCGTCGTCCCCCAGCGCAACCGCGTATCCGCGGCTCAGCGTCGCCAGTGGACTGAGGGCGTCCAGGCGTCCCGAGGCGACGGCCATCCGAGAGTCCCGCTCGGACAGGCTCCGGCGGATCGTTTCCAAGAGTCGACGACCTCCGTGTCGCGCTCGCTCCCGGCCCTCGCCGACCAATCTTCGCAGTCCGGCCCTCAGGCCGGCGGACAGGTCGCGCAACCGCCCGACAAGTACCGTGGCTTCCGGTACGACGGCTTCCGCCGCTGCCGATGGAGTCGGGGCCCTGGCATCCGCCACCAGATCGGCTATCGTGAAATCGATCTCGTGTCCGATAGCCGAGACGACCGGAATGGAGCAGTCGGCTATGGCGCGCGCCACCGACTCTTCGTTGAAAGCCCACAAGTCCTCGACGGATCCACCGCCGCGAGTCACGATAACCACATCGCAGCCGCCGTGCCTTTCGATGCGATTCAGAGCGGCCACGATCTCCGGCGCGGCATCGCGGCCCTGAACCCTGCAACCGGAAAGCAGGACCTTTGTCCACGGGGCCCGGCGGCGGATCACGGCCAGGACGTCTCGCAGTGCCGCGCCCGAACGCGAGGTCACTACTCCGACTCGAGCCGGCACGGCGGGGATCGGCCGTTTCCGGGCCGGGTCCAGCAGGCCTTCCGCGGCCAGCGCGGTGCGCAGCCTTTCGAAGGCCAGCCGCCAAAGTCCCTCGCCCAGGGCTTCCAACGAGCGCACCACGAGCTGGTATTTTCCGCCCGCTTCGTAGACGGTCACCCGGCCGAGCGCGCAGATCTCCATGCCCTCCTCTGGATCTGCCGGCAAGGCTCGAGCGTCAGAGCGGAACATCACGCAGCTCAACTGCGCCCCCTGGTCCCGCAGGGAGAAATAGCAGTGTCCGGAACCGTGTCGACGCCAGCTCCCGATCTCGCCCTTCACCCACAACGGGCGAATCGAGCTCTCGAGGAGCTCTCGCACCGCGGCGTTCACGGCCGAGACGGGAACCGCCGTGGCCGGACTCGTTCCGGGATCCCCGTCCACCATGGGGGGGACCTCGCCGGAGAGTGTATACGAGTCTGCCGAGGTGGGCGGACGCGACTCCAGGGCCTCTCCTTCTCCGCGGTCCGGATCTCCGCGACCGGGCTCTCCGAATAGCGGTATCTGCCCGATCGTTGCCTCCTTCAGCTCAGGTCGTTGAGGCGCCCGGCAGCGCTGACCGTGTTCTTCAGGAGCATGGCAATGGTCATCGGTCCCACGCCGCCAGGGACCGGGGTGATCCAGGAAGCCTTCTCGGCCGCTTCCTCGAACGCCACGTCCCCGACAAGGCGATAGCCCCTCTCGCGTGTATCGTCATCCACGCGGTTGACGCCGACGTCGATGACCACCGTGCCTTCCGATACCATGTCGCCGGTCACGGCCTCCGGCCAGCCAACGGCCACGATCAAGAGGTCCGCCAGGCGAGTGATCTCAGCGAGATTCTTCGAGCGGCTGTGTGCCACCGTCACAGTGGCGTTGGCGTACGGCTCCTTCTGCGACAGGATCGTGGCCATCGGTCGGCCCACGATGTTCGAGCGTCCGACGATCACGGCGTGCCGGCCGGCTGGATCATAACCGATGTGCTTCAACATCACCTGAATCCCGGCGGGAGTGCACGGGCGGAAAGCCTCCGGATCACCGCTGGACATGCGGCCCACGTTCACCGGGTGGAATCCGTCAGCGTCCTTTTCGGGAAGGATGCGCTCCATGACCGTCTTCTCATCCACGTGATCGGGGAGCGGAAGCTGCACCAGGATGCCGTGGACCGCCGGGTCGGCGTTCCACGACTCGAGTATGGAGAGGATATCC
>JBDHFS010000165.1:0-6848 GCA_039590285.1 Gemmatimonadota bacterium
GAGCGCCACGTCACGCTGCGCCGGCCAGAGTCGGCCGTGAAAGCGAGCCATATGTCCCATCGGTCTTCCGGCAACGACGCGCCCGCACGGTCCGGCCACTCCACGAACACGGCGGCTTCCGACTCCAGGAGCTCCTGCCAGCCCATATCGTACAGCTCCTCCGGCCCGGCCAGGCGATACAGGTCCGCGTGGTACACGAGTCGTCCGTTCCGCGCCCAGTACCGGTTGATGAGAGTAAACGTGGGGCTGGGCACCGGCTCCCGGACCCCTCCTCCGCGGCACGCCGCACGCGCCAGCGTCGATTTGCCGGCCCCCAGCTCGCCATAAAGGCACACGAACAGGCGTTCAGGCACGGCTGTCTCACCCAGATGGCGACCCCACTCGACGAGCTCCGACTCGGTGAGATCGGTTCCCTCTTCGAGAGACGCGCGGCTATTGCCAGGCGGCCGATCGGTGGGAGAGACGGTCATCGGCGACCTCCCCGACGACGGCCGGTCGCCGTCTCGAGAGTGGCGCGGACATCGAACAGCTCGTCGCGAAGCCGGGCCGCCCTCTCGAAGTCGAGGGCCTGTGCCGCCGCGCGCATCTCACTCTCGAGCTGCCGGGCGAGCTCCGCCGGATCCATGCCGGAGTATTTCTTCTCGGACTCACGCACGGCCGCCGTATCCCTGGCATCGGCCACCGAGGTCGTGAACCGGATCTGCTCCACCGACTTCACGATCGAGCGCGGTGTAATGCCATGTTGCTCATTGTACACCGCCTGGACCTCGCGCCGCCGGTCCGTCTCACGGATCGCGCGTTCCATCGAGCCCGTCACGCGGTCGGCGTACATGACCGCCTTGCCGTGGAGGTTGCGCGCCGCCCGGCCGACGGTCTGGATCAGCGACGTCTCGGATCGCAGGAACCCTTCTTTGTCGGCATCGAGGATCGCCACGAGAGAGACTTCCGGAAGATCGAGTCCCTCTCGGAGCAGGTTGATTCCGACCAGCACGTCGAAGGCGCCCAGGCGAAGCTCACGCAAGATCTCCACGCGCTCGAGTGAGTTGATGTCGCTGTGCATGTATCGCACCCGAACACCGCGCGACGCCAGGTACTCCGACAGGTCCTCGGCCATCCGCTTCGTGAGCGTTGTCACCAGGATCCGTTCCGATCGCGCGCTCCGGACTCGAATCTCCTCAAGCAGGTCGTCGACCTGGCCGGTAACGGGCCGGATTTCCACGGGGGGGTCGAGCAGGCCTGTGGGCCGGACGAGCTGCTCCACCACTACCCCCTCCGAGCGACGCAGCTCGTAGTCTGCCGGCGTCGCGCTCACGAACACGACGGAAGGCACCGTATCTTCCCACTCCGCAAAGCTCAGAGGCCGGTTGTCGAGCGCGGAGGGCAGCCGAAATCCGTACTCGACCAGCGTGGTCTTGCGGCTCCGGTCCCCAGCGTACATGGCTCCGATCTGCGGAACCGAGACGTGCGATTCATCCACCACGACCAGGAAATCGTCCGGGAAGTAGTCGAGCAGGCAGTACGGGCGCTCGCCCGGCACGCGGCCGTCGAAGTAACGGGAATAGTTCTCGATGCCCGGGCACACTCCTATCTCGCGGAGCATTTCAACGTCGAACCGCGTCCGTGTCTCGAGGCGCTGGGCTTCCAGCAGGCGGCCGTCCGTCCGTAGATCCAGCAGCCGGCCCTCGAGCTCCGTCAGGATCCCGTCGATGGCACGCTCCAGCCGAGCCGGCTCGACGGCGTAGTGGGTCGCGGGAAAGATGGCCGTGCCGTCCAGGGACGCTATGGCCCGACCGGTCAGGGGGTCGATCTTGGTGATCCGCTCGACCTCATCTCCGAACAGCTCGACGCGAACCGCCTGCTCCTCGTACGCCGGAAGGATCTCGATCACGTCCCCGCGAACCCTGAACGTCCCTCGGCGGAAGTCGATATCGTTTCGGCCGTACTGGATCTGAACCAGACCCATCAGTATGTCACGCCGTCCGATGCTCTGCCCGACCTCCAGGGTCAGCATCTGGGAACGGTAGGTCTTCGGATCGCCCAGACCGTAGATCGCCGAGACAGAGGCGACGACGATCACGTCGTTCCTCTCCATGAGCGAGGACGTGGCACGCAGGCGAAGGCGGTCGATGTCCTCGTTGATCGATGCGTCCTTCTCGATATACGTGTCGGTCGTGGGGACGTACGCCTCCGGCTGATAGTAGTCGTAGTAGGAAATGAAGTACTCGACCGCGTTACGCGGGAAGAACTGCCTCAGCTCGCCGTACACCTGGGCGGCCAGGGTCTTGTTGTGGCTCATGATCAGCGTGGGAAGTCCGGTAGCTTCGATAAGGCCCGCCATCGTCACCGTCTTGCCGCTCCCCGTGACCCCGAGCAGCGTCTGCCACCGGTCCCCCCGCCGGACGCCGTCCGCGAGCGCCGCAATCGCCTCGGGCTGATCGCCCGTCGGCTCGAACGGCAGTTCCATGTGAAAGCTGTTGTGCGGCACGCGGCGTCCTCTGTGTGGTGCCGGGGACATGCCCCATTCGAACGGGCCCGCCTGCTTGACGGGAGACGGCGTGCCGATCACGTTGCGGCCTCTTTCCCGGTCGTACAAGGGGCGAGTCGGGAGGTATCGATGAGAAACCAGATCCTGTGTGCGGCGATCGCGGCGACGACGCTCGGCGTCGGGACGATGGCGTGCGGCGAAGGCGGTGCCGCGAACGAGGAGCGACTGGCCGAGCTGCGGAGCCAGAGACGCAGCCTCGTCACCCAGTTCGCGGCCGCGCAGAACGCCATCCGGAACGTCCAGGCCCGGGCGCTGGAGGAGCAAGGCGTGCGTGCAGCGCAGGACTCTTTCCAGGCGGTTCTAAGGTCGGTCATTCAGCGAGACGACCCCGAGGCGGTAGCCGTGCTCGACCGCGCGGAAGCCGTGGGGCAGGACCTTCAGCTGCTGTCCACTCCGGTCTTGCTGGCCCCCGGCGACGAAGATCCGCGAATGTCGCCCGAGGAGCAGCGAGCGGTGGCGAAAGAGCTGGCCGAGGTGGAAAGCCTGTTGAGGCCCGTCACGGATCGAGCGTTTCAGGACCCCGATGTACGGGCCCGCTTCGCGATCCTCCAGGACAGCGTTCTCGCGGCCATCCTCCGCTTGGAGCCCGGATCACAGGTGAATCTGGACGTGATGCGAAGGCTGGAAGCCCAGATCGTGGAGCTCGACCGGGAGATGGAGGCACTTTCCGACTGACGGCGACCCTGCGGCGCCCGGCCCTATACGTCGAGCGTAAGGTCGCTGTCGCCGAAACTCTCCTTGCGCTCCACCGTCAGCACACCCTTCACCCGCCGGATCTGTCGCATCACCTTCTTCAGGTGACCCAGGTTTTCGACTTCGACCACGAATTGTCCCGTCATTCCGCCTTCCGTGGTCTGAATATCGGCTGACTGGATGTTCGTGCCCGTATCGCTGATCGAGCGCGCTATGTCGGCGAAGAGACCGTGCCTGTCCGTTCCCTCCATCACGATGCGCACCAGGAATCGCTGGGATCCGTCGTCGTCCCAGTCGATCATGATCCTCCGCTCCGGAAGGTCCGGCAGGCCCAGCACGTTGGGACAGTCGCGGCGGTGGATCGAGATCCCGCGTCCCACCGTGATGTAGCCGATCACCTCATCGCCGGGCACGGGCTGGCAGCACTGGGAGTAACGGACCATCAGGTTGTCCATGCCCTGGATCCGCACACCTTTCGAGCTGCTCCACACCCGCTTGACGAACTTGGACAGCGGATGGTCCTGCTTCTCTCTGCTCGGAGCTTCCTCGGGGAAGATGGCCCGCATGACCCGCGTCATGCCCAGGTCTCCCCTGCCTACCGCGGCGTACAGGCCGTCGGGGCCTCCGTCGACCCCCAGCTTCCTGACGGCCTGCTCGATCTGGTCGTCGCCCGGCTTCTGGTGCTTGTGGCGCCACTCCCTGGACAGGATCTCCCGTCCCAGCCGCACCGCCGACTCGGACTCCTCGAGACGGATCCACTGCCTGATCCTGTGACGCGCCCGGCTCGTCTGGACGAACCCGAGCCAATCGCGAGACGGAGTCTGCGAGTCCGACGTGATGATCTCGACCGTGTCTCCGTTCTTCAGGGCCCGCGAGAGCGGGGCGATACGCCCGTTGACCTTGGCGCCGGAGCAGTGTCGACCCACTTCCGTATGCACCGCGTAGGCGAAGTCGATCGGCGTGGCACCCTTGGGAAGCTGCTTCACGTCCCCGGCCGGAGTAAACACGAAGATCTCGTCCTGGAACAGGTCGATCTTCAGGAACTCCAGGAATTCCTCCGGCTCGCGCGTCTCCTTCTGCCACTCGAGAACCTGACGAAACCACGTGAGCTTCTCGTCCACTTCATCGCCCTCGCGGCTCTCCTTGTAGCGCCAGTGAGCCGCGATCCCGAGCTCCGCCGTGCGGTGCATTTCCTCGGTTCGCAGCTGGATCTCGTACAGGCGTCCGCCGGGGCCGAAGATGGTGGTGTGAAGGCTCTGGTACAGATTCGACTTGGGAGTGGCGATGTAGTCGTGGAAGCGCTCCGTGAGTGGTGTCCACTGATTGTGGATCACTCCCAGGGCGTGGTAGCAGTCGCGCACGGAAGGCAGGATTACGCGCACGGCGAGGACGTCGTAGATCTCCTCGTAGGGCTTGGCGCGATTCTCCATCTTGCGATGGATGGACCAAAGGTGCTTGGCCCTGCCTTCCACGTTGCACGTCAGCCCCGCGGTCCGCAGCTCCTGGAGCAGCGGACCAACCATCTGCTCGATCAGATCCTCCCGCTCGCTTCGCTTCTCCGCTACGGTGGAGGCGACGTGCCGGTATTCCTCCGGCTCCAGGAACTTGAACGCCTGGTCCTCGAGCTCCCACCGGACACGCGCCATTCCCAGACGGTGGGCCAGCGGAGCGTAGATATCCCTCGTCTCGAGCGCGATCCTGCGCTGCCGGCCTGGATCGAGGTGCTCCAGTGTCCGCATGTTGTGAAGGCGGTCGGCGAGCTTGACGATGATCACGCGGGCGTCCCGGGCCATCGAAAGGAGGAGCTTCCGATAGGTCTCCACCTGCCGCTCGGCCAGCGAACGGATCTCGACGCGCGAGATCTTGGTCAGGCCGTCCACGATCGTGGCGATCTCGTTTCCGAACTCGCGCTCGATCTCCTCGATCGCCGTACCGCTGTCCTCCACCACGTCGTGAAGGAGCGAGGCCGCGATACTCACCGTGTCGCGGTGAATCTCGCCGAGGATGGAAGCCACCTGTACACAATGCGTGATGTAGTCCTCGCCCGAGCTCCTCTTCTGCCCGGCGTGCTTCTCGCTCGCGTACTGGAAGGCCAGAGCCAGGAGCTCCAGGTCGAGACGGTCTTCGCTTCCGGCGATGGCTTCCAGGAACTCTGGCGGCAGGATGGACTTCGCCCAGTCCCCGATCGGGGGTGCGCTGTCCTTCCGTTTGACCTGCGTCGATTTCGTAGCCACCGCGTTCCCGTGAGTAAGCCAACCCGCTCCCGGATACCCCGGGGGCCGAATGAGTTGCCCGCCCTGCCGATATGGCGGACCGGTCCTGAACTAGAACATAGAGAGCAACTCACATGCCAGGCAAAGATCAGCGGCAGGGGATCAGGGGTGTGTTATCACGCGGACGGCCGCCTCGGGACCCACTCCTGGCACAAGTCCGCGCTCGAGAAGACTCACGTAGCGCCCGTCCCCGAGCACGATGTGATCCCGCACCGGGATTCCCAGCAGGCGGCCGCTCTCCACGAGCTGCCACGTGACCTCGAGATCCTCGGGCGAGGGATCGGGATCGCCACTCGGGTGATTGTGGGCCAGGACGACGCTGGCCGCCGCGTGAGCGATCGCCGGCGCGAACACTTCCCGCGGGTGCACCAGCGACGAGTTGAGAAGACCCACTGTCACGCAGCGTTCGCTCACCACGCGGTTCTGCGTATCCAGGTAGAGGGCCCAGAACTCCTCCTGCCGCCGGTCGCGCAGAGCAGGCCCGAGACGCCGGTACACGTCCGCGGGCCCTTGGATGCGGGCCTCCCGGCGGGCTGGCTCGGCGGACATGCGTCGGCCCAGCTCGAACGCGGCCACGACAGCGCAGGCCCGTGCGGGCCCAATCCCGGGCGCCGTCGCCAGCTCCCCCGGTTCCGCGGCACCCAGGCGCCTCAAGGATCCTCCGTATCGCACCAGCACCGCGGACGCGACGTCGAGGGCCGTGCGCCCGACCCCACCCGAACCCAGAAGCACGGCGAGCAGCTCGCGAGACGAGAGCGCGCTCGGCGGCTGCGCGCCGAGGCGTTCGCGTGGCCGGTCGTCGGGAGGCCATTCCCGGATGGTGGGGTTCACGGGGAGAGGCTACCGGGGCTTCTCACCACCGGGTCAACGGATCGGCGAACGTCTATCCTCCCCCGTAGATCGGAGAACCGGGGATCGTCGCGGAAAAGGTCGTAACAAGGACGCCGCCCCTGCCCTTCGGACATTGTCACAAATAACTCGAAGTATCTGTACTTATCTTTCAATATGGCAAAGAAATATGCTTACATATGAAAGCGCGAGCCCGCAGGCCGTTTGGAGCAGAGCAGCCCGAATCGAGAATCGGTGGCGAAGTCGTAGTACTGGATCGCCGCCGCGCCGGTGGAACAGGGCGATCGAGATCCGTGAATGGCCGACAGATTGTCCTCGACATATACTACTGAACTTGCTGTAAGCCCCCCTTGCAGGTCCGGCAGGCGCCGACCTGCGCCCACAGCGTCTTTGCCGAACGCAACAGCACCGCATAAGCCTGACGTCATACGACTGGCCGGCGGCCTGCCCGCCGGCCAGTCGTGAGGAGGCACCATACGAATCATGGC
>JBDHFS010000166.1:0-6951 GCA_039590285.1 Gemmatimonadota bacterium
CATCTCTACTTGAGCTGGTTAGATTGACACTACCTAGAGTACTCCCCTCTCCGACTCTCTCCCACGAGAGCCCGAGCTGACTTCGGTTCACCGCCAGCAGTTGGCTGAGAGCCGGTTTTTTTGACTTATGTGTCAACAGTGTGTTCTTTGTTTAAGAGATACGTAATAAAACTCATGACTAAGAGAACTATTGACATACCTAGGGGGTAGGCGTATGCGTGACGAACATCCCCCGCCCTGCGGCGCAGGAGACGCCTATCCCGGTGCCCCCGAAGCCCACGGCAGTGGGAGGGAAGGGTGCGCCGTGATTTGCGCAAGGCTCTGGTTCGGCCTCGCCGTGGGGGCTGGCAGCCTCCTGGTCGCCGGCTCCGCGCTGGCGGACACGGCGTTGTTCCGGGTGGAGAGGAAGTTCTACGGAGCGCCTTTTCCCGGAGTGACGACCCCCGGCGGCGCCGGCGTCTACGAGCGCTTCATCGACCCCTACTACGTGGACTTTTCATGGGGGGCCTTCTTGTACCCGCCCGCGACGGCTATCGTGGAGCCCGGCAACCCGATCGGCGGGGCGTTCACGCTTCCGACGGGTTTCAGCGAGTATGTCGGATACGACTCTGTTACCCCGAACACCCGTTTCCCCGGCTACACCACGACTTCTAGCCAACACTACTACAACGGTCCGGGGCGCTTCGGGCCCAGCAACCCCCACGCGGCCACGATGACCACCCGGATCGTATTCCCGACCACGATGGGCAACCCGACTCCAAACTTCGGGTCCGGCAATCCAGTCACCGCGACCACCACCTTCGACGGTCGGTACGACTTCAGCCGGGCTGGATCCATCCACGTCATTCCGGGACCGAGGCGCTTCGGCGGCACGATGCAGCTCTTCCACGGTCCATGGGCGTACTTCAGACAGTACATCTACTACTTCACGCCGGCCCTCTACTGGGCGGTCGGCTCTTTCAAGTGCCAGGACCCGCTCGGGGTGACCTGCACACCGAGCGTCGTCTCGTCGATCGGGGATATCACGGCGAGCGTCATGGTGACGCGCTTCCTATTGACCGAGAGCGGCAAGACCAAGGCCACCACCCCGATTTCCTTGGGCCCCGGAACCTTCCCCACGCAATACGGGAACGCCAGTTACATCGCCACGAAGACCTATTTTCTGCACACGATTCACCCGTGGACCACCGGGTTTGCCTCGGCCCACAACCCGCTCGAAACACCCACCCCGATCACACCTCAGCTACAGGGCTACGACATCTCCCTCGGCGGCGCCGACATCACGGTGACGCACACCCACACCGCCGCCATGTTCAACTCGACGCTCAGCACGGTGACCTACAGCCAGCATACATACAAGCAGTACCTGAAGGGCGTAACGCGGGTCGTGTCCATGGTGCGTCCGAGGCTCGTGCATCGCTACGCCTCGAACCTGATCAGCCCGGGCGCCCGTACGTGCCAGGTAGGTTGGCGGAACTGGTCACGTCGCACACTGGGACGGTCAGATATCGCAGGATGCGCCCAGGCCGCCCGGCTGTTCACGATGAAGGTGTTCTTCCTGCCCGAGCCCACGGGGCTGCTGCTGCTGGGCGTCGGGATCGCTGCCCTACTGGGCCTGTCCCGCATGCGGAGGCGCTGATCCGAACGAAAGGATCAAGAGGACGACGGCGAGAAACTTCGCCGATGCCGGGATCGCTCTCTTAGGGTCGCAATGAATAAATGACTCATATGAGTGTATCCTCCCTTTGGACTCTCTTCCGTCAGAGCACCGGGTATTCAGAGATCGAAGGCCTGTGGGAGACTTCCAATTTGTGGCCGGACCGTTTGCGAGGGAAACCCCGGCGGTGAGGGCAGGGGCGGGGCGGGGCGGGCGAGTCCCCAACTCCCGATCGGCTGGCCGGTGTGATCACGCGGCCTTGATGGCCCGGTGAACAGTCGCCACACCAACCCCCACCCGCTCGGCGATCGCTCGTATCGAGTGTCCCGAACCACGCAATCGAAGGACTCGTTGGTGCTCACGTCGGTCCAGTGCTCTGGGTCTACCCAGCTGCACCCCACGCCGCCTAGCAGCCTTCAGGCCAGCGACAGTGCGCTCCCGAATGAGATCACCCTCTAGCTGTGCGAAGACTCCACACATCCCGAACATCGCTCGCCCCGTAGCAGTGCGGGTGTCGATGCCTTCGTGAAGGCTTACCAGCTCGACACCGAGAGCCTGTAGCTCCTCCCCGAGCCGCGCCATGTTTGCAAGGGAGCGAGCCAGACGGTCCAGCCGCACGACCACCACGGCCGAAATCTCGTGTCGTCTGGCTGCTTGGAGCATCTGGTCAAGGGCGCGGCGGCGTTGCTTCCGGCCGCTCACTCCTCCGTCCACGTACTCGATGGTCTGCGCACTCCGTCGCTTGGCGTATGCGCGCAGTTCGGCGAGCTGGGCCTCGGGGTGTTGGTCTTCGGTGCTCACTCGGGCGTAGATGGCGATAGGTTGCATGGCCTGTCTCCTCTCAGGTGTTCCGATAACGATGGATTACGGAACACAATAGCTCGGAGACCGCGCCCCTGTCAAATGGCACCCTTGCAAGGTGACTCTCAGCAAACTGTCAGGAGGGTTTTTGGAACACCAGCTGGCTGAGGCTCGAAAAGACATCCCAACCGGTCGGCGTAATGGACTCCAGAACAGTTGGGGACAAACATCACTAGACGTTGCAGAGCCTAACCCCGCGGAATCATTGAAGTGGCCTCCGGTTCGAATCCGGTCGCCGCCTCCAGTTTCTTCTCTATTTCAATGTTCACACGGGGCATTTTCGAGCATGCCATTCGCGTAGCGCAATCGGCTCTCTTCAGCGTTGGACCCGGTTACTTCGAATCCTTCAGGATCTCCCGGGCCGCGTTGTGGCCGGGGATACCGGTCACTCCTCCGCCGGGGTGGGCGCCCGCACCGCACAGGTACATGCCCGCGATCGGAGTCCGATAGCGCGCGCAGCCCGGGATCGGACGCATGTGGAAGAACTGCTCGAGGGTCATCTCGCCGTGATTGGGGTTTCCCTCCGGCAAGCCGTAGAGGCTCTCCAGGTCGGGGGGTGCGAGAACGTGCCGATCGGTGATGATATCGCGAATGTTAGGCGCGTACTCGGCCAGCGTATCGATCACGATGTCCGCGAAAGCCTGCTTCTGTGCACTCCAATCGCCCGCATCCAGTTCGTACGGCGCGTACTTGGCCGTGATCGAGAGGATGTGCTGCCCCGCTGGCGCGAGGCTCGGATCGCTGAGCGTGGGGATGAGCAGATCGAGATAGGGATATCGCGAATACTCCCCGTACTTGGTGCAGTCGAAGGCCTTCTGGACGTAATCGAGCGACGGTGCGATCTGGATCGGCCCGCTCAGCTGAGCGGTTGCGTCGCCCCCGGCCAGGGCCGTGAACTCGGGCAGTGCGCGCAGCGCCAGATGAATGCGCGCCGCCGAGCCGCGATACTTGATGTTCTGGATGTGGCGCATGAACAGCGTGTCGAAATGCTGTGGTTCGAGTAGCTCTCGGAAGGTGGTGCGCGGGTCCGCATTCGACACCACGGCAGCAGCGGTGTGCTCCTCTCCACTGGAGAGTCGCACCCCCGTGGCCCGCTCTTCTTTGACAATCACCTCCGAGACGGATTCGCCGGTGCGGATCTCCGCCCCGAAACCGCGCGCGGCGTCGGCGAGCGCCCCGGTCAGCGCGCCCATGCCGCCCTTTACGACGCCCGCCGAGCGAAACAGGCCCGTGCCACTCTGGGCCCAGCTGCTCAGGAGCGTGTAGGCGGTTCCGTTCTCCTGCGGCCCCCAGGTGATGTTCAGCACGCTGCTCGCGCCGATTGCCCCGCGGACCGCGTCCGCCTCGAAGAATTCGTTGAGCAGATCGGCCGCGGGCATCGGCAGGATGCGCAGCAGATCGGGGATCCGCTTGCGGCCCAGCCTGCGCACCGGGCCCAGCAGCGCGGCCCCACTCAGCACATCGCGCAGCGAAACCTCGGGCAGATCCGGCGGCGTCAGCTCCATCAGGCCGCCCACGACTTCGGCGATCCGGCTCATCAGGTCGACGAACTTGGGGTACTCCTCGGCGTCGACCTTCGAGAAGCGCGCGATTTCCTCGGCGGTGCGCTGGGTGTCGCGCCAGATGGTGAGCTGGGTTCCATCGGGCTGGGGGCAGAAGGCGACCACATCGGACGGCAGCGTTTCCACGTGTGCATCCAGCTTGAGTTCGCGCCGGACCTTGGCGCTTAGGTAGCCGCAGCCATCGGCGACCGTCGAGATCTTGAAGCCCGGGAAGATCTCCTCGCTCACCGCGGCTCCACCGACGGTGTCGCGCTTTTCGAGTACGAGAACGCGGCGACCGGCCTGCGCGAGGTAGGCTGCCGCAACCAGGCCGTTGTGGCCGGCTCCAATGATGATGACGTCGTATTGGGCCAAGGGGTTCGCGCCTCCCTCTTAGGGTTTTCAGAGTTTTCCGCCGAGAATTTCGCGCGCGGCCAGTCGCCCCGGCCCGGCGGTGATGCCACCCCCGGGGTGGGTGCCCGAGCCACACTGCCAGTAATTGCGAATCGGCGTGCGGTAGTCGGCCCAACCGGCAGCCGGACGCAGGAAGAAGAGCTGATCCAGCGTGAGCTCGCCCTGGAAGATATTTCCCTCGGTGAGGCCGATCTTCTGTTCGATATCCCAAGGGGTCAGCACCTGCTTGTGCAGGATGAGATCCTTCAGATTGGGCGCGAACTCCGTCAGGGTGTCGATCACCGCGTTGCCGAACGCCTCGCGCTGCTGATCCCGATCGCCGTACTCCGACATGTCGTAGTGGGCGTACTGCACGAAGATCGACATCATGTGCTTGCCGTGTGGCGCCATCGTCGGGTCCACGACGCTGGGGATCACGACCTCCATGCAGGGCCGCTTCGAGAAACCGCCGTACTTGGCGTCGTCGTAAGCCTTCTCGATGTACCGCACGCTCGGAGCGATATCGATGGCGCCTTTCATCAGAGAGGGATCCTTCATCGACGGGAAGTGGGGCAGGCCGTCGAGGGCTAGATTGACCTTGCCCGACGAGCCCCGGTACTTGAACTTGTCGATGGCGCGGACCAGATCCGCGGGCAGATCCTTCTCTTCGACGAGCTTGCGGAAGGTCACGTTGGGGTCGCAGCCCGAGACGATGGTATCCGCGTAGAACTCGTCTCCGTTTTCCAGAGCGACGCCGACAGCGCTGCCGTTTTTCACGATGACCTGCGCCACGGGTGCGCTGACGCGGATCTCGGCCCCGTGGTGGCGCGCCGAGCCCGCAATCGCTTCGCTTACCCGGCCCGTGCCACCCTGCTGGGCGCCCCACGCCGTGAAGGCGCCGTCGAGTTCGCCCATGTAGTGGTGCAGCAGCACGTAGGCGGTGCCCGGCGATCGCACCCCGAGCATGGTGCCGATGATGCCGGCCACCCCGTTCACCGCGCGAATCACCTCGGACTCGAAGTACTCGGCCAGGAAGTCGTCGGCGCTCATCACCATGATCTTGCAGAGTTCGTGGAAGGTTTCCTTGCCCAATCCGCGCATGTGCTTGCCCAGCTCCTTGAGGGTGCCCAGGTCGCGCAGGCTCGGCTTGATGAGATTGGGTGGCACGTAGCCGATGATGGGCTTCACCGCGTAGGCCATCTTGTACATGACCTCGTGAAACCTCGGCATCATCTCGGCGTCGCGCGGGGAGAAGCGGCTGAGTTCCCTACGCGCTTTCGCTTCGTCCGCATAGGAGACATAAGCATCCCCGTTTTCCAGCGGGACGAACATGCTGTCGTTGGGGTGGATCCTCAGGCCGTACTTGGCCAGCTCGAGTTCGCGAATCACCTCGGGGCGCAGCAGGCTCACCACATAGGAGCACACCGAATACGTGAAGCCGGGGTGGATCTCTTCGCTCACGGCGGCACCGCCGAGCACATGGCGCCGCTCGAGGACCAATACCTTGCGTCCCGCTCGGGCGAGATAGGCCGCGCAGGTCAGGCCGTTGTGGCCACCGCCGACGATGATCGCATCATATTTCTGTGTCATATCGGTTTCCCAAGGGTCGAGTTCTCTAGGCTTTCTTCCAGGGCGGATCGTAGAACGGCATCTTCACCACCCGCGCGGGGATCGCGTAACTGTGTGACTCGACGACATCCTCGATCCAGATGAGGTTGCCGAGCTTCGCGTGCTCGGGCTTCACGCGCGCCATGACGATGTATTTCTTCAACACCGGCGACCACATGCCACTGGTTCCCCGGCCGATGTGGTGCTTCTGCGGCTCGTCGGAGAAGATCGGCACGGCCGAATTCCACGCCGTATACGGCAGGTGCAACGGCATGCCGTGCTCGGCGTAGAACTTCTCCAGTACGGTGACGTCGAGTTCGAGACCGATCGTGTCGTAGCGCGAGCCGCGGGCTTTCTCGCGACGAAGCGCATCGCGGCCCACGAAGAAGCCCTTGTTGGGATTGATCATCCAGCCGAGTCCGAGATCGTAGACCGAGAGCTTTTGCACGGGAAACATGGTCTGGAGCGCGGAGGTGAAATCCGCATCGATGCCGAGCAGCCCTCCCTCGATGCGCACCAGATCGAGGGTCGTCAGGCCGGCGGGGAGCATCTGGTAGTTGCCACCGACCTCCATCATCGCATCCCAGAGGCCCTCCGCGTCGTCCGGTCCGACAAAGATCTCGTACCCGAGGTCGCCCGTGTAACCGGTGCGGGAAACCAATGCCGGCGCGCCCGCGACCTTGCCATCGGTGCAGCGAAAGAAGCGCAGGCTGCCGAGATCGACATCCGTCAGGCTCTGCAGCAGGTCGCGCGAGGTCGGTCCCTGCAACGCCACGGCTGCGAATTGCTCGGACACGTCTTCGAGTGTGACATCGAGTCCGATCGCGTTGTCCTGCAGCCAGGCCAGCGTGGGAATCGCGGCCGTCATGCGGAAGTAGTCTTCGCCGAGCT
>JBDHFS010000167.1:0-6791 GCA_039590285.1 Gemmatimonadota bacterium
TCGACCGAGCAGGTCGTGGAGACGGCGCTGCTGGACTGAAGGAGGGTCATGTTGCCATCCCCTGGGCCAGACGACCCGGGCGCGAACCGCCCGCCGGCAGACCTGATCATCACCGGAGCGTCCGAGGTTCTTACCTGCGCGGGCGCCACGGATGAGCCGCTCGGCCGCATCCCCGGCGCCGTTCTCGCCATCGGAGATGGTCGAGTCCTCGCTGTGGGTCGGGATGATGAAGTGCGATCGACTATCGACTCCTCTGGTGCCCTCGTGCTGGACGCCGCCGGAGGCGTGGTCGTGCCCGGCTTCATCGATGCGCACACGCACCTCGTGTTCGGCGGTTCTCGGGCGAAGGAATACGCGCTACGCCTGACACGGTCCGCGGAGGAAGTCCGGGAGCTCGGCGTCCCGACGGGCATCATGGCCACGGTCGGCATGACCCGAGCGGAGGACGCCGAGACCCTCCATCAGTCCGCTGCCAAGCGCCTCGACGCCATGCTGGCGCACGGTACCACGACAGTCGAGAGCAAGAGCGGTTACGGCCTGGACATAGACAACGAGCTGAAGCTTCTCGATGTGAACCGACGGCTGGACGAAGGCCACGACGTGGATGTCGTCAGCACGTTCATGGGGGCGCACGACTTCCCGCCCGAACTGTCGCGTGATGCGTACGTGGTTCAAATCGTCGATGAGATGATCCCGCGCGTGGCGGGAGACACGCGGGCCGGGTTCTGCGACGTGTTCTGTGATGCAGGCTTCTTCACGGTCGACCAATCGAGGAGGATACTCGAAGCCGGAGCGGAGGCCGGGCTGCGGCCCAAGATCCACGCCGATCAGTACTCGGAAGTCGGCGGGGCGCGCCTGGCAGCCGAGTTGGGTGTCGTCTCCGCCGATCATCTCAACTTCACGGGGGCGGAGGCGCTGAGACTCATGGCCGACGTGGGTGTCACCGCCGTGCTCATGCCACTCATCGATTTCGCGGTCCAGCATCCTCGCCCGATCCGGGCCCGCGACTGGGTGGAGGCCGGCCTGACGATCGGTCTCGGCACCGATCTGTGTCCGGGAGGCTATGCCGTCAGCATGCCACTCGCGCTCCAGTTCGCCTGCCGGTGGAACGGACTGTCTCCGGCGGAAGCTCTGGTGGCTGCGACCGCGGGCAGCGCAGCCGCCTGCGGCCTGACCGATCGCGGGTCTCTCAGGCCGGGAGCTCTCGCGGACGTCCAGGTATGGAGCGTCCCGACGCTCGAGGACATGGTGTACCGAATCGGGGACAACCCCGTCCGAAACGTGGTCAAGCGAGGAAAGGTGGTGGTGTGATGGCCGAAGGCGCAGGGCCGAGGACGATCCGGGCCCCCAGGGGCAAGGAGCTCAGCTGCAAGGGCTGGCTCCAGGAAGCGGCCCTCCGGATGCTGATGAACAACCTGGATCCGGAAGTAGCCGAACGCCCGCAGGACCTGGTCGTATATGGCGGTCGCGGACAGGCGGCCCGGAACTGGGATTGCTTCGACGCGATCGTCCGAGCGCTGCGCGACCTCAAGGATGACGAGACGCTCCTCGTACAGTCCGGAAAGCCCGTCGGCGTGTTCTACACGCACAGAGATGCGCCTCGCGTCCTGATCGCCAACTCCAACCTCGTTCCCCACTGGGCCACCCAGGAGCACTTCGATGAGCTGGCCGCTCAGGGACTGATCATGTTCGGCCAGATGACCGCCGGAAGCTGGATCTACATCGGGACGCAGGGGATCCTCCAGGGCACGTACGAGACGCTCGGCGCGCTCGCGGCGCAGAAGGGCTGGGATGGGCTCAAGGGGAAGATCGTCCTCACGGCGGGTCTCGGTGGCATGGGCGGTGCGCAGCCGCTCGCCGTTACCATGAACGAGGGTGTGGCCCTGGTTGTGGAAGTCGACCCGAGCCGCGCGCAGCGGCGGCTCGAGACCGGGTACGTGGACCGGGTGCTGGAGAGCACGGATGAGGCGGTCGCTCTGTGCGAGGCGGCCCGCGAGGGCGGTGAGGCCCTGTCGGTAGGACTCATCGGGAACGCTGCCGAGGTGCTGCCTGATCTGGTGAAGCGGGGCTTCCGGCCTGACGTGGTCACCGACCAGACGTCGGCACACGACGTCCTGATGTACGTACCGATCGGGCTCGGCGTCGAGGAGGCCGAGGAGCTGCGGGATTCAGACCCGAAGGAGTACGGGCGGCGCTCGATGCCCTCCATGGCGAAACACGTGGAGGCCATGCTGGCCTTCCGGGACCAGGGTGCCGAGGTGTTCGACTACGGGAACAACCTGCGCCAGCGGGCGCTCGATGCCGGGGTCAAGGAGGCGTTCTCGTATCCCGGCTTCGTGCCGGCCTACATCCGGCCGCTGTTCTGTGAAGGGAAGGGACCGTTCCGCTGGGTGGCCCTTTCGGGAGATCCGGAGGACATCTACCGGACCGACGAGGCGGTGATGGAGCTGTTCCCCGACGACAAGCACCTGCACAGATGGCTGAACATGGCCCGCGAGCGCGTGGAGTTTCAGGGCCTTCCTTCACGCATCTGCTGGTTGGGCTACGGCGAACGGGCGCGAGCCGGTCACCGATTCAACCTCATGGTGGCGCGCGGCATCGTGCAGGCGCCGATCGTCATCGGACGCGACCACCTCGACTCGGGCTCCGTAGCCAGCCCGAACCGGGAGACGGAGGCCATGAAGGACGGTACGGATGCGGTCTCCGACTGGCCCATCCTGAACGCCCTCCTCAACGCGGTCGGCGGGGCGACGTGGGTGAGCTTTCACCACGGCGGAGGCGTGGGGATCGGATTCGCGCAGCACGCGGGGCAGGTCATCGTCGTGGATGGGACGGTCGCCGCCGAGCGTCGTCTGGAGAGGGTGCTGACCACCGATCCGGGAATGGGGGTGATCCGGCACGCCGACGCGGGCTACGACCGGGCCATCGAAGTGGCGCGGGATCACTGCATCAAGATTCCGATGCTCGGAATCGGCTACGCGGACGAGGTGTGCGCCGAGGAGTAGTCGCGCGCTCAGTCTTTCCCGGAGTTTCCTCGCGAGTCAAACAGGCGGCCCCTCGGGACCGTCCGGCTCAGCTTCCTCGTTCCGATCGCCTTGCAGGTACCTCTGCAGGGCCTCACGGTCCTCCGGGCTCCCGAACAGGGTCGCACCGGTCTTGAGCAAATCCGCCACCACATCGTCCAGGTCCCGAATGGCGCGCTGCTCGGCGGACGCGCTGAGATCGCCGATGAAGGGCCACAGGCGTGTCCGCACATCGAGCGGAAGGACCTGCTCCAGGTACTCCTGGGCGAAGCTCTTCACCTCGGGATCGTCCAAAACTATGCCGCGGTAGGCTGCCTGGATGCTCTTGGGGTGAAGCACCAGGCTCAGCAGGCGGAAGGTGTGCTCGAGGCTCAGCTCTCCGCGCAGGCCGACCCTCTCTTCGACGAAATCGTCGTCCGCGTCCCGGTCGAGAAGACGGGCGAGCTCCCAGACGGGTCGTTCCCGACCGACCTCCGCCCGCACGGCTTCCCAAACGCCATTCTCCCAGTTCCCCGGAGCCTCGGCCAGATTCCGCTGGCGCCTCATCCTGAGGGCCAGGCCGACGCGAAAGCGCACCTCGAAGCGGCCGGCGCCCAGGGCTGTGATGAGCGCGGCGTCGGCCCCGCGGTCGTCGATCCGGGCCAGCACCCGCGGAATTCTTCGCCGGATGACGAAGTCAGCCGTATCGTCGGCCAGGATGGACTGCAGGTACGGGACGGCCGGAGCGCCAATACCGGTGAGCGCCCTGACAGCGGCATTGATACGGTCGTCCCGGGCCAGAAGTCGGGTCAGCGCGGGTACATCCTCGGCCGTCCAATCCGTCTCGCTCTCCAGCGCACGACCGACGAGTGCAGGATCACCCGTCCTCAATATCTCCGAAGCGGTCACAGGTCCGGACGAGTCGTCATCCGCCTGGTCCGCCGGGCGAAGGGGCTCCGAGTCCAGGTGTATCCCCGTAGTGGCCAGAACGCGAGTGATGTCGAGCCGCGTGAGCGTGGCGCCGAGCCGGTCGCCCCGATCGAGTCCCGCCACGTCCAGCACGCCGTCGGTGCTCCCGCTGTCCTCGAGGCGGGCCCTCAACGTGGCGAAGTACTGGCGTCCCATCGCCCGGGAGAGGTAGAGGAGCACTAGGCACAACCCGATCGCGAAGGCGGACAGATAACGCGAAGGGAGCGCTCCCAGAGTCACCCACAGCAGAACGACCAACGCCCCGAGGCCGTCGCCCGCATTGTCGATAATGGAGTCGACGAAGGCCTTGGACCGTCGTCTGACGGAAGAGGGAATCGGAACCCACAGAAGCTCGACCACCGTGCGGTAGAGCGATTTGCCCAACGTGTTATCCGCGCCGCGCACGACCGTGGCCATGAACAGGCCCGGCAGAACGAGAAACCCGGCCGAGCCCATCGTCAGCGCCAGCGGCAGAAACGCGAGGCTCCAGGCCACACCCGCGCCCGTGAGAATCCGGCTGGCGAAGAAGACCTGGATCACGAACGCCAGCCCGCCCGTCCAACCTCGAAACGCTCCCATGAAGGCACCAATGCGCCGGTTTACCTCCTCCACGGCGGCTCCGGCGACCAGGCCATCGGCAGCCACGCCCGTGGTGGCCGAGACCTGGATGGCCTCCTTCAGCTGCCACGTCACGATGTAGCCGACGGCCGACGTGAGAAGCACGATCGTGGCCACCAGCCGCAGGTGGCGGCTCTC
Source organism: Gemmatimonadota bacterium (assembly GCA_039590285.1). GTDB lineage: Bacteria > Gemmatimonadota > Gemmatimonadetes > Palauibacterales > Palauibacteraceae > Benthicola. The sequence continues at coordinate 4,728 of JBDHFS010000167.1, forward strand.
GAAGACCCGGCGGAGGCCGACAAGACCCCGGTCTATGGTGTCCAGCGGACCCGCCGCGGAGCGTCTCAGCCTGTCTCTCGGGATCATCTCGAACGTGAGCAGACCCAGAGCGAGGAAGACGACGAGGATGGGGATGGCGTTCACGGGACGGATGCGGCTGAGCAGTGCCGCGGTGGAGACTCCGGTAACCAGAGTGCCGAGAGCTCCTCCGGCACCGATCAGCCCGAACAGCCGCTTGGCTTCACGAACGGCGAAGATCTCCGAGGCGATGATCCAGAACGCTGACGTGAGGAGAAGGGTCGCGACCACCGTCCACAAGTAGAACGCCACGGACGCCACACGCGTGTCGAGCTCGACTCCGGGAGCCACCACGAGGGTGTAAATGGCCAGCAGTCCGGCGGCCACGGCGCCGACGAGAGTCCGCATGACAACGCTGGGTCCGCGCCTGGCGATCTGTCGGTTGAACGCGGCCACCGCTGGGATTCCGAGGGCTACGCTGGCATAGAGGATGTAGGGAAGGGTCGAGGCGTCGAAGAACCCCAGATAGAAGGCGTCCCTCAAGGCATCGGCCAGCACGGCGAAGCCCATGATCAGGAAGGCCCCGAGGAAAGTGAGAACGACGACGCGGAGTTCCGATGGCCGGATGTTCAGCCACTCGGTGATGTTCTGCCTGACTCCCACTCAGGGGCTCCCGTCACGATACAGGACGATCAAGCGGGCAGACCTTCGCGCGCCACGTGCTCCATCACGTCTACGAACCGGTTCAGCTCCTCGAGCGTCGTGTAGACGCTCGGGGATACCCTGATGCCCTGGAATTCGTCGTGCTTGATCGGCGTGACGATGATCCTGTGCTCGGCGAACAGCCAGGTCGTGAGCTGGCCTGGATCCACTCCCTCGATCTCGACGTTCGCGATCCCGCAGGAGAAGCCGGGCTTGAGGCTTGTGTGCAGACGTACGCCGTCCAACTCGAGAAGCGGTTTCGCCCAGTAGTCCCTCAGGTACACGAGACGCGCCTCCTTGCGCTTGCCCCGGATCCCCTGGTGAAACGTCAGGGCCTCCGCGATGGCGAGGTAGTTGGCGGCCGGGTGCGTGCCGATTTCCTCGAACTTCCGGATATCGTCGTCCATCTTCTCGGGCGCCGCCATCATCGGCCACAGGCTACCGATCCGATCCTTGCGAACGTAAAGGAGACCGGTGCCGTGAGGGGCGAAAAGCCATTTGTGGAGGCTGACCGAGTAGTTGTCGCACTCGAGCTCGGACAACGTGAAGTCGAAGTGGGCCAGCGCGTGCGCTCCGTCGACGATCACGGGAATGCCATGCCGCCGCGCCATCGCCACCACATCACGCACGGGCAGGATCTGCCCGGTGATGTTGATCATGTGGCACATCAGGATCACGCGGGTTCGCGGCGTGATGTTCTCCTCGAACAGGCGGACGACCTCCACCGGATCCTCGGCCGGGACCGGGATGGAGAACTGCTTCAGCACGATGCCCTCCCGGCGCTCGCGCTGCTGGAAGGTCGTGATCATTCGCGGATAGTCCTGGTTGGTGGTCAGGACCTCATCGCCACGCTCGAGGTCAATTCCGAGCTGGCAGATCTGAAGACTCTCGGAGGCGTTCCGGGTGAACGCGATCTCCTCCGCGTCGACGGCCCATTCTCTTGCCACACGCTCCCGCACGGCCTCGCGCTGGGGTTCCAGAATGCGCCACATCGTGTACACGGGCGCCTCGTTGGAGTAGTCCAGGTGGCGCTTCATGGCCTCCTGAACGTACGCGGGAGCCGGACTCACGCCGCCATTGTTCAGATTGACCAGCGAACGGTCCACGGTAAAGGCCTTCGCCACCGTGGCCCAGAAGTCCTCGTCGTCTGCCGTGTCGGAAGCGGAGCCGTCGTGAGCGGCCAGAATCTCGAGCACTCCGGCCGTTTCCGAAAGACGGGGGCGGGGCAGGGGAACGCCAGCCGCCGCCGCAAATGTGGGGAGGCCGATGGCTCCGAGAAAGCGACGCCGCGTGTACATGGCTGCCTCCAGGTGAGTGGCTGCCGGGCCCGGGCGGACCCGGCGA
>JBDHFS010000168.1:0-6730 GCA_039590285.1 Gemmatimonadota bacterium
AGTTCTGCTCCAGCCGGACCGTGAACCACTCCCTGCCGTCCGGCAGATGCCACTGGGCGATCATCTCGGAGCCACGCATCCGGAACCAGATTTCCCCCCGTATGTTGCAGCCGGGGAATTCCTCGACCTGATCGACCCGGATCCGGTCCGCGGACGCTTCGACGAGCTCGAGCGTGTACGAGCAGGCACCCTGGCGGTGCCAGTACACGGCCGCGCCGATCTCGGAGTAGGCCGTGGGCTCGTCGTACAGGCGCACGGTCACCCTGGGCAAGCCGGGCGGATGCCCGCTGTCGACGGGGCCTGACCAGTACTCGAGGCGCGGGCTGAGATTGAGCTTTGTCAGCATATCCCGCTCACGCTCCCGGCGGCTGATCGGATCCGGATCCACCGGCATCCAGGCGCCCCTGATCAATACGGTATTGTCGAGGGGCGGCAACCCGACCTCCGCCGTGTCACGAGGCACCACGGCGGTCAACCCCGGAACCGCTGCCGGTATCAGGCGCTGATCCTCCGAGACGATCGCGAACCCGCCCGCGTTGGCTGGAGAGACAGCCATCGGCTGACCTCCCCTTTCCGGCAGGAGCGCCACATTCGCCAGCTGCTTATCCGAAATCTCGTCGTGCGCCATGCGCATGAGCACCAGTCTCTCGGCGCTGGCCGGATGGGTCGCCGCGAACTGGACGGCTTCGGGATCGGCCTGGGCCATGCGTCGCCAGAAGCGGGGTACATCGGTGAGCGCGAAACCCGTCTGCGCCAGGAAGTACATCCCCGTGTAGTCGGCCTCGCGGTCTACTTCCTCGGAGAATCGATGCGCACCGAGTGCCGCTCCGAGTGCCGCCTGATAGCTTCCCGTTCGTCTGCCTCCAGCCGATATCGGAAGGCCGGCGGTGGCTGCGAGGACGGCACCTGTGGTGACGCCCGTCTCCTCCGCGGAAATGTGACCCATCGCGTTGTGAGCGAATTCGTGCGACAGGATCACGCGCAGCTCGCTGTCCTCGGCGAAGCGCATCATGGCGCTCGTGATGTAGACCTGGCTGCTGTCGGCTACGGCTTGAACGGGGTCCCCGGGATAAACGGTCGCCCGGAATCCGCACGCCAGAACCGGCTCCAGTCTCGTGGAGCTGACGGTGCCGTCTCGAACGAACTCGACCGTAACGGGTTGCGGCTCGGCTCGCGCGTTCGGCACCAGTCGCATCCCGAGGGAACCGATGGTCCGACTGTCGACCGACGGGGCCTCTCCGTCGACGGCGACGATCCGGTCCCCGACCTGCAAGCCCGCGTCCTCGGCCGGCGATCCGCTGACAACGGAGGCTACCTGAATGAAGTCGCTGAGTCCGGCGGCCCCGGCCGCCGGCCGCCAGGGCTCCGACCATTCCAGGGCACTGGCGAAGCCTGCCCCCCAGGACCACACGAGGTTATCCCGGCACATATCGGTAGCGGAGCGGGCGAGTTCGAAGACGATCTCGTTAAGCCGCGCCTGTTGTTCGAGCTCTTCCTGAACGGCCAGTTGCCGCTCGATGCGCTGCTGGGCGGCTACCACGCCGGGATCCAGCTGAGTGGATCCTGCCTGTGGGGTGGCACACGCCGAGGCGAGGACCCCGAATGCGATGATGGGTGCGTAGAGACTAGTCTTCATGAGGCCATCCAGGTGGTACGGGACACTTCTATAATAGGAAGAATCGGGCCTGTGTGCCGAATCAGGGGAGAAATCGACGGGTCAATTCCGCCCGTGACGGTCTCCGAGTCGGGCGAATTCGCTCATCCCGATGGCTCATAAACTTGTGCCACAGACGGAGTAACGAGTCTACGAAGTGGCTCGTGGGCAGTGGTGCGCAGGCGGATCAGGACCGTTTCGGGCTAGCCGGACTCCTGTTCCCCGTCCGGGCTCCAGGAATCCCCCCACTCGTCCATCATGTGGCGCTCGCGCAACTCCATCTCGCGCACGATCCGCCGCGCCTCGCGCTCCTGCGGATCTTCGATCGGCAACAAACGCTCAGTAGCGCGCACCTCGTAGTCGAACAGCAGGCGTCGGAGATCGCCGAGTCGGGACAGTATGAAGGGAAGTGCATCCGCCAGCCGGTTCTCTTTCTCCAGACTTCGGATGAGCTCGGCAAACAACACGAGCTCGAGCCGCACCCTGTCCTCCGAGGGTGGACCGGATCTCCGTTCTTCTCCGTGCTCGTTCGCGTCGTTCACTAGAGGCGCCGAGGTTACAGGCAGGCTAATCGAGAGTGAGGTACGAACTGAACCACTGGCTCCCGTCCAGTCGGTGCCAGATGACCGTCATGGCGGTCTCGCCGTCGACGAACCAGATATCGCCGAGCGTGTCGCAGGAAGAAGACTCGGGAACCTGAGCAGTCTTCATCAGGCCGTCCGCCCGCTCCAGCAGCTCGAGCGCGTAGGTGCACGCCCCGCTCTCGTACCAGTAGACGACGGATCCGACCGGTGCGCCAACTTCGACTTCCTCGGACAGGCGAACCGTTACGCGGGGAATGTCGGCCGGGAGCTGCCCCGCCACGCCGCCGGACAGCCGTTCGAGATCGGCTGTGAATAGAGCCCCATCCGGGGATGCCGGGCCGAGATGCGCGGCCTCGAGCCACCCGATGATCTGCCCATCCTCCCTGACCGCGGGGAGCCAGTCGCCGCCGTCCAGCCGGACGCGGACCAGCTGGCCCACACCAAGCTCATCGATCACCGGAGCGTCCGGGCGCGGCTCGGAGTGAACGGACCGCTGGGAAGTCGTCACGGCGCGGAGAGCGTACTCGGAACCCGGCGCGCCGGCTTCGCCGCCCGCCTCGGAGCTCGCTTCAACCGTGGAATCCGCGGTTGCCGCCGGGTCCATTCCGGTGCGCCACGACAGCACCAGGACGACCAAGGACACGACCACACAGATGCTGATGAAGACCCACAGGAGACGCTCGATCTTCGCGCTGTCGCGCGTCTCCTCCGGCTGTGTGGCGGACGACCGATTGAAGTCAGTGCCGGCTGGATCGGCCTCGCTGGCTTCACCGCTTTCCATTGCGTCGCTGTGTACCTCGTCGATCGGCTCAGTCATATCCGTACCGCATGAGTGAGCGTTGGGACGCACCGCCCCACGCAGGTGCCGGCGAAAGTTAGTGTCGGGCGGCAGGGGATGGTAGCGCGCGTGAGCGGACGAAAGTGTGGCGGGCCCGCCCACGGCGAGCAGGCGCGGCGGCACTTCCTTGACGCCCGCCGTCGTCCCGTCGAGCTTGGTGAAGACTCGCCGCGGCCACGCCTCCCCTGGCCGTCGCGGACCCTTACCGGTGGAGACGGTGCATGAGACTCATGGTCAACGGTGTCGCGCACGACGTGGACGCCCCCGCGGACATGCCCCTGCTCTGGGTGCTCCGGGACCTCCTCGGCATGACGGGCACGAAGTATGGTTGCGGTATGGGCCTGTGTGGAGCGTGCACCGTGCACATCGACGGCGAGCCAAGGCGCTCGTGCAGCACGAACGTCTCGGTAGCCGAAGGGACACAGATCACGACGATCGAGGGGCTGTCGGACGACGCGAGTCATCCCGTCCAGCAGGCGTGGGCCGAGCTCGACGTGGTCCAGTGTGGCTACTGCCAATCCGGGCAGATCATGGCCGCAGCCGCCCTGGTCGCCTCCGACGCCAATCCCGATGACGCCGCGATCGAGGAAGCCATGACCGGGCTGATCTGCCGCTGCGGGACCTACGATGCCATTCGCGCCGCCGTGAAGCGGGCGGCCGAGCTGGGTGGGAGATGAGACCGATGAGAACTCCGAAGGCCGGAAGACCCGACTCCACCCCCTCGCCCGAGACCGCTGGCAACTCCGCACCGTCGCGCCGCGACTTCCTGAAGACCAGCGCCGTCGCGGGCGGCGGCCTGGTGATCGCCTTCACCGTCCCCGGCGCCAAGCGCCTGGCGATGGCCGGCATCGTGCCGACCGGGGCGTTCGAGCCGAACGCGTTCCTGCGCATCGGGACCGACGACACGGTCACCGTGCTCCTCGCTCACTCCGAGATGGGCCAGGGTATCTGGACCTCTCTCCCGATGCTGATCGCCGAGGAGCTGGAGTGCGACTGGTCGAAGATCCGCGTCGAGCACGCGCCGGCGGCGCCCGAATACGCGCATACCGCCTACGGCCTCCAGGCCACCGGCGGCTCCACCACGACGTGGTCCGAGTTCGATCGCTACCGTCAGGCCGGAGCCACGGCCCGAGCGATGCTCGTCCAGGCGGCGGCGGAGCGGTTCGGGGTGACTCCCTCCTCGTGTCGGGCGGAGAACGGCGCGGTGGTGGCGGACGAAAGGCGGGCGACCTTCGGTGAGCTCGCCGAAGCCGCGGCGGCGCTCGAAGCGCCGGAGTCAGTGCCTTTCAAGGACCCGAAGGACTGGACCGTCATCGGCACCCCGAGGATGCGGCTGGACACGCCAGAGAAGACCACGGGCCGAGCCAAGTTCGGCATGGACGTGCAGTTCGAGGGCCTCCTCACGGCCGTCGTGGCCAACTCACCGACGTTCGGCGGCTCGGTCCGCTCGTTCGATGCGACGGACGCGCTGGCCGTTCCGGGGGTGCGCCACGTGGTGCAGGTCCCGAGCGGCATCGCGGTGGTGGCCGATCATTTCTGGGCGGCCACCGAGGGCCGGAAGGCGCTGAAGATCGAGTGGGAGCCCGGGCGGGCAGCGAGCGTCGACACCGACGCCCTGCGCGCCGAGTATCTCGAGCTTGCCGCCACCCCGGGCGTGACGGCGGACGAAGCCGGAGACGTGGCCGGCGCGCTCGCCGGTGCCGCGACGACGATCGGCGGCGAGTTCTCTGTGCCCTACCTCGCGCACGCGACGATGGAGCCCCTGAACTGCACCGTGCGGATCGGATCGGACGGCTGCGAGATCTGGACCGGCACCCAGTTCCAGACCCCGGACCAGGGCGCGGCCGCGGCGATCCTCGGCCTCGCGCCGGAGCAGGTAAAGCTCCACACGACCTTCCTGGGCGGCGGCTTCGGTCGGCGCGCCAACCCCGCGTCCGACTTCGTGAGCCAGGCCGTGCACGTGGCCAAGGCGGCAGGAGCGCCGGTGAAGACCGTGCTCACCCGAGAGGACGACACGAGGGCCGGCTACTACCGCCCGGCGTTCGTCCACAGCGCCCGGCTCGGCCTCGATGCCGATGGACGCCCCGTGGCGTGGGACCACGTCGCGGTCGGCCAGTCGATCCTGGCCGGCACGTTCTTCGAGGCCATGCTGCCGGAGAACGGAATCGACCCGAGCTCGGTCGAAGGACTGACCGACTCTCCGTACCTGGCGGAGTTTCCCAATCGCCGGGTCGGGGTGCACACGCCGGACCCCGGGGTCCCCGTGCTGTGGTGGCGGTCCGTGGGCCACACACACACGGCTTTCGCGGTGGAAAGCCTCATCGACGAGGCAGCGCACGCGGCGGGCCGTGACCCGTTCGAGTACCGGCGTCAGATGCTGGCGAACCATCCCCGACACCTCGGCGCGCTGGAACTGGCGGCGGAGAAGGCCGACTGGGGCTCGCCGCTCCCCGCTGGCCAGGCGCGCGGCATCGCCGTGCACGAGTCGTTCGGAAGCTTCGTGGCCCACGTCGCGGAAGTGTCGGTCGAAGACGGCCGCATCCGCGTGAACCGCGTGGTCTCAGCCGTGGATTGCGGGATCGCCGTGAATCCGATGACGATCGACGCCCAGCTCAAGGGGGCGATCACGTTCGGTCTGAGTGCCACCCTGCACAGCTCCCTGTCTATGAAGGAGGGGCGCGTACAGGAGTCGAACTTCCACGACTACCAGGTGCTGCGGCTGAGCGGGATGCCGGCCGTGGAGACCCACATCGTGCCGAGCACGGACCCGCCCGGCGGGATCGGGGAGCCCGGGACGCCGCCGATCGCCCCGGCCGTGGCGAACGCGGTGTTCGCACTCACGGGAAGGAGGCTCAGGGACCTGCCGCTCGCGCTGTAAGGGAAACTTAGTGCGGGCAGCTCGCGTGGCGCGTTAGGCGGTGGCCTGGCGCGCTTTCGCTTTAGGGGCAGACCTCAGTGCACCGGCAGGTCACTTCGCTTCTCGCCGGCGCTTCCCAGCAGCGTGCTGAAGATGAAGTCGGCCGCTTAACCCGTGGATGGCGGGCAGCAGCGCTCTGCAACTCGCCGAGCTCCCGCTCCTTGCCCTGCCCCACCGCTTCAGTCGATCTTCGAAGCCATGTCCAAGGCCCACGGCTACCAGAGATTCCTCGCCGACCTGAAGCGGAGGCACGTGTTCCGCGTCATGGCCGTGTACGGCGCGGTCTCGTTCGCCGTGATCCAGGCGGCGGACATCATGCTTCCGCGCATGGCGCTCCCGGACTGGACGGTCACGCTCGTCGTGTGGCTGTGCCTGCTGGGCTTTCCCGTGGCCATCGCGATTGCCTGGGCTTTCGAGCGGACCCCCGGGGGCGTCCGGCGCACCGACGAGGCTCATACCAGGGAGATCGAGGCGATCGTCGCCGAACCGGTTGGCCGCCGTTGGTCCGCGGGCCTCCTGGCCCTCGCCGGGACCGCCCTCCTGCTGGCAGCGGTCGGCGGCTGGCTGACCGGGCGGCGAACGGCCTCGGAAGACGCGGGTGTTGCCAGCCGCGCCCCCGGCGCCGATGCCGCCGCGACTCGCCGCACGCTCGCCGTCCTCCCGTTCGCCAACCTGAGCGGCGAGGCGTAGGCGCAGCCGCTGACGGACGGCCTGCACGACGACCTTCTCACGCAACT
>JBDHFS010000169.1:0-6664 GCA_039590285.1 Gemmatimonadota bacterium
TCGCTCCCGTCACTCGCCCGGGCCTGCGCACTGATTTCCGGACCGCAGCTTCGACGCATGGGCACGATCGGCGGAAACGTGTGTCTGGACACGCGCTGCACCTACTACAACCAGACACTGTTCTGGCGTAAGGCCCTCGGCTACTGCCTCAAGAAGGACGGCGACGCGTGCCACGTGGTGAAGGGCGGCACGCGCTGCGTGGCGGCCCACTCGGCCGATGCGGCGACAGCCCTGCTGCCGCTCGATGCGGAACTCCGGATCGTGGGGCCCGACGGCGAGCGCACGGTGCCCATAGCCAATTTCTTCACGTCCGACGGGATCTGGAACCGCAGCATGGAGCAGGAAGAGCTGCTCGCGGAGATCCACGTTCCGCGAGCGGGCCCGGACACGCATCACTCCTTCCAGAAGCTCCGCGCCCGCGACTCGATCGATTTCCCCATGCTGAACCTGGCCGTGCGCGTGGATGTGGGTGCCGACGGGACCGTGGCCGACCTCCAGATGGCCGCCTCGGCCATGGGGAGCTACCCGCGAAAGCTCGGCAAGGTGGCCGACGCGGCTGTCGGGCGGCGGCTCACGGACAAGGTCGTCGAGGAAGTCGCGCAGGAGGCGTTCCGCCAGTGTCATCCCCTCGACAACATTCCGGTCGACCCGGAGTGGCGACGGGCGATGGTTCCGGTGCTGGTGCGCCGGGCCCTTCAAGAGATCCCGGCCTGACCGGACTCACCGTCTCCCCATGTGAACCGGATGCGCGAAGGGCCGGGAAAGGTCCCGGCCCTTCGCGCGTCATGACCGTTCGTCGAACGGTCAGAGGCCCGTCTCTCCGAACGGCTCGAACAGGTGCTCGGCGACGTCGAATATGTCGTCGAGCAGGTCATACAGTTCCAGCAGCGCCGCGATATCCGCCTCGGTGAGCGGCTCGCCGTCGGCGCGCTCGAAAACCGGATCCGCCTCCGTGCCGCTGATGTACATGGCAGGCGCGCCGTTGAAGTTGATCACGCCGGTCATCGTGTTGTCGGCCGTCACGGTCATCTCGAACTCGACGAGGAACTCGGACCCGTTGCGGATCGTCAGCTCGGCCGTCACGGCATCGATGGGCTGTTCACCGGAGAAGTCGAACTCGCCCGATATGTCCATCGACACGCTGACGTTCTCACCCGCCAGAGACAGCGTGTAGGACACGTCCAATCCGAGCGTTTGCGTCGAACCGAGGAACGTGGCCGTCTGGTCGAGCAGAAAGTCGAGCTGCTCCTGGCCGTCCGAAATGTAGCCCTCGGCGATCACGGTGACGCTGATGTCCTCTGCGCCGAGCAGCGAGTAGGTGGCCTCAATGGAGTAATCCACCAGGGCGGTGCCGCCGCTCTCCGCGTAGATGGCGAGCCGGGTCGCCGTGGCGTCGCCGTTATCGATCAGATCCACGAAGCCGGTCTCGTTGAGAGGCTCCGCCGGAAGACGGGTCAGGGGATCGATCGCGTAAAGAACGAAACGTACGCCGTTCAGCGGAGCGTCCGTCCCCTCGCCCGGCACGTACTGGCCGAGGTCGGTGCTCCACACGAAGGTCACACCGAGCAGGTTGACCGGGAAGATCGGCTCCACGGCGCTCCCGGACAGCGTGTAGTCACGCAGCATCTGGGCGGAGAGCGGCGCGACGGCACGGTCCAGCTCGTTCGGCAGCACGACCGAGGCCGCGGCGGCCTCCGAAAGGCCAGCGGAGACCAGCTCGAGGCTGATCAGGATGTCGCTGTCGCTGTTCAGTCGGGCCTGCAGGTTCTCCGTCGCCTGCTCTGCGGCCTGCGGATCGAAGTCCGTACCCGACAGACCGGTACCGCCGCCATCAGAGCACGCTGCGACGCCGAGAGCCAGCACGGTCGCCAGCGGTATCCACTTGAGATTCCAGAACATGAGTACCCTCCGTCATCTGCGTCATTCTAGAACGACCTGCGCTTCGCCCGTCGCCGGTCGGGACGCGCTGCGCCCCCGCGAGGCGGTGCCTGCGACCCGGTTCCCGCGTGGCGGCGGGACAACCCATCCGGCGCGACAAATGAGCAAGCGACGTGCCCACCCGGGCTCAACACTGTAAGCTTGTGCGATTAAGCCGGTTAGCTCATGTTACGCCCGCTCGTGCGTCGGCTGCGGGGCCTGCATTCCTTGCACCATCCACAACGCGCCGGGCAAGCCGCCCGTCTGACTGCTTGACGTACTCCCGCCCGGATGGGAAGATCCCGGCCCGAGACCGAACGATATAGGCGCTGGAGAGCGGATACATGGAAGAGCAGCGGAAGACCAGAATCGGGATCCTGGTCGGCGGTGGACCGGCGCCCGGGATCAACAGCGCGATAAGCGCGGCGGCCATGAAGGCCATCAATGAAGGTTGCGAGGTCGTCGGGATCTTCGACGGTTGGGAGCACCTGATCGCCGGCCGGACCGACATGACGCGTCCGCTGTCCATAGCCGATGTGTCCCGCATTCACAAGGACGGCGGGTCGATCCTCCGGACTTCACGGGCGAACCCGACCAAGTCCCCCGAGAAACTCCGCCGTACCGTGGAGACGCTCCGGGAGCTCGGCGTGTCGCTGCTCGTGACGATCGGTGGGGACGATACGGCGTTCGCCGCGCGCGAAGTGGCCGAAGCCGCGGAGGGGAGTCTTCGCGTGGCGCACGTGCCGAAGACGATCGACAACGACCTGCCGCTGCCGGCCGACATGCCGACGTTCGGGTATGAGACGGCCCGTTACGTGGGAAGCGAGCTGTGCCTCAACCTGATGGAAGATTCGCGGACTACGAACCGGTGGTTCTTCATAGTCGTGATGGGCCGGAAGTCGGGCCATTTGGCCCTCGGAATCGGTCGCGCGTCGGGCGCCACCGTGACCATCATTCCCGAGGAGTTTCCTGGCGAGCGGATCACGTTCGACGAGGTGTGCAACATCCTGGAGGGAGCGATCCTGAAGCGCCGCGTGCTGGGCCGGCAGGACGGCCTGGCGATCATCGCCGAGGGGATCGGGGAGAAGATCGATCCGGGCGAGCTGGCCCGCATCCCCGGTGTGAATGTCGAGTACGACCAGTACGACCACATCCGCCTCGCCGAGATCCCTCTGGAGGCGATCCTGAAGCGCCGGGTTCAGCATCGTTTCGAGTCGCGTGGTGATCAGGTGACCATCACCGACCTGCGCCTCGGCTACGAGCTCCGATGCGCCAAGCCGATCACGTTCGATATCGACTACACCCGCACTCTCGGGTTCGGTGCGGCCCGTTTCCTCCTGTCAGAGCCGACCTCGGACGCCGTTCGCACCGGTGGAGTGGTCAGTCTCGGACGAGGCGGGCACGTGAGGGTCCTGCCGTTCGACGAGTTCCGCGATCCGGAGACCGGGCGGACTCGGGTCCGGCACGTGGACACGGAAGCGGAGGCCTACGAGGTGGCTCGCCAGTACATGCTGCGCCTCGAGCCGGCAGATCTGGCCGACCCGGTCATGTTGAGGGCCCTGGCCGAGACCGCCGGGATGGAGCCCGAGGAGTTCCGATCGCGGTTCGAGTCGAGCGTCGGCCCGGAGCAGTGATCGACCGTCCCGCCAGCGAGTCGACCGCGGCTTCACGGCCGCTCGGCAAGACCGCCCGCGCCGTGCTGTTCGACCTCGATGGTACCCTCATCGACAGCGAGAGGCTGATCCTCGCCTCGTATCGGCACGCGATGCGGCTGCACCTCGGACACGTGCCGCCGGATGACCTTTGGAAGGCCACCATCGGGCAACCGCTGGTCGTCCAGATGAAGATGTTCGCGCGCAGCGAGGAAGAAGTGCCCGAGCTGATCCGCACGTACGTGGACCACAACCTGGCCCACCACGACGGGCTCGTGCGGCCGTTCCCGGGGATGCGCGACGTGGTGGAAAAGGTACGCGATGCGGGGCTCGCACTGGGGATCGTCACGAGCAAGAAGACGCGGGCCACTCACATGGGCCTCGCCCGCTGCGATCTGCCGGCCGAGTGGTTCGGCTCGATCGTGACGGCCGACGACGTGGAGCGCTACAAGCCGGATCCGGCTCCGGTTCTGCATGCCGTGCGGGAGCTGGGCCTCGAGCCGCAGGAGGCGGTGTTCGTGGGTGACAGCACGCACGATATGCGATCGGGCCGGACGGCGGGGGCCGTCACGGTAGCCGCCCTGTGGGGTCCCTATTCGCGCGAGCAGCTGGAACCGACCCGCCCGGACCACTGGCTCGAGGGCCCGGACGACCTTCTGTCACTTCTCGGCATCGCCGACTGATCCGGGCGGCCCGCGCGTCAGCCCCTCAGGCGACCGACTCCGAGCGCAGGACGATCTCCATGACGTCTTCGAGAGTGTCGGCGTAGAAGAACTCGAGGTTCTCCAGCACGCTCTCCGGAAGCTCCGCCACGTCTCCCTCGTTCTCCCGCGGCAGAACGATGCGCTTGATGCCGGCACGAAGGGCCCCGAGCACCTTCTCCTTCACTCCCCCGATCGCCATCACGCGGCCGGTAAGGGTGAGCTCGCCTGTCATGGCGACGTCGTTCGCCACAGGCCGGCCGCTTAGCGCGCTGACCAGGGCCATCGCCATGGCGATACCGGCCGACGGACCCTCCTTCGGGACCGCCCCCGCCGGCACGTGGATGTGGATCTGCTTCTCGGCCAGCGTTTCCCCGGGAATCCCCAGGGCCGCCGCGTGGCTGCGCGCGAAAGTGAGCGCCGCCTGCCCGCTCTCCTTCATCACGTCGCCGAGCTGCCCCGTCAGGATCAGCCCCTCCTTGCCGTCCATCACCGAGACCTCGACCCGCATGATGTCGCCGCCCGCCGGCGTATAGTACATGCCGGTGGAAACGCCTACGGTATCCTCCTCGAGCTTCTTCTCCGGATGGACCTTGGGCTGACCGAGCAGGTCCGGCAGCTCGTCCACTCCCACCACCACGCTCTCCGCATCGCCCGCCGCGATCCTGCGAGCGCTCTTCCGGGCGATCGACCCCAACTCTCGCTCCAGGTTGCGGACGCCGGCCTCGCGGGTGTAGCTGGAGATCACCAGCTCGATGGCCTCCCGGGACACTTCGAGCTGTCCCTCGATGAGGCCGTTCTGGTACATCTGCCTCGGCAGCAGATACCGGAGCGCGATCTCCAGTTTCTCCTGCGCCGTGTAGCCGACGAACTCGATGGCCTCCATCCGATCCTTCAGCGGGCCGGGGATCTGGTGAGGGAAATTCGCCGTGGCGATGAACATCACCTCGGAGAGGTCGTACGGAACGCCCAGGTAGTGATCCACGAACGCGTCGTTCTGAGCCGGGTCGAGTACCTCCATGAGCGCCGCCGAGGGATCGCCCTGGAACGAGACGCCCAGTTTGTCGACCTCGTCGAGAAGAAACACCGGGTTCTTGCTTCCCGCTCGCTTGAGACCCTCGATGATGCGGCCGGGCAGAGCGCCCACGTAGGTCCTCCGGTGGCCCCGGATATCCGCTTCGTCCCTCGCGCCGCCGAGCGACACTCTGACGTACTTGCGCCCCATCGCGTCCGCGATCGATTTGGCGATCGACGTCTTGCCCGTTCCGGGAGGTCCGACGAACAGGACCGTCTGTCCCGTCCGGTCGTCCGCCTGCCCGAGCGGACTCTCCTGCACCTCTTCGCTTCGCGTGCCGGTGTGGTCGTCTTCACTTCGGCCGGAGGCTCGGGCTCGGATGTGCTCCTCGATCTCGGCCGCGATGTGCTCGGGCGGAACGCCCGGGCCTTCATCCGCGTCCTCATCCTCCGCCCGCGCGTCGTTCCGCATCTCCTGAAGCTTGCGCACGGCGAGGAAGTCGAGCACCCGCTCCTTGACGTCGGACAGCCCGTAGTGATCTCTCTCGAGTATCTCCTCCGCGCGCTTCAGATCCAGCCTGTCCTCGGTGCGCTTGTTCCACGGAAGGTCGGCGATCGTCTCCAGAAAGGTGCGAATAACCTGCGATTCGGCCGCTTCGCGGGGGATACGCTCGAGCCGGCGCAGCTCGCGATCCACTTCCTTGCGCGCCTCTTCCGGAAGCTCGAGAGCCTCCAGCCGCTCCCGCAGCTCCTGGATCTCCTCGTGATCGGCGTCATCTCCCAGCTCGTGCTGGATGGCCTTCATCTGCTCGCGCAGGAAGATTTCGCGCTGACGCTCTCCCAGCTCTTCCTGCACCTTGCTCCGGATCTGGGCCTGCGCCTCCAGCACTCCTATCTGCCGCTGCAGGTGGAGCAGGAGCTTTCGCAGGCGGTCTTCAACGGAGAGGGTTTCCAGCAGGTCCTGTTTCTCGGGTACCTCGAGCTCCGTGTAGAATGCCACCAGGTCGGCCAGCTCGCCGCCTCTGGTGACGCTGCCGAGCAGGTGGTCGACGATCTCCTTCGGAACACCGCGCAGGCGACTGAGCTGCGCAGCTCGCTCGCGCACCTCCTTGTGCAGCGCCGTGTACGCGGAGTCCTCGTCGTCCAGCGGAGCCATGTCCTGCATCTTCCTGACCACGGCCTCCAGGAATTCACCCCGATCGGTGAACTCGAGCACCGCTCCGCGGCCGGTTCCCTGAACGACCAGCTGGATGCCGCCCGGCACCCTCTGCATCTGCGCGATGCGGCAGATCGTCCCGATGCGGTACAGGCCCTCCGCCGTCGGATCTTCCTGTTCGGCGTCGAGCTGCGATACGGCGATCAGGCGCTTCGCTCCCTGTA
>JBDHFS010000169.1:6683-11548 GCA_039590285.1 Gemmatimonadota bacterium
TGCGTACTCGATGGCGGCCAGCGTCTTCTCTCGACCCGCCGCGATCGGCGCGGCCACTGACGGAAACACCACCGTTCCGCGAAGCGGGAGCACGGGCAGGCGCGTCCGGTCTTCCATCGACTCCTCGGGGTCCCCATCGACTTCGTCACCTTCATCCCAAGCGATGTGGACTTCCTCCATGCCGCTGGGCAGGTCCTCCGACTCGGCTTGGAAGAGAGAAAACACTGCTGTATTCTTCTGATCGTGCATGATCCGGGATCTCGTCTCCGATTGAAGTGGTCCGTGCCGGGCTTTCTCGTCGGCCTGAAAGTCTCTCGGCCGCAGCACGAGTATTTCGAGTATTCTAGCCCCACCACGGGTGGTTGTGCATGAACCGGGCCCGTCGGCGAGGCCCGGAATCGTGGATTCTCCGCCCTTCTGGCATGGCACGATCCATTGACCGTACGCCGATGCGCCATCGAGGCATGATGCGACGCCGGGTCTCCGAGATCCCGGCCGTCCTCCTCTGGGCGTCTCTCGCCGCCTGTTACCCCGGACCCGTCGATCCGGTCGGTATCCCGAGAGCGCCGGCACCTTTCGTCCGCACTCCGTACGTACAGAGCGTGAGCGATTCTTCCGCGTGGGTGCTCTGGATGGCGACTCCCGGGGCGGCGGACAGCCTGTGGTTTCGGGTGCCTGACCGTGACTCGACCTGGGCCTCGGTGCCGGTGGAGGACCACCGACATGGCACTCGACGGGCCCGTCTCGCGCCACTCCCCGCGGCCACCACGGTGGAGTATCGGGTATCGGCGGGCACGACCCGGTTCGGTCCGAGAGCGTTCCGCACGGCGCCTCCGACTCCCCTGGCCGGCGAGCTGCCGCCGACTGTGGACAGTGAGACGAGCGATGTGCGGGTTCTGCTGTTCGGCGATTCCGGGTGGGGCGGGCCGGGCCAGCTGGACCTGGCCCGGCACATGAACGGGGAAGGATTCGACCTCGCGATCCACGTGGGTGACATCGCGTACGACGACGGGGCGGAAGAGGAATTCACGGAGCGGAACTTCCGCGTGTACGCTCCCATGCTCGCCTCGACGCCGTTCTACCCGTCGGTGGGCAATCACGATGTGCGCGCCGACGAGGGCCGCTCGTACGACGCCGCGTTCCTGTGGCCGGAGCCCGCGGACGGCGCCCGCTACTACTCGTTTCGTTGGGGACGGACCCTGTTCATCTCCATTGACACCGCGAGCAGGACCGAGGACGTGAGGCTCCTGCGAAGCGGAACGGGGCCCCAGTACCGGTGGCTGGAGGAGACGCTTCGAGCGGCGGCGGCGGACACGACGGTGGCCTGGATCATCACCTTCCAGCACCATCCTCTGTACAGCCACGCTCTGGGCATCAGCGGACACGGCCTCGACCGGAGCCTGCGCAGGCAATTGCTCCCGCTGTTCGAGCTCCACGGCGTGGACCTCGTCGCCGCGGGACACGATCATCACTACGAGCGCACCTTCCCCATACTCGGGGAGCGCAAAGTGGAATCCGGGTGTGGCCCGGTTCACATCCTCTCAGGGGGAGGGGGAGCCTCCAGGTACGCGCGCGACGTCGGGGACTCCAGCCTCGGCGCCTATACGCGACGTGTCTACCAGTTCGTGGAGCTGTCCGTCGGGGAGGATCGCATTCGGGGGCGAACCATTGACCGTTATGGTGAGGTGATCGACGAGTTCACGGTTCGCCGGTTTCCCGGGACGGATGCCGGTCTTCCGGATCGGTGTACCAGCTGATGTCGATCCGAGTCGCCGCGTGCCTCTTCACTCTGGGGTCGTTCTGCGCTCAGTCGGCCGCCACGGCTGTCGCCCAGGAGACTGAGCCGGTCGCCGCCGACTCGAGCGTCGGCGGCCCGGTGAGCCCCCAGGAGGCCGACGCGATCCGGGACACCCTGAACAGGCCACCGGCCCGGCATTCGGCGGACTGGGTCGACGTCGTCGAGTTCCCGCTCAAAGTGATCGGCTGGCCACTCGACCTGGTGCTCATCCGATTCCCGGCGTGGCTCGTCGGAGAGCTGACGGCGCCCAGACCCCCGAGCGGAATCATGCGCGCGTACCG
Organism: Gemmatimonadota bacterium; assembly: GCA_039590285.1. Classification (GTDB taxonomy): domain Bacteria; phylum Gemmatimonadota; class Gemmatimonadetes; order Palauibacterales; family Palauibacteraceae; genus Benthicola. The sequence goes on from JBDHFS010000169.1 coordinate 8,763, forward strand.
CAGCATGGAGGAGTGGGGACTCAAGCCGACCATCCGGACGACGATCGGGCCGCGGAGCGGAACGGCGGTGGAGCTCCAGTTCGACCGCTACTACCCGCTGTACGCGCACGCGGCGGTGTCCCGGCGGCTCTCCCAGCGCTATCGAGTGGGTTACTTCCTTCGCGGCCAGCGCGTGTGGCTTACCCCCGAGGTCAAATGGGAACGGGATGCGGAGACTCCGTTCTACGGTATCGGAGGGCAGACCGGGGCGGGCGATCGTGCCTTCTACAGTCGCGACTGGTGGGACGTGGTCGCACGCACGGGCGTCGCGATCTCCGAATCGTTCGCGCTCGGGGGAGGGATAGCTTACGAGACCAACACCGTCGCCGATCCGGTGAGCGGCAGCGCCAAATCCATCTTCGACGATTTTCCGACCGACTCGCTGTTCGGGGCGACGGAGCGGACCGAGTACGCGCGGCTGGAGGTGAGTGGAACGCTGGACCTGACCCGGTGGAGCGACTTTCAGCAGCGTGGCGTGACGGCGGGCGTGGCAGGACGGGCGTTCTTCGGCCTGAACGACACGGACTCCGACTTCCGTCTGCTGACCGGATTCGTGCAGACGTACCTGCCCGTCAATCCCCAGCAGACGTTCGCGTTCCGCGCCATCTCCGATATTGCGCGTCCGGACGGAGGCCAGGGCGTTCCGTTCTACCACCTTTCCACGATGGGAGGCAGCCGGAGCAACCTCGGCTTCCCGTCCGCCCGGTTCGTGGATCGCGACATGCTGTCGCTCATGTCCGAGTGGCGCTACGAGGTGTGGCGCGAGCTGCACGGACGCATGCGGGCCGAGACGTTTCTGTTCCTTCACTACGGCGCGGTCGGCTCGAGCCTTGACAGCATCGAGAGCGAGGACTGGCATCCCTCGTACGGACTGGGTCTCCGACTCAGCCGTCCCACGGCCCTCATGGGCCTGGCTTATCTGGGCTTCAGCGCTGAGGGCATGACGGCGGGGATCAGGGGATCATGGCCCTTCTGAGCGAGAGGGACCGGATCGAATTCGCGGCCTGGCCCGCCGTTCGAGTCGCTCTCGCGACGGTCGCGGCACTGGGCCTGACCGCTGGCTGCTCAAAGCCGCCGCCCCTGCCTCTCCGCCCGGAGCCGATCGCCTACGCGGACACGCTTCCGATCGAGGAGCCGGAGAACCGTGAGCCGCTCGAGGTGCCGCTGTTGATCCGCGATGCCATCAGCGGCCAGGTGGCCAAGGGGATCAGCGTCCGCCGGGCGGTGAACCGGAGCCACGAGGCTCTGAATGTCACCCGGTTCGACGACGTCGTGAACTCGGCCTGGTTCCAGCATCGGAACGGTCGCCGCCGCCTGACGCCCCAGGAGACGTTCGTCGGACCCACGACGGGCACGGGCCCGGACACGACCGGCCCCGTGGTGCTCACGCAGGCGAAACTCCAGGGAATCTCGCCCGGCTTCCACATCCAGGACGCGAGCGGCACGCGATACGTGGTGAAGTTCGACCCGAAAGGATTCCAGTACCTGAGCAGCTCGGCCGGCGTCATCGCCAATCGCCTGCTGTACGCGGCCGGGTACCACGTGCCGGAGGACTACATCTTCCGCTTCCGGCGCGACCAGATTGCCGGAGTCGAGGAAGGGGCCACGTACCAGGACGAGGAGTTCGTTGAGCACGCCCTCACGCTCGACCTGGTGGACGAGATCCTGTCGCGCATCGACACGCTGCCGGACGGGCGGTTCCTCGCCGTGGCCAGCCAGTACGTGCCCGGTCCGCCGAAGGGACCGTTCCACTTCTCGGGCACGCGGATGGACGATCCGAACGACTGGTATGCGCACGAGCACCGGCGTGGGCTGCGGGGCCTGTACGTGGTCTCTTCCTGGGTGAACCATGTCGACATGCGCTTCATGAACACGATGGATGCCTTCGTGGAGTCCGGGTTCATCCGACACTACCTGATCGACTTCGCGGCCAGCCTCGGGAGCGGCACGATAAGGCCGCATTACCCGAGGGAAGGGACCGAGTACAACTTCGACTTCTGGCCCACCATGGGGCGCCTGTTCACGGCCGGATTCTACCGCGTGGGGTGGGAGGGGAAGCCTTCACGGTCCATCGATCCGTCGATCGGATGGATGCAGGTCGAAACGTTCGATCCTGCCAGCTGGAAGGCCAACTGGCCCAACGAGGCGTTCGTGAACATGACGTCCCGAGATGCCTACTGGGGAGCCAAGCTGGTGGGCTCGTTCTCGGACGAGCAGATCCGCGCGGCCGTACGGGCCGGCGAGCTGCCGAACGACTTCGCGGCGGACACCCTCGGGAAGATCCTGATGTACCGGCGGGACCGGATCGTGACGCACTGGTACGGCCAGGTGTCCCCGATCGAGCGCCCGGAAGCCACTACCCCATCTCGGCAAACCGATGGCGATGCACGATCGGGCGGATTCGATCTCGCCTTCGAGGACTTCGGCGTCCGCGACGGCGCCTGGACTGCGGACGGCGTCACGTACGAGTGGGAGCTCCAGCACGATGCGCTCGGCCGGCACTGGCAGGGAGCTGAGAGCGCGGCGCCCGGGGCACACCGCCAGACTCTCGGAATCCGACCGACCCGCGCCGACGCGTTGGATCACGAGGCATCGTCTGTCCGAATCGAGGAGGAGGCGTTCGCCACACTGTCGATCGTCGTTCGAGTGCCGGGACGTGACGATACGGCCGGCCGGCCGGCGACCGTGTACCTGCGATGGGAACCGGAGGACGGACGGTATCGTGTCGTGGGCCTCGAGCACTGAGG
>JBDHFS010000170.1:0-6654 GCA_039590285.1 Gemmatimonadota bacterium
GAGAGGTTCCAGAAACCTGATCGTGTCGAGAACGAATGAACTGTAGCTCGGGGCGGGTTATGGATCCTTCGCTCATCCGCACCCATCGCACAAGGGTAAAGAAGAAGCCGCACCGTAAATCACGATGCGGCTTGATCTTTCCAGAGTGCGCCCGACAGGATTCGAACCTGTGACCTTCTGCTCCGGAGAACGTATAACTGCGCCAGCCAGGCGCAGCCAGCCGCAGAAATAGCTGTATTTAAGGGTTTCAAGCGCAGTGAGGCGCAGCCAGCAACGGCACAATTAACGTCACAAACTAGAATCGTGGCAGCGTCGCTTTACTCGCACGGCGGCGGGCGGAGGCTCGCCAGCGCCCGGGGGGGCGCGAAACGCCTAGTTTCCCTGTAGGAGGTGTGCTCGGCCATCCAACTGCGGCTCGCGCTGGCATCTGAGACGTAGTTGACGATCGTAGCTATTCGGACAATCATGTAACACTAGAGGCCCCGACCGTTACCCTACAGTGATGCTCAGCGCGGGAGCGCAAGCTCTCGGTTTCCCTCCCTCCTCCCGGGAGGTTACAGTGCGGCACTGCAGTCCCACGGCTGGAGAGTCTCGGTTAACGGCGTCGTACAGCTCCACCCCCAATCCCCACAGTCGGCTCGCGTTGCTGCTCGGCATCAGCACGCCACCGTTCTTGCTTCTCTTGCTTCTCGTGCCTCTTGCACCTCTGTCGGCGCAGACAGTGCGAGGCCATTTGACTGGCCGCGTCGTCGACGATCAGACAATCCCGCTGTCCGGAGTCCACGTCACCGTTGGCGGACCCAGCCTTCAGGGAGTGAGGGAGGTGCTGACGAACGAGGCGGGCGTCTTCCGAGTACTGGAGCTGCCGATCGGTTCTTACACCGTAGAGATCACGCACATCGGCTACCGGCAAGTCATATACGAGGACGTACGGATCGGCCTTGGACGCGTGCGTACGCTCGGTGATGTCCAGCTCGAAACTGAGGCTGTTGAACTGTCGCCTCTTCGGGTGGTGGCGGCAGCACCCGCCATTGATCCTGTCAGCACCGCGATCGGCTCCGGCCTCGATGCATCCCAGTTCGAACAGCTACCCATCAGCCGACGGGACTACCAGTCGATCATCAAGATACTGCCGCACGCGAACGAGAGCTTCGTTGGCGACGCGGTGGCCATCGGGGGCAGCACCGGGCTCGAGAACACCTACTACGTCGATGGCGCCAACGTGACCGATCTCACCTTCGGTGCTCGCGGGACGCGATTGCCGTGGAACTTCATCGAGAGCGTCCGTATCCGAACGGGCGGCTACCAGGCCGAGTACGGTAAGGCGCTGGGCGGCATTGTCGATGCCGTGACGTACTCGGGTGGAAATGAGGTCGAGCTCGATGTGTTCGGGTTTTTCTCCGGGAGTGCCCTGGCTGATACGCCGCGGCAGGGTCTCGACGACATGCGAGCGGACGACTTCAGTACCGTCGATGTCGGCTTCCGCCTCAGCGGCCCGCTCGTTCGGGATCGGCTATGGTACGTGGCGGCCTACAATCCGCGGATAGAGTCTATCGACCGGGAGCTCGTCGACCAGGGGGTGCACGAAGACAAACAGACAATCCACGCTTTTGCGGGTAAGATCACGTGGCTTCCTTTCACGAACACCGACGTCGAGCTTTCGGTGTTCGGAGATCCGTCCACCCGTGATGCCGTAGAGCAGTACTTCGGGAGCCTTTCGGCTCCGAGTCACCTCGAGAATCCGGAGCCTCTGCTCACTTCGAGAACCAGCGGGGCGACGACGGCATCGCTCCGTTTCCGCCAGCAGATAGGGCCGCTTGTCGCTGTTCAGGCAGACCTGTCGCGCTACTGGGGATCATTGAGTGTGGCGCCGATCGACGATAGTAGCACACCGTCCCAGTTGTTCGTGGACCTGACGAGCAACACTTGGTCAGGCGGCCCCGGTGTTCGCGAGGAATCGACGACACATCGGACGGCGGCCAGGTTGAACTCCACATTCTTGCTCGGGCAGCATACGGCCAAGCTCGGAATCGAGTACGAGGACAATCGGTCGGACTATGATCTGAACACCGACTTCGTGCTCCGACTGGACAGCGAGTTCTACCAGCAGCAGAGGGAAAATACCGCGGCCCCCCACCACAACCGCGTACCTGCGGTCTTCGTGCAGGACTCGTGGCAGATCACCCCTCGCTTCGCCCTGAACGCCGGTATTCGTTGGTCGAGGCAGCAACTGGAAGGAGACGGCGGCGCAGGAGTTCAGACGTTCCCCGACCAATGGCAGCCGCGGCTGGGGGCTGTGTACCAGCTAGGCCGGCTCGGGACGCAACGAGTCTTCGCGTCCTACGGGCGGTACTATCAGCAGCTACCGCTCTACTTCTCACAGCTCTTCTATGCACCGTTTGCTCTACGGCTCGATTGGTTCAGCGAAGATCCGCGCGAGCCGGGAGTGCAACCCGACTCTTCGCTAAACCTTCCCTCGGATCCCCCTTCCGAGGTGGACGGCATTCGGGTCGAGCACTTCGACGAGTTCACCGGGGGTTACGAACGTGCACTTGGAAGAGATTACGTATTGGGGACGCGGGTCGTGTACCGTGTACTGCGGGATGCGTTCGGATACGGTGTCAACTTCGCTGCGGACAACCCGTTTCCTATAGGGAACTTCGGTGAGGGCGAGCTCGATTTCCTCCCGAAGGCCACGCGGACCTACAGCGCCCTGGAACTCACCATGCGTCGGGCTGGCACACATCGGTTGCAGGGCTTCATCTCGTACGTTCTTTCCCGCACGCAAGGCAACTACACCGGGCTCTTCCCATCCGACCAGGGCGTCATGGCCCCGAACAACAATCCGAGCAACAAGTTCGAGGAACAGGGCCCAAACAGCACGGGCCTCTTGCCCAATGATCGGACGCACGTCCTGAAGCTTTCCGGATCGTACGAGTTTTCGTTCGGTCTCACGGCCGGGACATTCTTCACAGTTCAGTCCGGCACGCCGCTCAACGAGTTTGGGGCGGGCAGCGCGTGCCCTTTCTGCTACGTGTTTCTCGTCGAACGGGGCTCAGCCGGGCGCTCGAGCACGCTGTGGGACCTGAACTTCAGCTTCGCCTACGATGTGCACCTTGGCTCACGATCGAACGGGCGGTTGTTCCTGGATATCCTGCACGTGGGGAGCCCCCGCACCTCGGCGTGGACCGATCAGGTTCGCTACTTGAGCCAGGACGCGGAAGGCAACCAGATCAATCCGAATCCCAACTTCGGAGGGACGCTGGCGTTTCAGCCACCCATGGCCGCCAGGCTCGGGATTCAGTTGAGTTTCTGACCCTCTCCGGACGAGCACCTTTCCAACCGCTAGGCGAAGGTAGTTGCCGCTCGGATTCGGGCTCCGGCGCAGCCACCTAATCAGGGCCGGTGATCTCAGAATACCGGGGAAGAGTGCGCATCGGCCCGAGCATCGGGTCGATTGCCAGAAGTGCGGGGGTCACGTTGTTGGGCTGTGACATGACCCGTTCGAACTCTTGCAACGCAGCTTCGTAATCACCAAGGAGAGCGTGGATTTGAGCTAGCGTGATCGACGCGTTTATCCGGCTCTCCCAACGGCCGGCGGCCATCTGGCGGGCTCGCTCGCCTTCCGCAATCGCACGTGCCGAGTCACCAAGGCCGGCATAGGCGACGCCCAACTCGGCATGACTCTGGTACGCCGTCCACGCCGACCCGATCGCCATTCTTCCCTCCAGGACACGAGAGGCAGAATCATAGTATGCCGTAGCGCGGCGATCTTCAGCAGATGCGTCGTGCAACGCCGCCTTGTGCAAGTAGTAGTTCGCGCTATCGAGGTCGGGGGTACCTAGGGATAGCCGGTCGAGAGTCTCCCGATACCATTCGTCTCGCGCCAGCAGCCGCGAGAGCCACCAGTCGAAGCGAACAACCGCCCGCTCGAGGCCCAGGTTTTGAACGGCTGACTGCAGCGCACCCACCGCCTCTTCGACATCACCGCGCCAGGACAGATAGAGCCAGGCCAGAAACAGATAGTAGTCCTGGTTGTCGGGAGCGAGCGTGAGCGCCTGCCTGAGATGTGTCTCCGCCGTGGCATGCTCGCGGAGGGCGAAGTGAGCGAGACCGACCAGGAAGGAGTTGTACTCCACGAGGGGATCGAGATCCAAGGCCCGCTCGAAGTATGACAGAGCCGTCTCGAAGTCGCCCAGATCCCCAGCATAGATCAGGCCGGCTTCGCGTAAGATATCACTGGAGTTCGGTTCTGCCCGCTCCGCGCGCTCCAGGTGCGGCAGCACGAGCTCCGCGTCCTGGTACTTCGCTCGATAGTAGTACGCGTTGGCGATGTGTCCCCAGGCGAGATTGGGATTCAACTCGAGAGCGCGTTCCGCGTGCTCCTTCGCGGACGAGAGCGCAGCCTCCGACTCACCCGGCACCCTTGCCAGATTCGCGTAATGAATCGAGAGCATGGCGTGAGCGTCTGCGAACTGCGAATCGATTGAGACCGCTTGCTCATACAAGTCGATCGCCTGACGCAGCTGGCTGGGGATTTCCGTCCACGTGTCGTACTGATTGCCGCGCAGGTAGAAATCGAGGGCCTCGGGACTCTCGGTGGGTATCGTTCGCAGCGCCCGGCGCTCCGGGGCGAGCAGGTGGACGTCAAGCGCCCGCGCGACGTGTTCGGCGATATCTGCCTGTAGCGTGAAGACGTCGGCGACGTCTTCCTCGTACGGCTCGGCCCAGGTCTGAACATCATCGGATACGCGGATCAGCTGGGGAACCACTCGAACGCGGCTGTCTCCTGAGCCCGACTTATCCCAACGAATCGTGCCCTTGAGAACGTAATCTACGTTCAACTCGGCACCAATCTGGACGACCGATTTGTCGGTCCCCTTGTACTTGAGGGCGCTCGTGAACCCCTTGACTTCGAGCCCCGAAAGCCCCGCCAAACGCCCGGTGATTTCGTCAGTGATCCCATCGGCGAAATACTCGTCATCGGCGGCTCCGAGATTCGTGAACGGCAAAACGGCCAGCTGGGGGACCTCGGCCGGTACACCGCTGCGGAATCCCCGGGTACCCGACAGGGACAGGTAGGCAGCGACAACTACAAGGACTGCGGCAGCGAGCGAGACCCACAAACGCATGGCTGCCGTAACTGTCCTGTCCGGCTCGACAGTCTGTTCCAGAGCCGCTATAAAATCTCGTGCAGAAGCGAAACGGTCGGCCGGCGTCTTCTCCAAAGCCCGCGTGATCGCCCGCTCCATGCCGACTGGCACCGCGCTGCGCACGACACGCAGACTCGGCACGTCCTCGAGGGACTTCCTCGCGATGATCGCCTGCGGAGTGCGTCCGGTGAAGGGTGGCTGACCGACCAGACACTCATAGAGCACGCAGCCGAGCGAATAGACATCGCTCGCCGCATCAATCTCGGCATCCCCGGCGGCCTGCTCCGGACTCATGTACGTCGGGGTGCCCATCACCAGACCCGTCTGGGTCAACTTCTTGGTTCCAACCGATCCCACCGCCTTGGCGATCCCGAAATCCGCAAGAAGAGCGCGTCCGCCCTCGAGGAGAATATTCGCCGGCTTGATGTCCCTGTGGACAACACCCAACCCATGTGCGTACTCCAGGGCGTCACCCACTTCTCCAGCTATTCTGAGAGTCTCCTCCACCGACAACTGCTTCTTCCGTGCAAGCCTGTCTTTAAGAGATTCGCCTTCCACGAGGGGCATGACGTAGTACAAGAGCCCGGCGGCTTCACCGGAGTCGTAGACAGGCAGGATGCTCGGATGGCTCAGACTTGCAGCCGTCTGGATCTCAAGAAGGAAGCGTTGTCCACCGACTGTAGCAGCAAGCTCCGGCTGCAGCACCTTGATCGCCACCTTGCGGCTGTATCTGAGGTCTTGGGCAAGATGGACCGTCGCCATGCCACCGCGGCCGAGCTCGCGCTCGATCACGTATTGGCCGGCCAGCTCTGACTTCAACTGCTCCAGCGGGTTCGACATCGGCTCTCACTGCGGTCGAGGAGGCGGTTCAGCTGGCCTGACAAAGGCCGCAGTCTACCGAACTAGTACTGAAAAAGTATAAACCGTCGCCAGTCGGCCGTCGAAGGCCCAGAGGTACTTGGAGCGAAGAAGCCGCGCTGTAACTATCTAGGCAGCCTTATGTTGCCTGAAAGAAGGCGACAGGATTCACTGCCGAACCATGGAGCGATTAGGCTGCGCGGGTGGATGGCCCCGGCAGGACTCGCAGTCCTCATGCGCTGGCGAATCCCGCTCCTGGGCCTGGTTTTGCTTCTCGTCAGTGGGCAGTTGTCTGCCCAAGATGTCTGCCAGGTTCAGGGTGCCTGGCAGCTTGAATCGATAACGATGGATGGAGAGACGCTGGAGCTTGGGTCCTACAAGCAGATCAAGCTCCTCAGCGCGTCGCACTGGGCCTGGCTGGGCGTGCCCGAGGTTGGCGACACGCTGGGTGTCTATCCGGATTCACGATACGGTGGCGGCACGTACCGCGTGACGGAAACGACCTACACCGAGAGCGTGGACTACTACGTGGAGTCGGAATTCACCGGGCAGGATTTGGAATTCTCGTGCCGGATCGACGGCAACCTGTGGTACCACGACCGTGAGTACCCGACTCCCACGGGGTCGTTGAAAGTGGACGAGG
>JBDHFS010000171.1:0-6650 GCA_039590285.1 Gemmatimonadota bacterium
CTTCACGGCGCCTACTACCTCCTCGGTGACTCCCTCCACTTCCAGATCCAGATCACCGACGTGGCCGAGGGCGAGGTGATGAGCGCCCTGAGGCCGATATCGGTACCCAGGGAAAGAACCGCCGACGCGCTAAACCTCCTGCAGGAGCGAACCCTGGGCGCGCTGGCAGCCGCACTCGACTTCCGGGACGGGGAGCTTATGTGGCCCACCCAGCCCCCCAGCCTCGAGGCGTACCGGCTGCACCGGCAAGGTGAGGACACCTGGAACCGATACGAACAAGAGGACGCACTAAGGTACTTCGAGCGGGCCTGGGCGATGGACTCCGCCTGGATGACTCCGTTCTACTGGACGACGCTCACGCACGGGAATCTGGGACGCCACGCTGAGATCGACTCCTTACTCCAGGTCGCGGCCGAGCGCACGGAGCACATGAGCGAGGTCGAATACCTTCTGTTTCGGAGCCTGCATATCCACTATGGCGACGAGGACCCGACGCTCAAGCTCCGCGACGCACGGCGATTGGCGGAACTCGCGCCGGCCGGCAACCGCTGGGCCTATTTTACCGCCTGGCAGGCCTACCGTCCGCAGGAGGCTCTGGACTACCTCGCTCGCGTGGACACCACCGGTCGCACGTTCGGGGGGTTCAAAGAACAGGAATACCGGTACATGACCGCCCTGATGCACCACATGCTGGGGAACCACGAGGCGGAGCTCGAGGTGGCCCGCGAGTGGCGCCGCCGGTTCCCCGGGGACGTCGAAGCGGCTGGCCGCCGGCTCAACGCTCATCGCCACAACCTCGAGGCGTTGGCCGCTCTCGGCAGACTCGAGGAGATGGACGCTCTGTTGGATACGACTCTTGCCCAGCCGCACCGGGAGCGAGTCGGATCGGACGAACGACTCATACCGGTGCGTGAGAGTATCGTGATCGCAAACGTACTGCGCGCTCACGGCCGCGATGAAGCGGCCCGAGCCGTAGCGCAGCGCGGGCTCGATTGGGTCGAGAAGCGTCCTGAAGACGAGGTGCGGGCGGAGCCGACCGGCTACAGATACCAACGCGCGGAGCTCCTGTACGCGCTCGGAAGGTGGACAGAGGCACGCGAGCTGTTCGGGCAGCTGGTCGAACAACCCGGAGAAGATCCCGTGGTCGCCAAGCTGCAGAGTGTCCTGCGGTGGGAGGCGCTGGCGACCACGAGCCGGATGGCGGGCACCTACCGTCCCGGGGACGCCGTGGTCTCGAGGGCCAGCGCTACTGCTCAGCTGGGAGAGGTCGAACAGGCCAGGACGATCAGCGCTGAACTCGGCGACTGGGTCGACGAGGTCCGGCGCTCGGGCCTGGATCGGGATGGAGCTATGACGGCGTCCCTGCTGTTGCAGCGGGCCCGTATCGCGGCCGTGCTCGGCGAGCGGGAGCAAGCGGTCCGATTTCTGGAGGAAGGCTTCCGGGTGACCAGGCACAAGGGACCCTTTGTATACGAAGCCCGTTACGCTCCGGACATCCATCTCCTCTACGACTACCCGCCGTTCCAGAAGTTCGTGAAGCCACGTGGGTAGAGCCACCGCGCCCCAACTCCCGCTGTCTCCTTCACTTTGGCCCATCAGGAATTGACCCAACGGCGCGCAACGAGGAACTCCCGACAGCCTAGATCGAGAAACGCCCGATAGCGGCGTCTGATCAGGCGGCTAACCTCAATTTGGTGGATTAGGCTCCAGAGACTGCTCGGTGATGTAGACGGCGCCGAGCAGACGCCCCCCAACAGGACGCCTGCCTGGCCGCCCACCGAGCGACCTTCCTCGAAGTCCATCCACCAATCCGCGACAGGCTGACCAAAGAGAACCGATGTCCGTGATCGGTTGAGATGCCGAATCTGAGATGAGCGATTCGCTGCGAGCCACGACGCTCCTTGCCAGCATGCTGCTGTGTGCGGCCTCCGCGGCTGTCGGGCAGGTGGGAGCCGTAGCGGGCTCAGTCACCTCCGTGACCGGCGAAAACGTGTCCGGAGCGCAGGTCTACATCTCGGGGACCACGCTCGGCACGTTCACGGACGACGAGGGCCGATATCGCCTGACCGAGGTCCCCGCCGGCGAGCACCTGCTCCGGGTCAGTGGGATCGGCTACCAGGGCGCCGAGCAGTTGGTGACCATCACGCCGGGTGAGGTGGCGACGGCCGACTTCGTGCTCGAGATCTCGGCCGTCGCCCTGGATGAGCTGGTGGCCACGATCACCGGCCAGCGGCGGCGGCGCGAGCTCGCGGCCGACATCTCCACGATCGAGGCCGAAACGGTCGTCCAGGACACCCGGGCCAACCAGATCACCCAGATCCTCAAGGGCCAGGCTACAGGGGTCTACGTGCGCCAATCCTCCGGCACGGTCGGAACTGGGGCGGACGTGCGGATCCGCGGCACGGGCTCCATTAGCAAGAGCACGCAGCCGCTATACGTCGTCGACGGCGCCATTATCGACGGCGAGGCCAACGCCACCGACCCCTTGTTCGGCTGGATCGGAATCGGTGGCCAGGATTTCACCCGCCTCAACGACCTGAACCCGGACGAGATCGAGTCGATCGAGGTCATCAAGGGACCGGCGGCCTCCGCCCTGTGGGGTGCTCGCGGGAACGCCGGGGTGATCATCATCACGACGAAGCAGGCCGCGGGCTCCGACACCCGCTGGAACGCCCGGGCCGACCTCGGCGTCAACCGGCAGGCGAATGGATTCGCCGATCCGGCCGGTGGCCGGTCCTTCGTGAAGGGGCAGTTCCCGACGACCGGCTGGAACCCGCTGTCGATGGGGTTCACGACCGACACGATCTACACCCAGAACCTGCTCGAGGAGTTCAATCCGTTTCGAAGCGGGCTCTATCAGAACTACAACGGCAATCTTACGGGCGGGGGCGGGATCTGGAATTACTTCGGGTCGGTCCAGTACTTGAACGAGAACGGCACCCTCCCGAACAACCAGCAGCAGAGGTTCAACTTCAGGGCGAATTTCGGCGTCGAGCCCAGCGACCGCCTCAACCTGTCGTTCTCCAACGGCTACACGAGCAGCGACGTCTCGCTGCCCGACAACGACAACAACGGCGACGGTTACATCGGCGTGGCCGTCGTCGGGTTCCCTTGGGAGAAGCCGCTCACCGGGGTGATCGATCCGGTCACGGGCGAGACGGTGGACAGTTGCCCGCTCGCGATCGAGCTGTCGAAGGTCACGAGCCTTCCAACGAGCGCCTTTGCCGGAGACTGCCCGCAGAACTCCTTCTTCCGCGGCCGCACGTTCGAGGATGTCGAGACCCTCGTCAACCAGAAGAAGGTGGAGCGCTACACGGGCTCCGGGAACGTGACCTGGAACCCGCTCCTGCAGTGGACCAACCGGCTTACACTCGGCTACGACATGGTCAACGACCGCACGATCCAGCTCGTGCCCGTCGACCCCGATCTGCCGTTCGGTTCGCTCTCCCTTGGCAGTCTGAGCCGATCCCTCACGACCAGCCGAAACCTGACCTTGCAGGGGACGACGACGTACCTGCAGCCCCTCGGCTCCAGCCTCGACCTCGAGTTCGTGGGTGGCGTGCAGTGGTTCCGGCAGACCATGGAGGGAAGCTTCGCCTGGGGCACGGTGTTTCCCGCCACCGGCCCCGCGATCAACAACGCGGTCAACAATTTCGGAAGCGACGCCTTCGAAGAGCAGAAGTCGATCGGTTTCTTCGCCCAGGGGCAGCTGCAGTGGAAGGACAGGCTGTTCGTGCACGGTGCGGCGCGCTGGGACAACAACAGCGCTCAAGGCAGGAACCTCGGCATCCAAACCTACCCCAAGCTCGGAGCGTCCTATGTCCTGCTGGAGGGCCAGGGGATCTTCAACATGCTCAAGCTCCGCACCGCCTGGGGTCGGTCGGGAGCGCTTCCAGGCACCAACGATGCCTTGACCATCCTTTCTCCCGGGCCAGCGTCCTTCGAGGGTGATGATCGACTGGGCATCTCGCCCGACGCACCAGGCAACCCGGAGCTCGGGCCTGAGGTGGGTGAGGAGTGGGAGGTGGGCTTCGATCTGGCCATGCTGCGGGACCGGATCGGGTTGACGTTCACCTACTACGATCAAACGACCGAGGACGCGATCGTCACGAAGCAGGTACCTCCTTCCAGCGGATTCCCCAATCAGAGCTTCACGAACATCGGCCAGATAGACAACCGGGGCTTCGAGGTCGAATTCGACGCTCTCGCCATCGACAAGAAGAAGGTCTCGCTGGATCTGCGGTTCATCGTCTCGCAGAACCGGAACGTGATCACCGAGCTCGCCGAGCCGATCATCTACGGGCTTGGCGGCACCTCCCAGCGGCACCAGGAGGGGCTTCCCTTTGGCTCGTACGTGCAGCAGCAGGTCGTAATCGGCGAGGACGGCGAGCCGCGCGTCCTGACCTGCGACGAGACACCGGGGACCTGGGGTCCGGGCGACACGCCCGGCGACAAGGAGTCGTTCTGCAATCCTATGGACGGCAGCCGTTGGCTGGGCGACCCGACCCCTCGTTGGGAAAGCTCGATCCAGACGACCATCCAGCTCTTCAAGTACGTGCAGTTGTACGCGCTCTTCGATTTCCAGGCTGGCCATCAAGGGATGAACAACAACGGGGACTTCATCTGCGGCTTCCCCTTCGGCGGCGGCGTGAACGGTGGAGCGTGCCTGGAGGGCATGACGCAGGACGGCGTCGAGACGAACGGAGATTGGACCAAGATCGTCGCCTACTCGCCGCTGATAGGCTCCACGGCCCCGTGGATCGAGAACGCCGACTGGGGCAAATGGCGGACGGCGCAGCTCCGCTTCGACATGCCACCCGGAGTGACGCGGTTTCTCAAGCTGAGCGGCCTGTCCATCCAGCTCATCGGCGAGAATCTGGCGACCTGGACCGACTACGACGGGCTGGATCCGGAGATCAATTGGGCGGGGCAGAACGAGGCCAGCCGCGCCGAGTTCTTCACCCTTCCGCCCGTGAGACGCTTCATCGGAACGGTCAACATCTACTTCTGAGCCATGACCGTAGAATCGGGTTCAGCGACTGGAGTAAGGGGCAAGCGGTGTCTTCGCACCCGCCGGAAGGGGGGGCCTGGATGCTCGCGGCGGCGCTGCTGAGCGTCGTTGGCTGCGGGCTGGACGTAACGGACCCGGACATCGTAGAGCCGGAAGACGTCTACAATGATCCGAACTCCGTTCCGATCATCATCGCGGGGCTCGTGGAGGACTTCCAGTCCAGCCTGGATTCGTACGTTCTGTTTAGTGGCATGTTCGTCGACGAGTTCATCCATTCGAGCACCTACCCAAACGAGATCCGTGTAGACCGTCGCGAGATCATCCCGGGTGAAGTGGGCGAGCCTTATCCGCAGCTCCACACGTCACGGATGAGTGCGGACGCGGCGCTGCTCGCGTTCGAGAGTATGCAGGAGGACCCTGCGGCGGATCCCGATCTGCTGAGACGAGGGCTCGCGTACGCACTCTATTACGGGGCCTACGCACGACTACTGCTGGCCGAGATGTACTGTCAGAGCATCCTCGGTGGCGGGGATCCGGCCGCGGTCGGTTTCGAGCCGGCGCCCCTTCTGCCCGACGAGCGGATGCGGGAGGCGCTCGTCAGGTTCGCGCAGGCGGAAGAAGCGGCCGGCGCGGCCGGGATGCAGGATCTGGCGACGGCCGCCAGGATCGGGCGGGCGCGTGCCCACATGTGGCTCGGCGAGTACTCGGCGGCAGCGTCTCTGATCGCTGGGGTCGACCCTGAATTCAGGTTCTTCGCCAGGTATTCGTCCAACTCCCCGTTTCAGTGGAACTACGTCTACGCATATACACACGGCGATATCGTAGAAATCCGGTATACCGTCGGCGACGGGTCGGCTCCAACTCGCTTCCTCGAGAAATTCGCCTTCTACGACGAGTGGGTGGACACCGGTCTGATCGATCCCGAGCCGGGTCCGGTCTTCCAAACCTTCGACGCCACGATTCCGGTAAGCCTTCAGCTCATCTACGGAGGTGGCGAGGTACCGCCGAACCCTGCGGGTCGGGCTGCGCCGATCATCATCGCTTCGGGCTTCGAGGCCACGGTCATGCAAGCAGAGGCCGCCTACCGGGCAGGCGACCTAGACCGAGCCGAACTCCTGATCAACGAACGCCTGACCACAGGGATGAACCCTCACGGCAAGACCTTCGCCCCCGTCCGTTTCACGGGGGACTTCGAAGCCGACATCCGGGAGTTCGGACGGGCCTACTCGGCCGGCCTCTGGCTGACGGGACATCGGCTGGGGTTCATGCGCCGCGTTCTCCGCAACGACGGAGTGGACCTCTATCCCACCGAGCAGCCCGGCCGGGACACGGCCTTCCCCATCATGCTACAGGAGGTGGACAACAATCCTTCGGTCACCGAGGCATGCCCGACTGGTCCGCCGTGGTCGTGACGGGCGGGTAGAACCGACGATTGCTGTGGACTGCTGAGGCTAGCGCCTACTCCCTCCCGATCGTCCTTACCCCGCTGACGGATCCTTCACTACCCCCGTAAACAGCAACGCCCCTGACAAGCGCTCCCGGATCGCGAACAGGAAGGGGCGGTCGGCCCGGAACATGGGTGGCGCCGACGTCACGCCGATCTCCACCGACGTCACGGCGGCCGCGCGGGTTCCCTCTT
>JBDHFS010000172.1:0-6858 GCA_039590285.1 Gemmatimonadota bacterium
CCGTAATGTTGCCCATGCCGCCCAGGTTCACGATCGCCCGCCCCTCGTCCCCACCGAGAAGGAGCCGGTCGAAATACGGCGTCAGGGGCGCTCCGTGTCCACCCGCGGCCACGTCACGCACGCGGAAGTCAGCCACGACCGGGATCTCGGTGCGCTCGGCGATCACGGCCGCTTCACCGAGCTGGAGAGTGGCGCCCTTCGTGGCCGCGTCGGGAGGGCGATGCCACACGGTCTGTCCGTGGCTCCCTATAGCTACGATGTCGGCCGCCTTCAAGTCGGCCGCGATGAGCGTCTCCGCTACCGCGGCGGCGAGCCGCTCACCGAGCTCGAAGTGAGAGAGTGGAAGGCGACCAGGCGAGCGGGGTCGGGACGCTCGGCGTCCCCGCCGAGCTGCGCGATGGCCACATCGATCCCGTCCAGCGAGGTGCCGGACATGAGGCCGACGTACAGGTCGCCGGAAGGGTTCGTCATTCTGTCTCCTCGAGGAGCGAGCGGTGCAGTCGTTCGCCGATCCGGGCTACGTGAGCGTCGTCGTGCTGGGCGGTCGCGCGCAGGAACTGATAAGCCGTGAACTTCTCCTCGCCGATCCGGCCCCACCGCTCCAGCACTCCGGGGCCCGCACCCAGGAGGACGGTCATGGTCATCTCCCGTTCCTCGTGGAAGGCCTCCAGAAGTGAGTCCAGGTGCGCTTCGTCGTGCTCCGGACCCGGCCCCGTCTCGTCGTCCCAGCTCTCGAACATGAGGCCATCCGAGTCCCGCCAAGCCTCGAGGCGGGGACGGATCGCCTCACGCTCGTAACGGGCTAGGTGATCGAGCTGCCAGGCGATATCGGCGTGTGTCCGCCCGACGGTCGCATTCGCATCGGCGGCATCGCTCTCGGCCGCATACCGGACGGCTGTTGGGGCGCCGGCGAGGCGCTCGACGAGGCGATCCCACTCCTGGCAATCGCTGGTCGAGAACTCCGCGAAGTCCTGCACCCGTGTGCCGTGCGGAAACCGGTGAACCATGCGGGCGAGGAAGCCGTCGCAGGCGTCGAGGCGCCTCTCCGCGGTGAACCGACCCACGCGTGTTTCGTGCATGGCGATCGCGGTCTTCACCGACCCGCCTGCCGAGATCAGGAGGCGCCGCGCTTCCTTTCTCTCCAGCCCGGTTACGGCGAACAGCATGCGGAGGCTACGGTCCACGAGCTTTCGGCTCACGGCGCGCAGGTCCACCATCAGGTTCCCGTACACCTTTCCGAGCCGGATCATCACGCCCGTGGAGATCGTGTTCAGGACCAGCTTTGTGGCCGTACCGGCCTTGAGGCGGGTCGATCCCGCGATCGCCTCGGGGCCGGTGAGCGGAGTGATCAGGTAACCGATCCGTCGATCCGTCTCCGGGGGTGGCCGAGTGCAGGTGAGCAGCCCCGTGCCCGCGCCCACATCGAGCGCCGCTGCCAGGGCGGCGTGCACGAACGGAGTGGTTCCGGACGTGGCGATTCCGAGCACGAAATCACGGGCATTGACGCCGGCACGGCGGACCGCATCGGCCCCGCTGTCCCGGTCGTCTTCCACGCCCTCACGACTACGCATCAGGGCCTCGGGACCGCCGGCCATGATCCCCTGGACCGTCTCCGGGTCGCTACCGAAGGTCGGCGGGCACTCCGAGGCGTCGAGCACTCCGAGCCGGCCGCTGGTCCCGGCGCCCACGTAGAATAATCGCCCACCCCGGCACAGCCGATCCGCTACGTCGCCGATGATGCCCGCGATCGCCTTCTCCTGCGCGGTCACGGCATCGGACACCGTGCGGTCCTCGGCGTTCAACAGGCGCACGATGTCCAGCGGAGACGCATCGTCGATGCCCGCCGTCCGTGGATTGAACGCCTCGGTGAGGCGCTCGTCACGAAGATCGAGGACCGGGCCCGCTCTTCTTTGCCGCTTCTTCACGTGTCGGGTACGTTGGCCGCCGTTGATGAACCGATGACTGTGACCAGGACCGCCCCAAGCTAATGACGCGTCCGGCAGGCCGACAGAACGGCGAGGAGAGGGTCCGCGCGGCAGCCGACCAGCTTCGCGAGGTGCTCCCGGCAAGCCGCAAGGTGCGTCGTGATCCGCTGGACGAGCTGATCCTGACTATCCTCAGCCAGAGCACTTCCGACGCGAACTGCTACCGCGCCTGGGAAGCGCTGCGCAGGCGCTATTCAGACTGGAACTCGGTCCTCGACGCGCCGGATGGAGAAGTCGAGGAGACGATCCGGCCAGCCGGACTGTCGAAGCAGAAGTCGGCCACGATTCTGGCGACGCTGACCCGCCTGCGAAACGAATCCGGGGATCTCTCCCTGGACCACATCGGAAAGATGGACGATCGGGAGGCGATCGAGTACCTGACGAGCT
The DNA here is from genome assembly GCA_039590285.1 of Gemmatimonadota bacterium. Classification (GTDB taxonomy): domain Bacteria; phylum Gemmatimonadota; class Gemmatimonadetes; order Palauibacterales; family Palauibacteraceae; genus Benthicola. The sequence continues at coordinate 2,373 of JBDHFS010000172.1, forward strand.
TCAAGGGCGTGGGCGTGAAGACGGCGGCCTGTGTCCTGTGCTTCTCAATGGGCCGAGACGTGATTCCGGTGGACACCCACGTGCATCGAATCGCCGTCCGGTTCGGGCTCGTTCCGGAGAGGGCCACCGCCACTCAGACTCACCGGATCCTCAACGACATCGTCCCGCGCGAGCTCCGCTACGAGATGCACGTGCTGCTGATAGGTCACGGACGGAAGGTGTGCGTGGCGAGACGGCCGAGATGTGATGAGTGCGTCGTAGCAGACCTTTGTCCCAAAGTGGGAACGTGCGACTGAAGGCACAGGACCGCTGTCACCCCCCGTGATGCGAAGAGGGCGGCCACCACCCGGCAGCCGCCCTCGCTCAACATAAGATTTTTTGAAGTAATACCTTACGGCGTGTACCAGATTGGCGACGTGTACGCCCTCTCCTGCGTAATCATCGGCACGTCGTCCGACATCGTGATCCCGTACCGAGCCTGCTCAAAAGCGGTCCAGCGCGGCGTCGGGATCTCGAGCACCCGCGCGTAGTACACGGCTCTCTGCGAGGCGTCGAAGTCGGGGTCCTCCCACACGCCGCTCAACTCAGGAGCACCGATCGTGTTGGTCCAGGTGGCATCTGCCACGTTGACCGTGTTCCCGACCGGCGGAAGCTTGCCATCGGAACCGGGTGTCCGGTCTCCGGACCATACAACGTCGTACACCTTCTCCATCCGCTCGCCGTCTTCCAGCCAGCCCTTCACGATCTGGATCCTGTCCAAGTTGCCCGACAGCGGGTCCTTCAAGGCCGCGACAAGGAACGTCATGGACTTGCCGTCAGGCGCCGCCCTGAACGTCGCTCCCATCGGCGCACCCTTCCGGTAGCCGATGTTCGCCGGAAGCCGTGTCTCGGCGTCGGCCTGCGCGAAATCGAATCCGCCGAAGAAACGAACGATCATCCGGGGACCGGTCGTCGCGTAGGTCTCCTTGCGCATCATCGCGTCGAAGATCGCCCTGCGGGTGTTCTCGGTCGCCCATACGGCCGCGTATCCCGAGGCGGCCATCGACCAGCTCGTGTACTCGAGGTGACCCATCTTGGCCATGGGGTGGAGGTACCGCTCAGCGCTCGGCTCGGTACCCGAGTGCTTGCCAAAGAAATTGTCCTCGCCGGCCGTCGCGAGACCGGTGTGACTGTCCGTGGACCCGATCATGCCAAACGCGTACGGGTTCACGCCCAGCTCGGCCTCGGCCTGCAGGCCTATCTGGAGCCCGGACCGCGCGTACTCGTACGGCAGCATCTCCGGCTCCTTGGCCTCGCTCAAGTCGAGGTTGCCCTGGTCCCACGTTTCGTAGTCCGCGAACTCATCCGTGGGCGAGAGGTAGGGGTGGGCCTCGCCGTCCCCCTTGATCTGCGTGGCTTCGTACAGGGGTTCCCAACGGGCGCGCGTCTCGGCGTACTCGAGGTCGATCGGCTGGTCGGTGAACGACTCGATCCACGGGAACATGATCCCGTTCGACAGATTGCCGTTGTGCGCGATCGCCAGGGCCTGTCCGCCCGTCCGGTCCTCGTACATCTGGAGCCACTTCCACAGGTCGCGCGGGTTGTCGCTCCCGAGAGGCTTGACCGTCGTGTACGGCTCCACGAGGCCGGCGCGGAAGGCATCATCCCGCAGGACCACCACCCGGTGCAGGTTGGCGCCGCCCGTGTTCGAGGTCCACTCGTAGCCGATGAACGCGGTGAAGTGGCCAGGCTCGTTGTACTTCTCGGCCGCATCGATCGCCACGTCCCACGCCGCGCGGTACGCCGCCGTGCCGGGCAGCGACGACAGGGCCGGGGGAAACTCATCGTTCGAGAATGCTACGATCACTTCGACCGCGGCCTCGACCCCCTGCTGCCCACCCGCCTGCACCATGTCGTACCAGCGCCGGCCCGTCGGATCCGCGAGCATGTCGCGATCGCCGGCATAAAGTTTCGGGAAGAAGCCCATGTTGTCCGAGTGGTCGGCCACCACGAGGAAGTCGAGCGGCCGACTCAGTCGCACCGGGAGGCCGGTGGACGAGGTGAGCTCTTCGCCACGGGCAAATCGGTAGGCGTCCTCCGGCAGCAGTCGGGCCCCGAATGCGCCGGCGTCCATGGACATGCCGGTGTGCAGATGCGTGTCGCCCCAGTACACCTCGGTCGGGAAGTTCCGACCCGCCCACGGGGAAAAGTGATCATGCGCCGGGAAGGCGCTTTCCACTTCCTCATGTGGAGCCGGGAGGCCGGGGGAATCCTGGGCGAAGGCGATTCCGGCAGTCGTCAGTAGGGTCAATGCCGCAGCGGTCATGGCAGTGAAACGGAGTCTCATGATTGCAGTTCCTGGGGTGGGGAACGAGTGGTCGTGAGCGTCGATAGTATCAACTGAAAAGGAGGAGCGCACCCCCTTCGGTGCGGGGAGGCGCAACCCCCCCACAGATACTTGCCCGTCACGGAGTTCGCACGGAAGTGCTCCGGAGACAAAGCTACGCGCTGCGCCGGAAGAACCTCCGCACGGCCGGATAAGTGAACCAGGCCAGCTCCCAGAAAACAGGTGTAAACACGAACGGCATGGTGAACAGAGCCGTGGCTGGCTCCGCCCGGATCCGCCGGCGCACCCCTTTCGCTTCGTCGTCGGTCACGTCCTCCTGAAGCAGCCGACGTCCCTTCGCCGCGTAGGTCCACATCCAGGTCGAGGAGAGACCCAGCAGGAGCGCCGCGATGCTCTCGAACCCGCGCGTCCACGCAGAGGGAGACAGCTCTGTCCCCACTCGAATCGAAAACAGGAACAGCAGCACGAAGAAGATCTGGATGATGGCACGCACAGCGAACTTGCCGTCCGCCCGCTCCACCAGGCTGAACAGCGTGTTGCTCTGCAGCCAGTAGATGATCAGGACGGCGACTCCGATCGCGATCAGCACAATGGTGAGACCTTCGGCGGCGAGGAACTCCCGCCACGAGTGCCAGTTCCAGGCCGGCTCGTCGGGCCGCGGGAACAGGATGAACACGCGCCACAGGGCGATGCCGTACACCACGTCCGTCAGAGTCTCCAGACGCCTGAGCTGACTCGTTTCGCGCCGCTGGCCGGCCACGGCCCGGCCAGCGATGGTCTCCATGACGCTCGGCTGATTCATGCTCGACCTCCGCGGGCGGTCACCCGACCGGCATGCTGTACGAGACGTTCGCTCGGAATTTGCTCTCAGCCGCGGCCCCCGGCCAATCGTCGGTAGCCAGGTCGGTCGCGTATTCCAGGTAGAAGTTCCACGAGTTCGTGGGCTGCACCAGCACGTACCCCAGACGGAGTCCCACGGGAACCAACCATCCGCCGAACTCCCAGCTGTACTGAGCCTGCAGGTCGTTCGTTCCTATGTACCAGCCCTTCCCGAGCTGGAAGTTGATGAACGGGTTGATGATGATGGGGTGCGCGCCCACTTCGTGCTCGTCGGTGACGATCGGCACCGGCTGGCTCAGATCGACCACGGACCGTTTGCCCCAAGTCTGCTGAACCAGCAGTCCCACCATCATCCGGTCGTCGAAGAAGCGCTGGATCACAGCCCCGGCGAGGCCGAAGGCCCACTCGCTGCTGCCCACCTTCGAGCTGCCCGGAATCACAATATCCGGCCCGAGTCCCGCCCGGCCCGAGCCCCAGTCCCATGGGACGATCAGGGCGAACAGGTCGGTCGGGCTGAGCCCCCATTCCCCGTCCTTGTTCTCGCTCGCGCGTATGGTGAGCCTGGGAAGAAGCTTCATGCTGCCGAGCTTCATCGGAGCGACCATTCGGAATTGGCCATAGCCCTTGTTTCCCTCCGGCCTGACCTCTCCGGAAGCCAGAGTGTCCTGGCGGTAGTCCGGCATGGCCTGGTAGGCGAACTGGAAGGACCACGCGGCCGCCGTGTTGTCGAGGGCGGCCGACTCGCGGCTCTGCTCCTGGGCGAGGCCGGCCAGCGGCAGGCCGATCCAAAGAAGTGCACTTGCTCCCAGGATACGGGTCCATGGGCTCGTACTCTTCATCATCTGTCTTCACCCGGTCGATGGTTCGTTGATGGCTGACGAGGCGCAGCGGCCGGCCTACGAAGAGCCGGCCGCCGCTGGCTTACACGACCGCTACTCGGTGAGACGGACCGTCACTCGATCGAGGTCACCGGTGAACGGGTAGTGGTTCGTCTCACGGTACTTGTTGCTCACCGGCGTCCCAGCGTCGATTCCGACGTCAAAGGTCTCGGAGAGCGAAACGTCGAGATGTGCATCTCGGGCATGTATACCTCATCCACCTTCTCGCCGTTGATGTACAGCTCACCGGTTCCTCCCGGGATTCCCTCCGTGGTTCCGCCGTCCTCGGTGAAGTTGAATCGGATGTTCACCTCACCCCTCGGGAGTGTCGGCGACTCGAGACTGTAGTACAGCCCGTGGTAGTAGTTGTAGTCGTAGTGGACCTTGTTGTCCCGGATGAACAGCGTGTAGCCACCCGTGAAACCTCCGCAGGCCAGGATCA
>JBDHFS010000173.1:0-11847 GCA_039590285.1 Gemmatimonadota bacterium
GGAACGGGCCGAGATCAGGGTCCTCGAGGCGATTCGCGAGGTCCTGTCCTGAGTCCGCGGAGACGGTTTGAGGAGGGCCGGCGCCGGCCCTCCCCGCCGCTCTTCCGGGCTACCCCTGTACACGGCACCGCCGATGCCTAAATTAGGGGTGTCCTGCCCGTCCACCGCCGTCACCGGCGGAAGGGGTCCGTTTCTCCTCTCGGCGAGGGAGTGATGGAGAACAAGGGCAGGACGAACGGCAGGGTCGGATCGCAGTCCACCGGCAACGGAGCCAACGGAAGCGACGCCCTGAGCGGTGACATGAGTCACGCGGTCGCCACCCGGCTGCGCGATCTCGGTGCCAGGGTAGCCCCGGCCGAGATCGGCGACGTCTGGGTCTTTCCTCCACTACCACACCTGGAGGGATCGGCGGAGTTTCTCCTCTTCACCCGCATCCTCCCGGACGAGATGCGCCATCTGTGCGGGGCCGAGTTCCTCGCCGGGAACGGGACCGGCGGCGGCCACGTTCTCCCGAACGGAAGCGGGAACGGCCACACCAACGCCGCCGGCAACGGATCCACGGATCGTGTGCGCCGGATCACCGAGTACGGCGCGGTGCCTTCGCACCGGATCTCGCGTCTGGTGGCCGGATTCCGGGAGCGCTTGGGAGACCATCGGGAGCCCGTGCATTTCGAGATCGGCGGCTGCCCTGACAGCTGGGGACGCCTCGTGAACCCGGAGGTGCCGGCCGCCGATTGATCGACCGACCGTGCGGCGTTAGCTTCGGCGACCGGCCGAAGCGGGGCGCTCGTCGTGACTTGCGGCGGGCGCCTTTTCGTTGCATGGGCACGCGGCGGTGAGGGAGATGCGGACGTGATGAAACGCGACGTGTGAGGACATAGATGAACGAGCTCGAGATCGGGGTCGCCGTGGCCTTCGCCGCCGGCATCCTCTCCTTTCTGTCACCCTGCGTGCTGCCGCTGGTGCCCTCGTACCTGTCCTTCGTGAGCGGCGTCGGCATCGAGGAGCTGGAGCAGGGGAGCGGCGACGTCAAACGCGTCGCCTTCACGCACTCGCTGTTCTTCGTGCTCGGCTTCAGCCTGATCTTTCTGGCCCTCGGCGCTTCCGCGACGTTCGTCGGGCAGCTGCTGCGGGAATATCAGGTATGGATCGCCAGGGTGGGCGGCGTGATCATCATCTTCTTCGGCCTCTACCTGCTGGGCCTTCGTCCGTTCAAGGGTATGGCGCGGGAGCGCCGCATCCATCTACGGGACAAGCCCCTGGGCTACCTCGGCTCCACCGTCGTCGGCTTCACCTTCGGTGCCGGGTGGACGCCGTGCATCGGGCCGATCCTCGGCGGCATCCTGACGTTCGCCGCGACCCGGCAGACATTGACGGACGGACTCGTGCTGCTCGGCTTCTACTCGCTGGGCCTGGCCGTGCCGTTCCTCCTCAGCGCACTGGCGTTGTCATGGTTCCTGTCCACGTTCGATCGCTTCAAGCGGTGGATCCCGTGGGTCGAGAGGATCAGTGGGCTGCTGCTGCTGGGAGTGGGGCTGCTGCTCGTCAGCGGACGGTTCACGGCGCTGGCCGGTTGGGCCACCCAGTTTACGCCGTCGTTCATCCTGGAGAGAATCTGACGGCGCAGCCGGACGGGCGTCAGACGGCTTCCTCGCGCTCGATCTCCTCCTCGAGGAGCTGACGCTCGAGCAGGCGGGCATACACTCCGCCCCGGGCCAGGAGCTCGGCATGCGTGCCCGTCTCTGCCAGCCGCCCATCCTCGAGGACCAGGATCAGGTCGGCGCCGGCCACGGCCGTCACCCGGTGGGACACCACGATGGACGTACGGTCCTGCATGAACTCGCGCAGGCCTCCGAGGATCGCCTCCTCGGTAACCGTGTCGACCGCTGACAGCGAGTCGTCCAGAATGAGGATCGGGGTCTCCCGGTACAGGGCCCGAGCGATCGTGGCCCGCTGCTTCTGGCCTCCCGACAGGTTGATGCCGCGCTCCCCGAGGCTGGTCTCCAACCCGTCGGGAAGAACGCCCAGTGTGGGCCGCAGCTGGGCGATGTCCACGGCGCGGTCCAGCCGGTCGGGCGCTTCGCTCCCGCTGCCGGTCATGGTGAGGTTGCGCCGCAATGGCATGCTGAACAGGAAGGCCTCCTGAGGGACCATTCCCACGGCGTCGCGCAGGTCCTCGAGCCGAACCTCGCGCACGTCCACGCCGTCCACGCAGACGCTCCCCGCTCCCACGTCGTACAGCCGAGGAATGAGCCGGACGAGCGTGCTCTTTCCGCTCGCGGTGCCGCCGACGACGGCCACCGTCTGCCCCTGCTGGATGCTGAACGAGACGTTCTTCAACACCCACCGCTCCGTGCCCGGATAACGGTACGAGACGTCCCGGAACTCGATCGCTCCGCGTACCGGGCGCAGCGGCCGCGGGGATTCCGGATCATCGATCGACACGGGCTCCGCGAGGAGCGTGTTGATCCGTCCCATGGACGCGGCACCGCGCTGGATCTGGTTGGTCACCCAGCCGACGGCGATCATCGGCCACATGAGCAGGATCAGGTAAAAGCCGAACGCGACGAAATCGCCCACCGATATGCTCCCGGCGATCACTTCCCGGCCGCCCACCCACAGCACGAGTACCGATCCGAGCCCGCCCAAGAAAGTCAGGACCGGAAAGAAGGCGCCCCACACGTGGGCCAGGCTCATGTTCCGCCGCCGGTACTCCGCGTTCAGCCCACCGAACGTGACAGACCGGTCCGCTTCCCGGCCGTAGGCCTTCACAATACGGATCCCGGCCAGGTTTTCCTGAGCGAAGTTGGAGATGTCGGAGAACTGCTCCTGGATGCGCTCGAAGCGGACGTTGATCTTCTTTCCGAGCCACACGACCAGACCCGGCATGATCACCATCGGAATCATGGCCACCGCGGTCAGCGTGGGACTGATCCAGACCATCAGTCCGATCGCGAGCGCGCCGATGGTCACGGTGTTCACGAGGTACATGATCGCCGGGCCCGCTACCTGGCGGACGGCCTGTACGTCGTTCGTCGCCCGGCTCATCAGGTCCCCGGTTCGCCACCGATCGTAGAACTGGGGCGAGAGCCGGAGCAGGTGGCCGAACACGTCGTTGCGCAGATCCGTCTCGATTCTGCGACTGATCCCGTTCAGGAACTCCCGCATTCCATACCTGGCCACGCCGGAGACGAGCGCGGCGGCGACGAGCAGGAGCGCGTATGTGACGATCCGCTCGCTGGTGAGTTCCGCGGTCAGGCCGTCGATTGCCAGCTTGACGATGAAAGGCCCGAGGATGGTGAACACGTTGGAGATGATCACGAGGAACATCCCCGCTGCCAGCCCGCGCAGGTACGGGCGGTAGTACGGCAGCAGGGTGCGGAGATGTCGCATGCGTTTTCCGTGTCTTCCAGGCTTCGAGCCAGACCGCGACGCGGGCGCCTCGGTCGCCCGCGGATCGTTCCCTGCGCCTCGAGGTACGAGGGCGGGAGGGACGAATATATAGGCCTCCCGGGCCGGCCCGGCGAGTGCGACCGACCTCACCGAGCCTCGGCTGGTCCGCGATGTGCAGGAATTGATGCTACACAACGGCCCGGGACGAGGGGAAGACCGGGCTACGACACGGACGGAGCGCCAGCCGGACGGAGGCGAGGATGCGCAAGAAATTCATACCCACGGCCCTTCTGTTTATGTCCATCGCGGTGCTCGCCGCGTGTGGGGACCGGAGCGCCGAAGACCTGGACGCGGTGGATCGCGAGCTGGATCTCGCGATGGCCGGGGATTCGATGGCCTCCCTGGACGACGCGCCGCTCGAGGCAGAGCCCGATGTCTCGAAGCCCCCGGCCGATGCGCCGGTCGAAGCACCGCCGCCGCGTTCGGAGTCGCCTCGTGCGGCGCCGCCCCGGCAGATCGACCCCACACCCGATCCCGAGCCTCCCGCGCCGCGGTACCGCGAGCTGTCGGTCGCCGCCGGAACGAGCCTTCGTGTGAGCCTGGATGAGGAGCTGAGCACGAAGACCAACAACGTCGGGGATGTGTTCACGGTTACGCTTCTCGCGCCCGTGACGGACGCGACCCACGTGATCCTCCCGGCCGGGACGAAGATCCGGGGGCAGGTCACGGCGCTCGAGCCATCGGGCGGAGCCGGCCAGCAGGCCATGATCCGTCTCGACTTCGGACAGATCCTGCTGGATGGGGAGTCGTATCAGATGGCGATGACCGTGTCGGAGGCGAATGCCACCGCCAAAGGGCGCAGCAGCACAGAGGAGAAGGCCGTGAAGATCGGCGCCGGAGCCGTGGTGGGTGGAATCCTCGGTCGGGTGATCGGCGGCAACGCGACCGGAACGATCATTGGTGGGGTGGCCGGTGCCGCCGCCGGGACCGCGATCGTCCTGGGGACGGAGGATGTGGACGCGGTCCTGGAGCAAGGCTCGGAGATGACCTTGCGTGTGGAAGAGCGGATCACGGTCCGCCGCCCGGCCTGAGGGCGGGGAAGGGGGGGCCGCGCGCCGGGTTCAACCTGGTGAAGCGGCTGCCCGCTCTTAGAAACCCAGCGCCTTGCCTCCGCGGCGCCGGTCGGACGCTCCGAGCCGGATTCCCTCGCTCGATATGTAGATCGACTGCACGTCTCCGCTGAGAACGGCGCTCCCGTCATCGCGAAGACGGATGGCGAGCACGTGACCTCGTCGCTCCAGCTCGGCCACGACGGCGGCCGGAAGGCCCGACTGTTCGTAGCGGAGAGTGTCCGGAAGGTGCTGATGGTGGAAGCGCGGAGCGTCCACCGCGCTCCGCACCGGTATCCCGAAGTCGATATGGTTGGTGACGATCTGGAACATGGTCGTGATGATGGTGGCTCCGCCCGGGGTGCCGGTGACGAGATCCGTACGGCCCTCCGGATCCACCACGATCGTGGGCGCCATGGCCGACAGCATGCGCTTCCCCGGCTCGATGGCATTGGCCCGGCCCTGCACGAGGCCGAACTGATTGGGCACACCCGGTTTCGAGGTGAAGTCGTCCATCTCGTTGTTGAGCAGGAATCCGGCCCCGCGCACGACCACCTTCGACCCGAACCAGCCGTTGATCGTCGTGGTCACCGCCACGGCGTTTCCGTCCCGGTCAACGATCGAGTAATGGGTGGTTTCCGTCGACTCCTCCGGCACCCGGTTGAACGCCCGGGAGTCCGACGCCAGCCGCATGTTGATCGTTGACGCGAGAGAATCGGCGTAGGCCTGGCAGGCGTCCCATGGGAATCCGCACGAAGTCCGGGTCGCCCAGGTAATAGTTTCGGTCCGCATAGGCGCGGCGCATGGCCTCGACCGCCAAGTGAACGTGGTCTGCACTGAGCCACCCGAACGACGCGAGATCGAAGCCCTCGACGATGTTGAGCGCCTGGCCCAGCGTCACGCCGCCCGAAGACGGGGGAGGCATGGTGATGATCTCGTACCTGCGGTAGCCGAGCACCACCGGATCCCGCCATACGGCCTGGTAGGCGCCCAGATCCTCATGGGTGATGATCCCGCCGCCCCGTTCCATCTGGGCCACCGTGGAGTCGGCTATCCAGCCCCTGTAGAAGGCGGCCGCGCCGTCCACGGCGATCGCCTCCAGGGACCTCGCGAGGTCCGGCTGACGGAACAGGGCTCCCTCGGCGGGCGGGGCGCCTCCTGGCAGAAACACGGCAGCCGTCGAAGGGAACCAGGCCAGGGTGTCGGCCTTCTCGTTCCAGGATCGGAGCGACCGCGTGCCGACAGCGAATCCGTCTCGTGCCAGACGAATCGCCGGCTGGAGAAGGTCCGACCAGGGAAGCGTGCCGAACCTACGCCATGCCTCCTCCATCCCCGCTACGGAACCCGGCACTCCGGACGCCAGATGTCCGATCACGCCCGCGTCGGTGACCCGCCCCTCGGCATCCAGATACATGTCCGCGGTCGCCGCGAGCGGGGCCTTTTCCCGAAAGTCTAGCGCGGCGCGCGTGTCGTCAGCCATCCGGGCGATCATGAAGCCACCGCCCCCGATGTTGCCGGCTTCGGGGTTCACTACGGCCAGCGCGAAGTGGGTGGCCACGGCCGCGTCGATCGCGTTGCCGCCTGCCTGCAGCATACTCAGCCCGGCCGCGCTGGCCAGGGAGTCGGTGCTCACGACCATGCCGTGCATGGCCCGGAGGGGGGGCGCCGCTGGAGGGTAACGCCAGCCCGGCGGGTATTCGCGTACGAGGGGCCGCTCGGCCCGGTCATCGCCCGGCGCGCAGGCAGTCAACAAACCGAGTAGGGCGGGACCGACTGCCAACTTGAGCCAGCTCTTGGTCGTGATCATGGGACGAATGTACAGCCAGCTCCCGTGAACGGCAGTCCTGTACGCGGTTGCCACCGCTGCCACGATGCGCTCAAATTGAATAATGTTCCGACCAACCGGGCCCTTTCCAGCGAGTCATCATGAAGAAAGCGCTCTTCCTGCCTCTGCTCCTCCTGCTGATGAGCCTCGCCCTCGCGCCCGACGCGCGAGCCCAGTTCACCGTGGGTGCGTACGGCGTACTGAACATGGCGAGCATCAGTGGCGATGCCCCGGAGGACTATTCGTACGGGAGCAATAGCGGTTTCGGCTTCGGTCTGATCGGCGAATTCCACCTGACCGATGATGTGTGGCTCAGCGTGCAGCCCGGCATTCAGCCCCGGGGGGCTGGCATCGAGTTCGAATTCGAGGACCAGGAAGATCCGGAGAAGATCGCGGATCTGAACCTCAGCTATTTCGCCGTTCCGGTCCTCGCGAAGTTCGTGACGGCCGGCGGGAAAGTGTACGTGACCAGCGGAGTCAACCTCTCGTTTCTCACGAGCGCCAACCTGAAGGGCGTTGAAGACAGTTCCGAGGAGATCGACGTCAAAGAGGCCTTCAGGAGCTTCGACATAGCGGTCGACTTCGGCGTCGGCGGCCAACTTCCGCTGGGTTCCCTCGAGATCATGCTGGAGGCTCGCTACGAGCAGGGCCTGGGGAACGTCGTCGAAGACGCTATCAGCGAGGACGCGGTGAGGACGCGTCTCAGGTCCAGCGGGCTGCAGCTCCTCGCCGGTATCCTGCTGCCGCTGGGAGGTGGACGATGAGAACCCTGCGCAGACTCGTTGAGACCTCCCTGCTCGCGTGCGCGACGATCGCGCTCACGGTGACCGCCGCTCACGGCCAGGAGACGGACGACCGGGAGTGGAAGGCCCCGCACAAGAACGGACACACCTTCAGCGTGACTCCCGGCGTGCCCGATGCCTTCGTGCGGTCGTACATCCGGAACGGCGTGGGAATCGCCCAGACCCATGACATCGACATTCCGCTGGGGATCGTCGGAGAGGATACTCTTTTCGCATCGCGCGGGAGCCTGCTGTTCGCGAACCTGGGACTCGAGTACCAGCAGACGATCAAGGACTGGATAGCTTTCCGGGCGGAGTTCAAGGTCAACGGGCGGCTGGGGACGGGAACCTCGGCGCTACTGTCCAGTGGGGTGTCGGCCACGACGGGATTCGAGCTGGGCTGGCTGATTCGCCTGCTCGAGTCGAACAAGAGCTACCTCTCCCTGAGCTTCGACGTCAGGAACTCGAGCTTCACGACGATCAACCTGTCCGACTTCATCGAGGACATCATCGACGACCCGGAGAGCGCGGAGCTGGTGCGCACCACGCCGTCCCTGCGAGCGGGAGCAGGGCTCCGGTTCACGCACGCGTTCAGTCCCCTCGTCGGCCTGGTGAGCTTCTTCGAGACGGGATATGGCGAGTCCGTGATCGAGCTGGCGGACGACGAGTGGTACACGCGCTTCGGGGCCACCGTGGACTTCGATCTCGCGGCCGCGAACTGGCTCCCGATAGGCCTGGCCGCCGGCTATACCCAGGATTCGTTCCCCGAGGGGGGAGCGGACATCACCGACGTCGTGCGTGGCTTCCTGTTCCGGATCGGCTACACGGGTCGCGAAGACCTGTCCCTGGGCTTGAACTTCTCGTACTCCACGTTCCCGACTGAAGGGTTCGACACGCGCATCAAGTCGACCGGGGTGAACTTCGAGATCCGGTACTTCTTCTAGGCACCGGTGGAGGCGGAGTGTCGCCAGATGACCCGCAGGCCGACGTAGACCGAACGAAGTCCGTGCTCTCGCTGATCCGGGGACGCTTCGCCGTTCTGTTCTGGTTCCTCGTCGCCGTGATCGCCGCGCCGGTGGTGGTGCCGGACGGGCCACTGATTCGTCGGATGATGGCCGGCGCCCTTTTCGTCCTCATGCTGTCCGGCCTGCGCGCGATCTCGGACCGGCCACGCCATCTCATCATTGGTTTGGTGCTGGCTTTGCCGGCCGTGGCTCTGAGCGTGGTCGGGCTGGCCACCAACGACTTCTCGATCTACGTCTCCTCCCAATACCTGTATTTGGGGTTCTTCGTCTATCTGGCGGTCAACATCCTCCGCTGGACGCTCCAACAACACGAGATCGACTCCGAGACGATCTACGGTGCGGTGAGCGTGTACCTCCTGTTGGCTCTGATCTGGGGGGTCGCCTACTACGCGATCGCCCTCCAATACCCCGGCTCCTTTCATTTCCCCGACGAGGACGAGCTCGGAGAGATCCAATCCGCGAGAGCCGGCGTGCTGGAGGCGGGCGGTGATCTGCCGCCGAGCCCGCAGTGGACGTCGATTTCGAACAGCGCGCAGGGGACGATGATGTACTACAGCTTCGTGACCCTGACGACGCTGGGGTACGGAGACATCTATCCCACCCGGGACGCCACACGGATCCTGGGCATGCTGGAAGCGACTCTGGGCCAGCTGTACCTGGTAATCCTGGTTGCCAGGTTGGTCGGGCTGTACACGTCACAGCAGTCGGAACGCAGGAAGAAGGCCACGCCTACCTGACGGCGCCCCGGTCCGCTGGCGACTGGTACGACTCGTGGATACTGTGGGTGCCCGCGACACCGGTACCAGGAGACCAAGTGCATCAGGAGACGTCGGCCCTAAAGCTGTCTGCCGGAATGGCCCTGTTCATGGCGGCCCTCGGGATCGTGTTCGGCCTTCTAACTCAGTCCGATGCCATCATGTTGGACGGCTTCTTCTCCCTGGTCGGCTTTGCAGTGGCCGTGGTCACGATCCGCGTCGCGTGGCTCGTCCAGCAGCCGCCCGATGAGCACTTCCACTTCGGATATGCCCAGTTCGAGCCATTCCTAAACACCGTCAAGGGCCTCCTGATGCTGGGCGTTTCCGGGTTCGCCGTGGCGGGCGCCGTGGATTCGCTGCTGCACGGCGGCCGTGATCTGAACGCGGGCCTGGCGGTAATCTACGCCATTATCGCTCTGTCCGGGTGCTTCGTGGTCGCCGGGATACAGCGGCGGGCGGCCCGTAACACCGGGTCGCCACTGCTCGAAGTGGATTCCAAGAACTGGCTCATCGACGGAATCCTGAGTGGGGTCGTGGCTCTCGTGTTCGTCGCCGCCCTGATCCTGAGCGGGACCCCTTGGGCCTACGTCGTTCCCTACATCGACCCGGTTCTGGTGATCGTCATGGTGCTCGCGATCATCGGTTTGCCGATCTCCATCATCCGGGATGGAGCTAAAGAGATCCTGGGTTTCGCGCCGGCCGCGGAGGTGCAGACCGATGTGCGGCGGCGCGTCGAGGGGGCGATCGATGGCGTCCCGGTTACGGCGAAGCACGTCAGCATGATGAAGATAGGGCGCTTCTTCTACATCCTGAACCAGATCGTGGTGAGCCCCGAGTTCAGACCGGGGCGCGTGTCTGAACTGGACGCCGTGAGGGCACGGATTGCGAAAGCCATGGAGGGATTCGAGCCACAGCCGATCATCGATACGGTGTTCACGGAAGACGAGAAGTGGACGGAGTAGAAGGTCGGCCGCAACCGCAACCAGAAACAGCGAGCGAATACCATGCTGCACAAGAGGTTCGGAGTCGGCGCGTTGATCGTCCTCGGCCTGGTCCTCGGAGGCTGTGCCCCAACCGGTGGCACCCAAGGCGAGCAGGAATCGGAGGCCTTCGCGAAGTATGGCCAGGAGTTCGAGGGCAAGATCGCGAAGTCCTACGAGGAATCCGAGGAGTGGTGGCCTTCGAGCCCGAAGCCCCCGGAGGGCACGCCGAACGTGATCATATTCCTCCTCGATGACACAGGGTTCGGGCACATCGGGAGCTTCGGAGGCCTGATCGACACGCCCAACATCGACCGGCTGGGCGAGAACGGCCTCCGGTACAACAACTTCCACACCACGGCCCTGTGCTCGCCGTCGCGCGCGACGATCATGGCCGGGCGGAATCACCACCGGATCGGGCTCGGCTCGCACTCGCTTACGGCGATGGGTTTCCCCGGGTATAACGCGTTCCCACCCGAATCCGGCAAATCGGTGGCGAAACACCTCCAGCGGGCGGGCTTCGTCAACTACGCTATCGGCAAGTGGGACCACACGCCGCTGTACGAGGTGTCTGAGGCGGGTCCGTTCGATCGCTGGCCGAGCGGCGAAGGGTTCGATCATTACTTCGGGTTTATGGCGGCCGACGCCGACAACTATCGATCGCTGGTGTGGCGCGACCACTACCCGATCGAGGAGTGGATGGACAAGCCCGAGTACCATTGGAGCGAGGCGATGGCCGACGAGGCCATACGGAACATCACGTCGCACGTCTCGACCGCGCCAGACAAGCCGTTCATGCTGTTCTGGGCCCCGGTGGCCATGCACTCACCGCACCAGGCGCCGCCCGCGTACATCGAGCGCTACAGTGGCGTGTTCGACATGGGATGGGACGAGGCTAGGCGCATCATTCATGAGCGGCAGCTCGAGCTCGGGATCATTCCACAGGGCACTCTGCTCACGGAGCGGACGGCCGAGATCCCGGCCTGGGAGACCCTCTCCCCGGACGAGCAGCGCCTGTACGCTCGCCAGATGGAAGTCTTCGCTGCGATGCTGACGCATGTGGATGCACAGATCGGCCGAGTGATCGAGACGCTCGAGCGAACGGGGCAGCTCGACAATACGCTCATCTTCGTCACCGCCGACAACGGCTCGTCAGGCGAAGGTGGTCTGACCGGAAGCTTCAACGAGACCTATGTGCTGAACGGTCTTCAGACTCCGTTCGACGCGAACATGTCACATATCGACGACTGGGGCGGACCTTCAACCTACCCGCACTTCCACGCGGGCTGGGCGCTCGCCGGAAACACGCCGTTCCAGTACTTCAAGCAGATCGTGCACCGGGGCGGCATTCAGGATGCGCTCATCGTCCACTGGCCCGACGGGATCGAGGGCCGGGGCGAGGTCCGTCAGCAGTACCACCACATCACCGACATTGCGCCGACCATCCTGGACGTGACGGGCACGCCGTTCTTCGAAGAGATCGATGGTGAAAAGCAGATGGATATGGACGGGGTGAGCATGGCGTACTCGTTCAGCGAAGCGGATGCCCCCACGCAGCACCCCGAGCAGTACTACGAGCTGTTCGGCAACCGGGCGCTTTACCAGGACGGGTGGAAGGCGGTGACGATCCACGCGGGCCGGATGCCGTGGAATCTGAACCGGGTGGCGCCGTTCGAGGACGACGTTTGGGAGCTGTACAACCTGAACGAGGACTTCTCGGAGGCCGTCAACCTCGCCGATGAGTATCCCGAGAAGCTCGAGGAGATGAAGGCTCGCTGGGAGGAGCTGGCGTGGGAGAACAACGTCTTCCCGCTTTACGACGACATGATCCAGCGAATCGCGAAGCAGCAGGATCGGCTGTTCGGTGACCGAACCGAGTTCGTCTACTTCCACCCCGGCGCACGGCGGATCGCCGAGAAGGCTTCCGCGCCCGTCAAGGGCCGTTCGCACAGCATCGAGACGACCCTCGACCTCGCGG
>JBDHFS010000174.1:0-12798 GCA_039590285.1 Gemmatimonadota bacterium
CGGATCCATTACCAGACATGGCAATCGCCGTCCGGGTGGGATATCGAACGGGCCGAGCTGCGAGTGGTCGAACCGGTCGAAGAGCGGCTCGTCGACTATCCGGAGATCGCGATGAGCCTGATCACCTATTCCAACCCGGGCGACGTCACGGCCGAGCTGGTGTGGGTGGGCGCCGGAACCAGCGATGGCGACTACGAGGGGAAGGACGTGGCCGGGAAGTTCGTTCTGGCGACTGGATACGGCGGTGAAGTGCACCGCCACGCCGTTCTGAAACACGGAGCGGCAGCCGTGGTAGCCTACCTCGATGACGGTCGTGCGAAGAACCACCCGGACATGCTCCAGTACACGGGCATGTGGCCGCGCCCGGAGGAAGTGGACCACGTGACCTTCGGTTTCAACCTCTCGAACCGGCAGGGCGAGCGGCTGCGTGGTCTTCTGGACTCCGGGCAACGCGTCGTGCTCAACGGCCGGGTCGAGGGGATCGGGCTGGAGCCCTTCTTCATGGACGTGGTCGTGGCCCGGATTCCGGGGTCGACGCAGCCGGAAGAGGAGCTGGTGTTCAGCGCCCACCTGGACCACCCGAAGGAGTCGGCCAACGACAACGCGAGCGGCTCGGCCGCCATTCTGGACGTCGCCCCGGAGTGGCACGGCACGCAGGCCTACCTGGATGCCCACCCGGAGATGGCGGGGCCGGACCTCGGCGGCTCGTGGCTCGCCAACATGAACATGGACATGGTGGGGGAGAACCTGGAGCTGCTGCACTCGAAGATGATCCTCACCCGGACTCCCTCATCGCTCCCGTCCGCCGTCCCGGACGTGGTGGCCAGCATGGCCCGCATGGTGGACGGGATGAACGTCCGCACGCCGCGTGGCAGCCTCTCCGCGTTCAACTGGCGGGTGACCCCCTACAGCGGCGGCAGTGATCACATGCAGTTCATCGATCGGAAGATCCCCGGCGTGATGCTGGGCCACAGTCCCGATTACACGCACCACACGTCGGACGACACTCCGGACAGGGTGGACCCGGTGGAGCTGGAGCGGGCGGAGATCGTGGCGACCGCCACGACCGTCTATCTCGCCAGTCTCAGCGAGGCGGAGGCGCTGGACCTGGTTCACCTGGTCGGGGCGAACGCGCTGCGACGGGTCGCGGCGACGGCCCGCATCGCCCGGAGGGGCATCGCCGGCGAGCGGGCCGCCGGTGCGGAGCTGTCCCCCCTCCAGGAGGCCGGCAACGCGGTCATCCACGCTTCCGAGCGAGAGAGGGGCTCCGTCGAGTCCGTTCTTCTCTTCCGCGACACTCCGGCCGTCAGGGAGGCCGTCCAGATGTGGCACGTTCGGCTCTCCGAGCTCGAGACCTCGATCGCCATGGGCCTGGCGCTGGACGCGCAGGCCGCGGGACTGGAGCTTCCGGACCTGCCGGGGCCCGGGGACGAGCGGGTTCCCGAGCGTCTCACGCGTGGCCCTCTGGACTTCAGCCTCCCGGCCAGCCGACTGGAGCCCGAGGCGGCCGCCTGGTACGGCTCGCCCGACTTCCCTCTCAGCGCCGCCGCGCGCTTCGAGCTGGTGAACTTCATCGACGGCGAGCGCACGGTCACAGGGATACGGAACGCCCTCAGCGCAGAGTTCGGTCCGATCGCGACCGAGGTGGTCGCCCGCTACCTGGAAGACCTGGTGGAGAGTGGGGTGGTCCGTTGGAGCGAGTCCGGAGGGGGCGGCTAGCGGCACCGGCCACCGTCGGCTTCAGCCGCCGCGGGCCCGCTTCCTGAGCAGCTCGAGTAGCCGCAGGGAGATGACTCCTGCTCGCCCGGTGCCGACGAGCCTTCCATCCAGGTCGATCACGGGCGTCACTTCCGCCGTCGTCCCGACGATGAACACTTCGTCGGCGCCGTGCAGCTCATCGGAGAACACGGGCTCCTCCCTCACTTCGAGCCCCTCGGCTGCACACAGCTCGAGGACGACCGCCCGGGTGATGCCCGGCAGGATGTAGTTGGTCAGGGGAGCCGTGCGCACAACGCCTCTGAAGACGGCGAACAGGTTCGTGTGCGTCCCCTCCAGCGCCACTCCGTCACGCACGAAGATCGCCTCTTCCGCCGCCGCCTCGCGCGCTGCCTGGGCGGCCATGCAGTTGGGGATCAGGGCTACCGTCTTGATGTCGCACCGGGCCCAGCGCTGGTCCGGAACCGTGATGGCTCGGGTCCCTTCCTCCGGCGGGTGCTCCGGCGCGAAGGGCCAGGCGTAACCGTACACGGTGGGTGGGATCGGTGGATCGGGGTAGCGGTGGGTGCGGGGCGCCGCGCCCCGCGTCACCTGCAGGTACACGAGGCCGTCGGCGTCGGCGAGGCCGTTCC
Source organism: Gemmatimonadota bacterium (assembly GCA_039590285.1). Classification (GTDB taxonomy): domain Bacteria; phylum Gemmatimonadota; class Gemmatimonadetes; order Palauibacterales; family Palauibacteraceae; genus Benthicola. The sequence continues at coordinate 2,349 of JBDHFS010000174.1, forward strand.
GCCGCAGGAGGTTGCCGCAGACGTCGTGCAGTTCGTGCGGATGGGCGCCACGGATCCGAAGCCCGCTGAGGCTGGCCGCCAGGCGCTCGAAGTGGCGCTCGGGCTCGAACAGCCGGCCGCCGTACGAGCGCAGAACCTCGTAGACTCCGTCGGAGAAGAGAAAGCCCCGGTCGTCCGGCGAGATCCTCGCCTCTTCGCGCGGGACGAACTCGCCGTTGAGATACGCGATCTGCATGGCGCACGGTCTCGAATCGAGTAAGCGGAAGCCCGTCGAGCCGCTTTCCGGACGGGTACCGTCCTACACGTTATCCTTTTCCATCTTTCGGCGCGATTGTAAGATCCTCACCGACTTCGAGGGCGGTCGAAGGCCACGACGAAAGGTCCGAGCGAGGCGAACACACCATGTCCTATCAGTCCGGATGTCACGGCCGCGTCGTTCTCGGCGAGCTGCCGCAGGACGTGCGGCGCCGCCTGGCGAAGCTGCCGGGTGAGTGGCTCGAGTACGATCCACGCTCCGGCTCGATCGAGATCGGCCATATTCAGCCCTCGACGGGACCGATCCTGCCGACCGTGACCGTGGAGCTGGTGCGGATCCTGTCGGAGATTCCGTATGAGCTCCAGTCGCGCATCGAGGGCGGCGACTTCTTCGTGCACACCGAGGAACCGGCGACCCAGCTGGTGCGGCTCCAGGTGGAGCGCGGTGGAGCGCTTCACATCCAGTGGGCGCACCCCGACTACGCCGGAGCGGCCCGCCGCCCGTACTCGGAAGCCGTGAAGATCGCGACACCCGAGTGGGAGCACAGGCTGAATGGCGAGATCGGCTTCGAGGCGGAAGATGCGGCGGACGCGGCCGGGCGGTTGCAGGACCTCGCCGATACGTACGAGGGCCTGTACCCGGAGGGAAACTTCAAAGCCACGGCCGAGGGAGCGGCGGTAACCGTCCGCATGGTGGACGTGAATCTGGACGCGGGGTTGCTCGTGGAGCGCCTCGTGAAGAACGCCGGGCCGGGAACCCTGCGCGGCGGTTTCGAGGTCGGCTCGTTCGCGGACTTCGTCCCCGAGAACCTGGTCCGCTTGGTGTTCGAGGAAGGCGAAATCTGGGTTCAGAATCCGCTTCTATGGTCCTGACCGACCTTCCCTCTCTCGCATGCGAAGATAGAGGAGACCCCCCTTGCTGGATTACCAACTGACAGAGGAGCAGGAGATGATCCGGGAAATGGCCCGGACCATCGCCGATAACGAGATACGACCCGTGGCGGCAGAATACGACCGCACGGGAGACTTTCCGTGGCCCATCGTGGAGAAGATCGCGGAGGCCGGCCTGTTCGGTGTGTTCATCGACGAGACGTACGGAGGGCTGGCCGGTGACTCGCGCACGATGAACATGGTGCTGGTGACCGAGGAGCTGTCGAAGGCGTGCGGTGGCATCTCCCTCGCGTTCGCCAGCACCGCGCTCGGCGCCCTGCCGATCATCGTCTCGGCGAGCGAGGAAGTGAAACAGAGATTCCTTCCCGCGATAGCCACAGGCGAGCGCCTGGCAGCGTTCGCGCTAACGGAGCCGCAGGCCGGATCGGATGCGGCCGGCATCCGGACCACCGCCGTGCGCGACGGAGACCACTACGTGCTCAACGGCCTGAAGCAGTGGATCACCAACGGCGGCGATGCCGAGATCTACACGGTCGTCGTCATGACGAACCCCGAGAAGGGAGCCCGCGGGGCCAGCGCGCTGGTCGTGGAGAAGGACACGCCCGGATTCAGCTTCGGCAAGAAAGAAGACAAGATGGGCATCCGGGCGTCGTCCACGCGCGAGCTGGTGTTCGAGGACTGCCGCGTTCCGGTCGAGAACCTGATCGGCAGGGAAGGCACCGGCTTCATCACCGCGATGAAGACGTTCGACGCGTCCAGGCCGGGTGTCGGAGCCCAGGCTCTGGGTATCGCGCAGGGCGCGCTCGACCTGGCCGTGGACTGGTCCATCACGCGGCGCCAGTTCGGGTCGCCGGTGTCGTCGTTCCAGGGTCTCCGCTTCCTGCTGGCCGACATGGCGACGAAGGTCGAGGCGTCACGGGCACTCATCTACGCCACGGCCCGTCACATCGACGCGAAGCCGAAGGCCCGCTCGACCATCTACTCCGCGATGTCCAAGTGCTTCGCGTCGGATGTGGCGATGTCCGTAACGACCGACGCCGTGCAGGTATTCGGCGGATCCGGATACATGCGGGACTACCCCATCGAGAAGTACATGCGTGACGCCAAGATCACTCAGATCTACGAGGGCACGAACCAGATCCAGCGCGAGGAGATCAGCAAGATCCTCATCGGCGAGCACATCCAGGCGCAAGAGAAGTAGATGAAAGCAGATCTGCTCCGGCGGACCCTGGTTGCCGCGGCGTTGCCGGTCGGGTGTCTGGTCGTTCCGCTCGACGGGCGGGCCCAGGTCGTCCAGCCTCCGGCGGCCGCGCCCGTTCAGCAGGACACGGCGGCTGCCGAATCGCCTCCGGCGGCGATCCCGGTTCAGCAGATCCCGTTCCGGGCCGATGACGCGATCACCCGATTCCGGTCGCTGCAGACCCAGATCCGGGTGGATCCGGACATCTCCCTCATCGAGGACGATCTTCCCCACGAGCTGGCAGCGATCTCCCGCTCTCACAGTCGAGTCAACCACACGGTACTCGAGCACATGTCCCTGCGGGAGCTCGACGTGCTGGCCGCCATCTGGCGATCTCACGAGGAGCGACTGGTCAGGTGGGCAGAGACCTACGAACACGAGTGGCTGGAGCTACAGGACGCGTCTCGGGCGGTCGTCGGGCTTCGCTCGGACTGGCAGCTTACTCTCGACGAGCTGGACCAGGACCCCGATACACCGAGGCCTCTGATCGATCGCACCCAGTCGGTTGTCGCGGCATCGGATGACTTCGACGGCCAGATCAGAGCCAAGCTCGAGAGCCTGCTCGAAACCGAGGCCCGGCTCGATGACGCCCTGGGGGGCGTGCGCCAAGTCCTCCTGGAGCTGGAGGATGCGCGAGCGAGCGTGCGTGCGCGAATCCCGGTCCGAAACAGCCCGCCCATCTGGAACATTACCCGGGGGGATCAACCGTCCGCATCGGAAGTGGCGGCCAGGATCTGGCGTGAAGACTGGCAGGCCGTCAACGCGTTCGTTCGAGACAATGCCGGCACCATCCTGTTCAACGTCTTCTTGTTCCTGATACTCTCGCTCCTCGCGTCGCGGCTGCATTCACGCATCTCGAGCGCGATCGTGGCGGAGGACGAGTCGCTTCAGGGAGCCGCGGACACCCTGTCCCGCCCGATCTCGGCGGCGCTGTTGGTCTCGATCCTCGCGGCCAATCTGGCCTATCAGAGGACGCCCGTGGTGGTGTGGCAGATGCTGAGCCTGGTCGCGATCCTGCCGCTCTACCGGTTGCTGCCGCGCTCCGCCAACCCGGTGATCAACCGCTCCATGCGGATGCTCCTGGCCCTGTTCGCCGCTACCGGCCTCGGGGAACTTCTACTGCCGCCCTCCCTGGAATACAGGGTCTTCAGCCTGGCCCTGGGAATCGCCGTCGTCGTCACAGTCGGCGCTCTCCTGCGCGGGACGGATGAAGAGCACATGAAGGCGAGCTCCTGGGGCCTCGTCGTATGGAGGGGGCTCCAGCTCACCCTGGGAGTATCGGCGATCGCCATCGTGGCCAACGTCCTCGGATGGACCCTGCTCTCCGAGGTGCTTCTGACGGGCCTCATGTGGTCGGCGTTCGGGGCCCTGGCGCTGGTCATCGCCTATCGTGTCCTGGCCGGCGTGGTCCGCCTCCTGCCCTACACGCGGCTCGGGCAGTCCTCGTACATCCTTCGATCCCATGGGGAACTGGTCACCACCCGGGCCATCCGTCTCCTCAAGATCGCGGGCCTGGTCGGGTGGACATGGCTGTGTCTGAACAACTTCGAGCTGGAGCAGTCCGCGTCGCAATGGATCGATGGTCTCCTGTCCGGGTCGATCGAGATCGGGATCCTCGACATCTCGCTCGGCAAGATCCTGACATTCCTGGTGGCGTTGCTCCTCACCGTATGGATCGCCCGTTTCGTCCGCTTCGTGCTGGATGTCGAGGTCCTGCCCCGAGTTCAGCTGGAGCGTGGCGCGAGCAACGCGGTCTCCACGGTCGTGCAGTGGGTCATCCTGGGCGCCGGTCTGCTCGCGGCCGCGGGAGCCGCCGGGCTCGGAGCGTCACAGCTCGCCATCGTATTCGGCGCGCTCGGCGTGGGCATCGGGTTCGGGCTTCAAGGCATCGTCAACAACTTCGTCTCCGGCCTGATCCTGATCTTCGAGCAGCCGGTCAAGGTGGGCGACAAGGTGGAGATCACATCGCTCGCTCTGACCGGGGAGGTGAAGCGGATCGGACTCAGGGCCAGCGTGGTGCGCGGCTTCGACGGCGCCGAGGTCATCGTGCCCAACGCCAACCTGATCTCGTCCGAGGTGGTCAACTGGACCCTGTCGGACCAACGGCGCCGAATCCGGACGGAGATCGGCGTGGCCTACGGGACCGATCCGCACCTCGTCATGGAGACGCTGAAGAGAGTGGCGGCAGACAACCCCGAAGTGCTCAAGTATCCGGAGCCCCAGGTGCTGTTCATGGGGTTCGGAGCCAGCTCGCTGGACTTCCGTCTCCTGGCCTGGACCGGGACATTCGACAACTTCCTCCGGCTGCGCAGCGACCTCAGCGTGGCCACACACGATGCGCTGCGCGCCGCCGGCATCACGAGGCGCTCCCCGAGACGCTGGACGGTTCCACTGCCGCGGATCCGTCGGAGGCGCCTGACGCGCCGGATTGACACCCGGGCTCGCGATCTCTCCGACGGGCTATTGAGACTGCCTTGCCCGCCGTGCTACTATGCCTCATAGCGGTGTCGCCGTGCCCTAATTGTGTGGGATTCGTGCCACACCTCGATGAGTCGATGCCACGCGAGCTTCCTCCAGTCGCTCCCGTCGTCTTGATGTGCAAATATTTGTAGTATTTATATTTACAGGTTACGTCACTCGCCTCGTGTTCGCGGCACGACTCTGGCGGACCCTTTCCGGGTCGAGAGGACATCCGGGGCACGAGCCACAACAACGGGATAGGGGTAATGAAACCTCCGGTCAGTCTGGACTACGCCATCGCCGTCGTTCTGCTCGCGGCGACAGCCGCCGTGCTGTCGTTCGTGATGCCGCACCCGGCGTTCAACCTGGCGGCTCTCCTGCTGGGTATCTACGCGCTGCACCTGGTCAGTCTCCGCGTCGTGATCAGGATGTACGTCGCTGGCGGGGGTCGTCCTCGCCGCGGAAAGGCCTCCGCCGTGGACATTGCCGAGATCAGGGAAATGCGCGAACAGCTGGAACAGGACCGCCGGGAGTTCGAGAACCGGAAGACAGAGCTGGAGCAACGCATCGCGGCCGCTGAGCAGCAATGGGAGTTGCTGCGGGGGATGATTCGCGAGCGCGTGGAGGGTGGCACCGCGGCTCCGAACGTGGCTGCGGTCGAAGAGGCGATGGCGGAGAACGATTCGTGGACCAGCACTCCGCCGCCCAGCGGACCGAAGGAGCCAACCCGCATTCACGGACGATGGTAGGGACAGGCGATACCTGATCGAGACTGGGACTGCACCCGGCGGCAACGCCGGCTTACTATGGAAATCGAGCACCACACATACTCTCCAGAAGCAGACGGTGAAACATGAGACGTATCGGGAACCGGATTTGGAGTATCCTCGGAGGCCAGCGTGGCGCCGCACTCGTACTCGTCGCCGCGAGCATGTTCGCGATCGTGGCGGCCGTCGCGCTCGCCGTGGACATCGGCATGCTGACGACGGCACGCACGGAGTCGCAGAGGGCGGCGGATGCCTCGGCCCTGGCCGGGGCGAGCGCGCTGCTCGTCGACCCCGACGACTCGGCCGGCGCGGTGTTACGGGCGATCGATTACGCGGCGCGTAACGACATCCGGGGAGCGGCGGCCACGGTCACTCCCGACGACGTCTTCGTGATTCTGGATTCGGCCAAGGTGCGGGTGTTCGTGCTGAACACCGACGCACCCGCCAGGGACAACGCGATCGAGACGTTCTTCGCCAGGATCTTCGGCGTCCAAACGGTCAACGTGGCTACGATGGCCACCGCGTGGGCGGCACCGGCAGAAGGAGTGACGCCAACCGGCTCGATCGAAGACTGCTTGCTGCCGATCGGTCTTCTCGGCTACTACGATACTGACGGGAGTGGAGACTTTACGGCAGGCGACTACGAGCTGCCTTTCGGGACGGAGGACCATCACGGCACGCTACTCAAACTGAGCTATTCCGGATCCACGCCCTCCGGCCCACCGCAGTGCGAGGGTGAGCCAGCGGAGATTTTCAACGCCAATCCAGACGTGGATTACTGCAACGGACCGGACGACAGCTGGTCATGCTGGTGGAAGGACGAAGAGCATGAAGGTGGTGGATCCACCGACCTGGGCCAGCAGCTCATTGGGAACAACTGCGCCAGCATTACTGACGAAACGGTATATCAGGCGTCGGCGGGCGGCGAGAAGCAGAGTCTGATTCAATCCGACTACGAAGCAGGCGGGCCCGGCTCATTCCGCGACATTATCGAGATGGATATAGCCGCGAACGGGGCTGACCTGGTATGGTGCCCCGGTGCGGGGGAGTACGGATGCGCGAAAAGAGGTTCATGCGCTTCAGAGGAGTGTGTGACAGAAGGAGCGCGAATGCGAGTGGCGCCGATCATCAGCCCGGACAACGTCAGTGGAACCGGCGCAAACAATACCTTTACGGTCTTGGGCTACACTGGCGTGTTCATCGAACGGGTGGCGTGTCGTTACGACTTGGGCCAGTGGGGAGGACCGGAAGGCCAGTGGGAGGTCTATGTTCGACTGTACCAGGCGGGCGTGGACGGTCCCGGGGACGTGGGAAACGACCCCCCGGACGAAGACTCGCTGATCCGCTACCTGCAGCTGATCGAGTAGTCAACGGGCCGGCTGCCAGCCGGCACGGAACAGACAGACAACCCATCCGCATGCGAAAGCCCCGGGGTGACCCGGGGCTTTCGCGTTTCAGGCCCCTCAACTCGGGACTGCCGCGCCTTGATGTGGCCGCGAGCGCTCCCCTACTGGATCCCGGTCGGCGCAGGCACCAGGTGCTGCTTGACGGCGAACACGGCCAGCTCCTGGCGGTTCCGGACGCCCACCTTCCGCATGACGCGGCCCAGGTGATTCTTCACGGTCTGCTCCCGGATGTCCAGATGTTCGGCGATCTCCTTGTTCTCCAGTCCCCGCGCCACCAGGGTGATGATCTCCAGCTCGCGCGCGGAGATGCGGTTCGGTCCATCCTGACTGAACGAGGGAGCGGGCGCCTTGTGGGCCTGCACGAGCGCTTCGAGCCACGGCCCGGCGGCGATCTTGCCGGAGGCCACGGTACGGATGGCGCTCACCAGGCGGTCCTCATCCGATGTCTTGGGGACGCAGCCCCGGGCGGACGAGCGGAGAGCCAGCAGGCAACACTCGTTGAGCTGGTCGAGCGCCGCGCCCGAGAGCTTCACGGCGTTCGGGTCCGACAGCATGGAGCGGATCACGCACTCCTCGTCCGAGTGGTTCACCAGGACCAGGACACCGGTTTCCGGTACGGCGGCATGGATCCGATCGATCAGCGTGAGGTCTCGCCGGTGGAAGTTCGTATCCAGGATCACGAGGTTCGGCCGGATCCTCTCGGTTTCGGACAGGACGTCCTCCATCCGATCCACGGTTTCCACCACCTCGAGGTCCTTCTCGGCGTCAATCAGCGACTCGATTCCGGCGCGGATGAACGGAAGCTCGACCGCGACCAGAATTCGCATCTCGTTCTCGCCGGGGTCGCTCCCGGGTGTCGACACGTGGGCCTTCCTTTCAAGTGCTGGCATGCTGAACAGGAAGCGTCGAAGCTCGTCCTCGGCCGTCCTATCCGTACCGAGATCAAGCAAGAGACAGGCCACCCGGATGGGTACTTAAGTACTATCGCGCGGGGTACGCCGGGACGCTTGTTTTATGGTCGGCGGGACGATGCTTACGAGGTGACCGGCCACACCACACGCGAGGGGCCGGGCCGGCGCGCGGCAGCGCCCTATGTCCCGCTTAACCCGAGACCTGGAGCCGATATTCGGGAACGTAACCCCTCGCAATAGACCTTCCTCCTGGCGCAGCGACGCGCCGGGAACCTACCCTACCGCAGCCTCGGAGGAGGGCCCGCCTCGGCGGGCCCTCTGTTATTCGGGGCCCGGCCGACTCCCCTGCTTCCGGGCCCTGATGCACGGAATGCGTCACATTGTCCCGTCGTCTCGCCGGCCCACCCGTAGACCCCGCGGTCTGCTTGTACCGGGACTCGCGTGGAGCGACATTGGAGGCCGGAAACATGCCCTCGGTGCCACACGAGTGGCGCTTCCCGGCCGGAACACGAACGTCCGGCGACGACGCCCGCGATGGCCGGAAACTTGCCTGAGGCGAGTGTGATCGGAGCGGGTTCCAGAGAGCCGACGCGACAGGTTGTCCGATGTTTTGCGCACGGCCCAGTCAGTGGAGACAGCACGCCGATGAAGCGAATCCTTGTTACGGGGGCGGCCGGGCAGGTGGGCAGCGAGATGGTCACGGCGCTGAGGGACCGCTACGGCAGCGAGGCCGTCATCGCTTCCGACATCCGCCGGCCGGAGAACGCCGACGATTCGGGCCCGTTCCGAGTGCTCGATGTCACGGACCCCGGCGCCGTCGCCACCGCGGTGCGCGAGCATGCCGCCGACACGGTGTTCCATCTGGCCGCGATCCTCTCGGCACGCGGCGAGTCGATGCCTCAGCGGGCCTGGTCGGTGAACATCGGGGGCCTGTACAACGTCCTCGAAGTGGCTCGCGAGCAGGGCTGCGCCGTGTTCACGCCCAGCTCGATCGCGGCTTTCGGGCCTTCGACTCCGCCGGATCCGACGCCGCAGGTCACGGTACAGCGCCCGAACACGATCTACGGTGTGAGCAAGGTCGCGGGCGAGCTGTTGAGCGACTACTACCATTCACGCTTCGCGGTGGATACGCGAGGTGTACGCTACCCCGGGCTCATCTCACACGTGACCCCACCCGGCGGCGGGACCACGGACTTCGCCGTGCAGATCTACTACGAGGCCGTGGCGAACGGGACCTACACCTGCTTCCTGGGGCCGGACACTCAGCTGGACATGATGTACATGCCGGACGCGGTCCGCGGCTCCATCGAGCTGATGGAGGCCGACCCGGACAGCCTTCGCGACCGCAACGCGTTCAACATCACCGCGATGCAGCTCGACCCGGAATCGCTGGCCGCAGCGATCCGGAACCATCTTCCGGACTTCACGATCGATTACGAAGTCGATCCTGTCCGACAGGCCATCGCCGACTCCTGGCCGCGCAGAATCGACGATTCGTCGGCGCGCGCGCAGTGGAATTGGCGTCCCGAGTACGACTTGGCGGGGATGACGGCGGACATGATCGCACATCTCACGGCCAGACTCGAGGGAGCGGATCGCCGCTAGGCGACCGCCACACGATAGAACGAGAGAGACAGAAGCCATGAAGCACACCACTGCCGAAGCGGCGGTATCCGTAATCCAATCCGGTAATCGGGTCTTCATACACAGCGTCGCGGCCGCGCCGGGCAGTCTCATCCGGGCGATGACCGACCGGGCACCCGAGCTGCGTGACGTCGAGGTCGTCCATCTACACACGGAGGGTCCCGCCCCGTATGCGGCTCCCGACATGATCGGCAGCTTCCGCGTCAACGCCCTGTTCGTGGGAGCCAACGTCAGGGATGCGATCCAGAAAGGCGATGCCAGCTACGTGCCGGTCTTCCTGAGCGAGACGCCGAAACTGTTCCGCCGGGGGATCCTTCCGCTCGACGTGGCCCTCGTGCAGACATCGCCGCCTGACAAGCACGGCTTCTGCTCCCTGGGTGTCTCCGTGGACTGCAGCAGGGCCGCCGTGCAGACGGCCAAGCGGGTCGTGGCGCAGGTCAACCCGAACATGCCGCGGACGCACGGCGACAGCATGATCCACGTGAACGAGATCGACGACTTCATCGAGGTCGACGAACCGTTACCGGAGATTCCGCGCCCGGTCCTGGACGATGCGGAGAACGCCATAGGCCGGTACTGCGCCGAGTTGATCGAGGATGGGGCCACGCTCCAGCTGGGGATCGGGGCGATTCCCGATGCGGTTCTCGCGTACTTGAACAACCACAGGGACATCGGCATCCACAAGGAGATGTTCTCCGACGGCGCCATCGACCTGATCGAGGCCGGCGTGATCAACGGGGCCAGGAAGCGATCCCACCCTGGGAAGGTGGTGGCGACGTTCGTCATGGGAAGCCGTCGCCTGTACGATTTCATCCACGACAATCCCCAGATCGCCATGCTGGACGTGGCTTACACGAACGATACGGCTGTCATCCG
>JBDHFS010000175.1:0-6549 GCA_039590285.1 Gemmatimonadota bacterium
AGTCGAGGATCTTGGCCACGCCGTCCGGGGTGATGATCACGTTGCCGGGCTTGACGTCCCGGTGGACGATGCCCTGGGCGTGGGCGGCGTTGAGGCCGGCGACGATCTGCGTGGCGATGTTGGAGGCTTCATCGACGGGGAACGCCCCTCGCTCGAGCCTCTGCTTAAGGGTCTCGCCCTCGCAGTAGGCCATGGCGATGAAGGGCCGGTCCTCTTCGTCCCGGCCGATCTCGTGCACCGTGCAGACGTTGGGGTGGTCCAGGGCGGCGGCGGCCCGGGCCTCGACCACGAAGCGTTCGGTCGCGGCCTCGTCGGCGACGACGTGCCGGGGCAGGAACTTGAGGGCGACGTCACGGTCGAGCCGGGTGTCATGAGCCACGTAGACCACGCCCATACCACCGGCCCCCAGCTTCTCCTCGATCCGGTACTGACGCACCATACGGCCGACGAGCGCATCGAGCCCAGAGTCCGAGGTGAAGTCCCAGGTGGGCTCCGCATCGAGGGGCGGAACGGCTTCCTCCAGCTCCTCGAACAAGGGGTCGGCGCTGTCGGCGGCCGTCAGGAGCGAGGAAAGCTCGGCCCGGAGCTCGGCGTCATCGGCGCAGGCTTCGTCCAGGAACGCGGTCCGGGCCTCGGCAGGCAGATCGCTCGCCCGCTCGAAGAGTCGCTTTAGGTCCTCTCTGCGCTCGCCTTTCATGCGTCTCGGGCAGCCTTCCGCTCCGGCGAGTGGAGCGCACGGGGAAGCTGGAGACACCAAACCATCCTAACCGTAGTGGCGAGCGCGTGAGGCCGCTGTCGGGAGGTCCTTGTCTCTGGCTGTAGGGGATCGGTGACGAGAAGCACCGTCGCCGCTGCAGCGGATCAGGCGAATCCAGGGAGTTCGGCTACTCCGCTTCCGAGTCCAGCGCCCGCTGCATGTCGCGGTAGAGCCAGGCTTTGGCCATCACCCAGTCGCGCTGGACCGTGGCGCGGGAGATGCCGAGCGCCTCCGCCGTCTCCGGGATCGTCATGCCGCCGAAGAACCGGCACTCCACAACCCGGCCCTGACGGCTGTCGAGGGCGGTCAACTTCTCGAGAGACCGGTCGAGCGCAATCAACAGCGTGGCGTGGCGGTCCGAGAGATCGCCGCTGGCGCCCGCTATGCGGAGCTCATCGAACGACACACGAGTCAGCTTGCCACCGCGCTTCGCTGCGGTTCGCGCACGGGAGTAGTCGATCAGCACCTGGCGCATGGCCCTCGCCGCGACGGACCGGAAATGCGCACGGCTTCCCCACTGCGGTTCGTCCTGCGCGGCGAGCTTCTGGTAGGCTTCGTGGACGAGCGCCGTCGTGTTCAGCGTCTCGTCGCCCTTCCAGCCGCGCCGCTGCGCCTGAGCCAGATCGCGCAGCTCCTGGTAGACGATCGGGACGAGATCGTCGAACGCGGAAGGGCTACCTGCTCGGACCTCCGCCAGCAATCTGGACACGGTGGTTTGGACTGAATCGTTCACGAGGACCTGGCCAAGAACGGATTCTCCCGGCTCCCCGCCCTGACACTCCCGAAAGCTAGTCGCGGCACCTCGATGAGGCACACGCGCCGCTGTGAGGCGATTTCCGAGTTCTTCCGTAACCGAGGTGGAGGGACTTGCCGCGCCGGGAAGGCTTCCGGCCGGCGAACCCCTCCAACAGCCACTCCTCGGAGGCGGCGGCGGACTCGGGATCGCCGACTTCGTTCGAGGCCCAACACGGAGGTCGAGATGTCCAGCCTCGGAGCTAGATTCGCGGCGGCGGTTTCCTCGGTCGGCTTCACCTTGTTCGCCGCCTGCAGCGGCGAGAGCCTCATGGGACCGAGCGAGGCGGGAAGCGTTTCCATCGCTTCCGGTGACTTTTCCATAGAGATCGTGACCGTGACCAGCGGCCTTCCGGCCGACCCGGATGGTTACACGCTCACCGTGGACGGTGAGCACATGGGGGCCATGGGGTGCCATGAGAGCCGACTGATCGACGGGCTTGTCGGCAGCATGCACGAGGTCGTGCTGTCGGATGTGGCGGCCAACTGCGAGGTCGTGGACGGCAACGAACGGGTGGTGTCGAACCAGGGCAGCAGAGGCTGGGTCCAGTTCCAGGTCATCTGCTCGGGTGCGGGCCGCCTGGAGGACCAGATCGTCTTTACTTCCGTCCCGAGGGCATTCGGCGAGGCGATCTGGGTGATGGACGCGGATGGCTCCAACGCCGCGCTGCTTTCGCCGCCTCGCCAGCGGAGCGACTTCGCCGCCGTCTCGCGCGACGGCTCGAGGATTGCTTTCGCCTCGACCGGCGAGGACTTCATGGGCCGCTGGGCGCTGTACGTGATGGACGCCGACGGCAGCGAGGTTTCCAGGCTCACCAACTTCTCCGATAACATCCCCGGATCCTGGTCACCCGACGGATCGAGGATCGCGTTCACCTCTGGTCGTCACGGCGGCGGGGGAGGAAAGTCGATGCAGGCGCCTGGAGCCGGCGGAGGAAACACGGAGCTCTACATCATCGACGCCAATGGAAGCGCCGAGACCCGGCTGACGGACGATCCCGGCCAGGATCTCTCGCCGGCCTGGTCGCCCGATGGATCGAGCATCGCCTTTGCCACCGATAGGGAAGGCAACTTCGAGATCTATCTGATGTCGCTCAGTGACGGCAAGCTTCAGAACCTGACGGCCAATCCCGCCCTCGATGCGCAGCCGGTGTGGTCGCCGGACGGCTCCAGGATCGCCTTCACCTCCGGAAGGGATGGGAACGAGGAGATCTACGTGATGAACCCGAACGGCACCGACGTTCGAAGGCTGACGGATCACCCTGCGGCGGACGCGCAGCCGGCCTGGTCGGCCGATGGCAGGAACGTCCTGTTCACCTCCGACCGAGGTGGAGCGCACCAGATCTACAGGGTGAGCCTCGAAGGAGGCGCGCCGGAGCAGCTCACCGATTCCAGGATCGAGAGCCTCAGGGGGGTCGCGAGTCCCTGACGGAACTTCCTCCAAGCCGGTGGCCGTGGTCCGCGGCCAGGGTGCGTAGCCTTCACCCGGGCAAGGGGGCGGTCCTTCGGGCCGCCCCTTCAGCATGTGCGCCAGGCATGCCCACCCGGCCCTGACCTCCGCCAGCGTCGCCTCGCTCGATCATACGCGGTCACGGTTAGGCGATGAGGCGATCCCTGAGCTTTTCCGTAACCAGGGTGACGGGAGGGTTGGCAGGGTCGATAAAGGATCCCGGCCGGCGAGCTCCCGACACTCACTCCTCGGAGGTGGCGGCACACTCCCGATGGCTGGCTTCGTCCGAGGCTCCAACAAGGAGGTCAGGATGTCCAGGAAACAACAGACACTGTGGTTGGCTGCCGCGATCGGCTTCGTGGGCGCAGCCGGAACGACCTTCGGGCAGGAGCCAATGGTCCTCGCGATGTCGGCTGACGTGGACACTTCAGCAGTGATCGTTCCCAACATGGAGTTCGCCGCCCCGCGCGCCGCGACCATGGTCGCCGAAGCGGTCACTCTCGAGCGCCCCGGACACTATCTCGAAGCGGCAGCGCTCTACGAGGCGGCCGCCTCGATCCTCGGGACCGGCGATCCGGACGCCCTCGAGTACAAGGGTCGGGCGGGTCTGCTGTGCTACCACGCCGGCGAGCTCGACCGTGCCCGGCAGCTGTTCGAGGAGATTGGCAGGCAAGCCACCGATTCTGGGAACACCGAGGTGGCTGCGGAGGCCTATGTCCGCGCGATGCACATCGCCTTCGAGCAGGGAAACAAGCCCAAGGCAGCCACGCTCTACCTGAGGTCTCTGTCCCAGGAAGAGCGAGACAAACTCCTCGAGCGGAGGAAGCGGCGTCAGTAGGCAGGACCGGAGCCGGGGCCAGGGCGGCGTCATCCGAAAGGACGCGCGGGGCCGCCCTCCGGCTCATGTTGGCGCCTAAAGTCCCGGCTCTCCAGCTCTGAAGGCTCAGGATGTAACGAGGGGCGGCCCCTGCGGGCCGCCCCTTTCGCATCGAGTTGGCGTGACCGGGGCAAGGTGTCTCCGAGTTGCTCAGCCGCGCGGCTTCAGAAACTGCTGGTAGGGCGCGTAGTCGTGGAGGGACTCGAACTCGCCGAATCGATGTGCCCCGAAGACGTCGTTTCCCTTGTGCCTGCTCAGCCGGAAGCTCTCCTGCAGGAGCCGGACGGCTTCCTCGCGCTCACCGAGGGCCATCGCTGTCTCTGCGCGTGCGCGAGACCTCGCAGCTCGTCGTAGACGATCCGTACGACCTCATCGAACGCCGCCTGGCTTCCGGCCCGGTACTCCGAGAGCAACCGGGTTACCGTGCTCTGATGCGAGCCCTTCATGCCCGACCTCGATGTGGCGCGATCCCGTAAGACTACGCGTCCTTCGCCCAGAAAAACGTACTTGCCGAAGCCTGCGCCGTCATCGGGCGCTGGTCCGATGTCCTCGTCAATCCCCGTTACCGATCTTCGACGCCTCTGCCATGCGGATGCAATGAGGGGTTAGACCTCCGCCTTCTCGTACCAAGGGATGAGACCGGGCCGCTGGCCCGGAGACGGCGGGCCGGAGAGTTCCTTGGGGCCGACCCGAAGTCCAGAGGTGACGACCCGAGGAAGAGGAGGCTCCGATGTCCAGGAAGCTTCACGCCGCGATCGTGGCAGCCGCCCTGAGCCTCGTTTTCGGGAGTGGCTCGGCGCTGGCTGATCAGGTTTCCAGCGACTGGCTGGTGATCCCCTCGGATACGTCGGCGACGATCCAGCTCGGCCCGAATCTCTATGAGATCACGACTCAGGAACCCGAGATCATTCGCACCTACCAGGCGCTGCATGACACCGGGACGTTCCTGTTCGTGCGCGGCCTGAGCTACGAGGCGATGCGAGTGCTCGAGGAGCTGGGTGACTTCGCCGTCTCGAAAAACGACGGACAGGTGGCAGCCGACGCCTATCGGGATGCGGCCTGGGTCGCCAACGCAGTGGCTCGCGAAATGCCCTCCGTCGGACTCCCGTTCGAGTTCGGGAAGTCGACTGCTCGGACTCAGCGGGGCCACGAGCTGACGGCCGAGGCAGAGCGTCTGCTCAAGAAGGCCGAGGATGCCGAAAAGGCCGGATAACGGCGTTCCTTGGACCGGAAGCACGGCGAGCGGTGCGGTTCCGGGCGGTCCCTTGTGGTCCACCTCAGGCCCCTCGGGGCCGTGCCTCCCGCCGCCAGGGGCGGTTCCTTCGGGGCCGCCCCTTTTGCATCCCGCCGGCTGCCTACCCGCCCTCCGCGAACGGCTGATCGCCGAACGGGCAGAAGGCGCCGGTGCAGTCCTCGCCGACGTCGAGGCAAATGCCCTTGAGATGGTGGGCTTCGGCGTAGGTTCCGCGGTCCTCCTCGGGCGGGACATCCTCCGGCGGAACCTGGAGGCGCACCTCGCGGTCGCAGGCCGAGCAGTAGGCCACCCGGATCTCGCCGCCCTCGGTCCCGTCCACGTTTCTCTCTTCGCTCATGTCGCTTCCTCGAGTGCTGGCGGTTCCTTCCTCAACCTACGCCCTGTGCACGATCTCAGCCTCCGGAGCCGCTCGCGCGATTAGCTCCCGCGCGGCCTCGGGCTCGCAGCCGAACGCTGCGGTGCCTCCCGCATCGGCCGCCATGCAGCTGTCGCCGGCGATCGTGATGCTCCGGTGTCGTGCCGTCGTCGGCTCGCCGGTGGCCGGGTCGATCAGGTGGTGATACCGCCGTCCCCCGTGATCGAAGTAGCGGAAGTAGTCTCCCGACGTGGCGAGCGCCCGGTCAGTCACGGGCAGCGTAGCGGCTAGGCGGTGCGGGTCTCGCGGATCCCGGACGCCGACCTCCCACGCATCTCCGTCCTCGGAGCGTCCGATGGCGTAGAGGTCGCCGCCGGCGTTGACGAGGGCGTTCTCCACGCCTCGCTCGCGCAGGGCGTGAACGGCCCTGTCGACGGCGTATCCCTTGGCGATACCGCCGAGGTCGATGGCTACCGCATCGCTGCGGAAGCGGACCACGTGATCGCCCCGCCAACGGTCCACCTCGAGCTCCCTGTACAGCCGCTCACCGGCGAAGCGCCGGGCTTCCGCGGCGCTCGGCGGCGCACGCCGCTCGCCCACGTTCCAGAGATCGGAAGCCTTCCCGAGGCACGGATCGAACCGCCCGTCGCTCGCTTCGGCCCAGCGGAGCGCCTCGTCGAGCACCGCTGCCGTGGCCGCGGAGACAGCCACTGGCCCAGAGGCGGCGCGCAAGTTGGCCCGACCGACGTCGGAGTCCGCCGTGAAGTGGGACATCGTCCGCTCGACCCAGCGCAGCTCGCGGATCGCCGCGTCGATCGCTGCCTGGGCCTTCGCGTCGTCCGGATCCACGACGACGATGTCGGCGATCGTGCCCATGACGGGGACGCTGCGCCTGGCCTGGCGGCTCATCCGGCGCAGCGAGGCGGGCAGCGTCAGGACGACGAAAGCTCCCACGCCGAGAGACAGGAACCTCCGGCGGCTAACGGTCATCGATGCACCTCCAGTGGCGGATCGGTAGACTCCCGTCCGCGGTCGTTTCGTGGGTCCTTCGTGCAGGTTTCGC
>JBDHFS010000176.1:0-6548 GCA_039590285.1 Gemmatimonadota bacterium
TCGGTTTGACGTTGGCTGTGCGGAGCGGGAGATTCCTGCGGCCACGTGCGGATCGGAGTGCTGCCGGCGAGCGGTCGGGATCGCACGCGAAATACAGACGCCGGAGAACGGCGGCGGGACCGGACATGAAGAAGCGCGCGGGAAACGGAGGAGGACTCCTTTTGACCCTGGCGGCCATCGCCATGGGTACCGCTGGCTGCACGGAGCAAGGCGAAGACGGGGGACGGGACGACGGGTCCGCTTCGGCGCCGGGTCAGGCGCAAGCCGAGGCAAGCCAGTCGGCGTCCGAGGCGGTCGCGTCGATGACGGCGGACGAGCTTCTCGCGTCGCTGGAGGGACCGGAGGGTCCGATCGCCCTCGACGTCAGGTCTCCCGAAGAGTATCTCGCGGGCCACATAGACGGAGCTATCAACGTCCCGTTCGACCAGATCGAGGCGAACCTGGACATTCTGAACGAATACAGGGAGCGGGGGCTGGTCGTGTACTGCCGCACTGGACATCGAGCGGGTATCGCCGAGACCACCCTTCGCGAGTCAGGGTTCGAGAGAGTGTGGGATCTCGAGGGTCACATGGTGTCGTGGAACGCGCGGGAGCTTCCGCTGGTCGTTCCGGTCGCCGACTGAAGCGGAAAGAGAGGGGACCCTGGAGCCGGTTCGGGTGGTCGTCGATGTGAGCCGTGGCCCCGCCGTGGAGTCCACGCACCTTGTGCAGGGCGTGGTGTGCGGCGCCGACGGGCACGAGGAACTCTGCGCGGGAGACGCCGAGCTGCTGACCTACTGGCGCTCCGCCATGAAGCCGTTCCAGGCCATCCCGTTGGTGGAGGACGGTGCGGCGGAGGCGTTCGGCCTGGGTGAGGAGGAGCTTGCCCTGTGCTGCGCGTCACACGGGGGAATGCGACAGCACACGAGTCGGGTTGCGGGCATGCTCCGTAGAGTCGGCATGGCTGAGGAAGACCTGCACTGTGGTCCCCATGCTCCCTTCGATCGCGACACGGCGCAGGTCCTCAACTGCGCCGGGCGGCTTCCGAGCCGGCTCCACAACAACTGTTCCGGAAAGCACGCCGGCATGCTGACGCTGGCGATGCATCACCATTGGCCGACCGACGGATACGAGCGACTCGATCATCCCGTCCAGGAGAGGATCCGCCACTGCCTGGGCGACTGGATGGACGTCGAGCCCGGGGATCACCAGTGGGCGCTCGACGGCTGCGGCGTACCCACCCCACGGATGCCCCTCCACGAGATGGCCCGGGCCTATTCCCGACTGGTCCGTAAGGCCAGGGAGGGACACCGGGCGGCCCGAGCCGTTGTCGATTCGATGACATCCTGCCCCGAGCTTACGTCGTCCCCGGGGCGGGTGCCGCTCCAGATCATGGAGGCAACGGAAGGGCGGTTGTTGTCCAAGGAAGGCGCCGAGGGCGTCCTCTGCGTGGCGGCCACAGACGGTGACTGGGGTCTCGCGATCAAGGTCGAGGACGGATCCATACGCGCCGTGGGACCAGCTACGGCGGAGCTGCTCGATCGAGCCGGTCTCATCTCCGACCGTGAAAGGCAAGCCCTCGGGGGCCTCCGCCGGGTCTCGATTCGAAATACCCTGGGCGAGACGGTAGGGGAGTTGACGGCGCGACACGCCGGAGTAGAGGAGCAGCCGGCGTGAACGCGGGCCGCGACGTTGAGGGCGACTCCGATGGACCGCCGGAGGCCGCGACCGCAGGTGCTCCCGGAGAAGCGGCGGAGATCGGAGACGAAGCCCGCCGGGCGCTCATCCGGTTGTCCGCCGCGGTTGCCGGGCGAGGGTCCGACACGCTGCTGGAGGCGATACGGGCAGCCGATCGTGAAGCGCCCGCGGCGGCCGTCGAGGAGTGCCTTCTGCAGGCTTATCTGTTCCTGGGCTTTCCCGCGGCGCTGACGGCGCTGGGTGTATGGCGCGATGTCGTGGGCCCTGATTCCGCGGATTCGGAGTCGCGCGACGTTGTGGAGCCACATGAATGGAGAAGCAGGGGTGAACGGGTGTGCCGCATCGTTTACGGCCGGGCGTACGAGAAGCTGAGGGGCAACGTGCGGCGAGTGAACACCAACATGGACCGGTGGATGATCGAAGAGGGATACGGGAAGGTGCTCGGGCGTCCCGGGCTCGATCTGGCCACGCGGGAGGCGTGCATCGTCTCGATCCTGGCGGTGACGGGCTGGGAGTCACAGCTGCATTCGCATTTGCGCGGTGCGCTCAACGCGGGCTGCGCGCCGGAAATGGTTGGTGAGGCACTGGAAGAGGGACTTGCACGCTCCACGGACGGGGAGTGGATCGTCCGGGCTCGCGACCTGTGGCGGAGGGTAGGCGATCGAGCGGCCGCACGGCCGGAACGGAGTTGACGAGAGTGTTCGATGGTCATTGACTTTGCTCGCATCCGGGTGAAAGGCGGGGCCGGTGGCGCCGGAGCCGTCGCGTTCCGGCGAGAGAAAGGCGTTCCGCGGGGAGGACCCGCCGGCGGGAACGGCGGGCGAGGCGGCGACGTGTATCTGGAGGCCGATCCGAATCTCGACACCCTGCTGGACTACAGCTACAGGGAGAACTACGCCGCCGGCCGAGCCGGGCACGGAGAGGGAAGCAACAAGACGGGAGCGGATGGGGACGACCTCCGACTTCCGGTGCCTCCCGGGACGGTCGTGGCCGATGCCGACACGGGCGAGAAGCTGGGTGAGCTGCTGGTTCCGGGTGATCGTCTGGTAGTGGCGCGCGGGGGACGGGGCGGTCGTGGCAACGCCGTTTTCGCCTCGTCGACCCACCAGACGCCGCGTGAATGGGAGCCTGGCGAATGGGGCGACGAGAGGCGCATCGAGCTCGAGTTGAAGCTCATCGCCGACGTCGGACTGGTCGGAGAGCCCAACGCGGGAAAGAGCACGTTTCTGGCTGCGGTATCGGCCGCGCGTCCCCGAATCGCAGACTATCCGTTCACCACACTCGAACCCAACCTCGGCGTCGTGGGACTTTCCGATGGCCGATCCATGGTCATCGCGGATATCCCGGGGATCATCGAAGGCGCTGCGAAGGGTAAGGGTCTGGGAACCCAATTCCTGAGGCATATCGAGCGGACACGCACCTTGATGCTGATGGTCCCGGCCGATGTGGACGATCCTCAGGAAGCGTACGACCTGCTTCGGAAGGAGCTGCTCACACACGATTCGGCGCTGGACCAGATCCCGCACTGCCTGGTGATCACCAAGAGCGACCTGCGGCCGGAGGCGGACAGGCGCTGGGAGCTGGAGACGCCAGGGGCGTGGGGCTCGTTCACCGTCTCGTCCGTGTCGCGGGAAGGTCTGTCGGAGCTGCTCGAGGGTCTGTGGAAGCGTGTCGAGGAGGACAAGCGCCGCCAGCGGGCCGCCGCACCGGATCTGTTCCCGGAGCTCGAGGAGTGGCGGCCGTAGGCCCCTCGGGAGGGGGCGGCGAAGCCATGCCGGCCCGGGCGATGGTGATACGCCGCATCGGGCGGCGGTCGGAGGAGTACCCGACGCGACTGGAGCACCTTCACGACCCCCCTGACGACCTGTGGGCCCGGGGGGCGCTTGCACTCCCGGCGGACCGGATGGTGGCCATCGTCGGGACACGCCGGGCGACGGAATACGGGCGCCGCATGGCTGCGGACATTGCCTGGGGCGTCGCATCGGCCGGTTGGACGGTCGTGAGCGGATTGGCCAGCGGTATCGACGCGGCAGCACACCGGGGAGCGCTCGACGCCGCCGGCGCCACCGTCGCGGTGCTCGGTTGCGGGGTGGACAGAGTGTTTCCTCGCGGGAACGCGGGGCTCTACGAGAGCGTCGCGCGATACGGGCTTCTCCTCAGCGAGTTCGAGCCGGGGACGGGCCCCCGCAAGCACCACTTCCCTCAGCGTAACCGGATCATCGCGGCCCTTTCCCGTGCCGTCGTCGTGGTTCAGGCTGGCCAGCCGAGCGGGGCTCTGATCACGGCTGATCTGGCCTCGGAGATAGGGCGCGACGTGATGGCCGTGCCCGGGCCCGTCGACCAGGCAGTGTCGCGTGGAGTCAATCGACTGCTGCGGGAGGGAGCCGGCGTCGCCACATCGGCGGCGGATGTTCTGGAAACCCTGGGTGATCCACCGCCAGCCTCGTCGGCCCTTCATCAGCCTTCGCTGTTCGACGGAGAGGAGGAGCCGGGCTCGCCACGCGCCGGATCTCCCGAAAGCCGGCTCAGGGCGGCGCTGTGTACGGGACCGGCCCCGCTTCACGACGTATCCGCTCGCACGGGCCTGGCCGTTCCGGCCACGCTGGCGGCCCTCGGCCGACTGGAGGTGCGAGGTGTCGTGCGCTCGCTCCCGGGATGCCGATTCGAGCTGGTCCGATACTCGTGAAGCTTCCGGACCTGCGAAGAACGGGGGCTCCATCGAGCCTGTACATACACTTTCCGTTTTGCGTTCACCGCTGCCATTACTGCGATTTCTCGGTCCGGAAGACGGCCAGGCCCCCGACCGAGGATTGGCTGCGATGTGTAGCCGGGGATCTGGAGGAGTGGTTTCGGACCGGTGACTGGCAGAGCCCGGTTCCGCTGAGCACGGTGTTCGTGGGTGGGGGAACCCCGTCGCTGCTCGGCGGCGGAGGGATGGCGGGGCTGGCCGAGGTTCTGAGAGCCCGATTCGAATGGAGTCCGGAGACCATCGAGTGGACGGCTGAATCGAATCCGGAGTCCCTCGACGAGGCCACGGTCGAGGACTGGCGCTCGGCGGGCGTCAACAGACTGAGCGTCGGCGTTCAGTCGTTTGACGACAACGCCCTGGGCTGGCTGGGTCGCCTGCACGACTCCAGACAGGCGACGGCGGCGGTGGAGCGAGGCCGGGGGGTGGGCTTCAAGAACATCAACCTCGATCTCATCTTCGGACTGCCGGACGCGATCAGGCGCGATTGGAGGACGGAGGTTCGAATGGCGGTAGAGGCGGGAGCCACTCATGTGAGTATATACGGTCTCACGGCCGAGGCAGGAACACCGCTCGGCCGGGCCGTGGTGAGGGGAGACGTCCGGATGGCGGGCGAGGACCGTTATGCTGAAGAGTATCTGACGGCCGCGGAGGCACTGGTCGGTGCCGGCTTTATTCACTACGAGGTATCCAACTTCGCCCTGCCGGGCGGAGAGTGCCGGCATAACTGGCATTACTGGGACGGATCCGCTTACCTTGGCGTCGGTCCGTCGGCTCACAGTCTCGTCGACGGAACGCGTGTGTGGAACGTCCGTCGCTGGGAGGCGTACCGCACGACGATGGTGCAAGGCCGAAGTCCCAGGGAGGGCTTCGAGACGACCGGGGCGGGCGAGAGCCAGTTGGAGAGGCTCTGGCTCGCCTTTCGCACGAACCGAGGCCTGCGGAGCGCGGATCCGTTGGCGGCCCGCGTGCGCGAGGCGTGTGTGGATCTGCTGGCAGCCTGGAGCGCGGCCGGTTGGCTGGAGTCAGGCGGCGATACTCTGCTGATGACACCGGCTGGCTGGTTGAGGCTGGACGAGCTTGTGGCGGCCCTGGCCGCCAGGCTGGAGCCCGGATTGGATGAACAGGCGACGCGAAACGACACATGAGCTTCGAAGCCCTCACGGATAGAGAGCGCACGATCCTCCAGGCGGTGGTGGAGGCGTATATCGAGACGGCGGAGCCCGCCGGTTCCCGACGCATCGTGCGCCGATACGATCTCGGCATCTCGCCCGCCACGGTGCGCAACACCATGGCGGATCTGGAGACGAAGGGCTTTCTCACCCATCCGCATACGTCGGCGGGCAGAATGCCGACCGATCTGGCGTACCGTTACTACGTCGACAGCCTGATGGGACGCCGTGATCTCAGCTCGAGTCAGAGGGCCCGGATTCAAAGGGAGCTGGCAACGGCGGCCGCGGCGTCGGAGCTCGAGGCCGTCGTGCAACGGGCGGCCAGAGTTCTCGGACTGCTGACCGGGGAGCTGGGTCTCGCCGTCGGTCCGATCCTCGCCGAGGCGGTGCTCCTGAAGCTCGACTTCGTCCCTATCGACTCCGAGAAGGCGCTCCTCGTTCTCACGCTCCAGTCCGGAGTCGTCCGTACCGTATACGTGGACCTTCCGGCTGCCCTTCCGCCGGAGACCCTGACTTCTATCGCCAGGGTGATGAACGAGCGTCTGTCGGGATCGACGCTGCGTGAGATTCACGCGTCTCTGGTCGACCGTCTCAGGGACATCCCCGTGTCGGACCCGTCGACGGCAGAGTTCGTGAATATCTTCGTCGAGTCCGGACCGGACATCTTCGAATGGGTGCTCGGCACGGAAGACATCCACCTGGGCAGCATGTCGCTGCTGGCGAGTCAGCCCGAGTTCCACTCCGGCGCGCGGCTCAAGGCTCTCATGGAGCTCACGGAGCAGCGTGACCTGCTCTCGTCCGTGCTGCAGGGAAGGGAGACTTCCGAGGGGACGCAAATCACGATCGGAGCCGAGCACGGGGCACCCGAGCTTTCGGACCTGACCATCATTACGGCGACCTACGCCGTGGATCAGGTCGAAGGCGTGGTGGGGGTGATCGGCCCGACGCGCATG
>JBDHFS010000177.1:0-6510 GCA_039590285.1 Gemmatimonadota bacterium
ACGGCTCGTAGACCTCCTCGAGGGTGTTGGCGTCCTCCCCTACCGCGACGGCCAGCGAATTCAGGCCCACGGGCCCGCCCTCGAAGTTCTCGATGATGGCCCGGAGCACCCGGGCGTCCATTTCGTCGAGCCCGTACTCGTCAACGTTCAGCATCTCGAGCGCCCGGCGGGCCACCTCGCCATCGATGTGCCCATCGGCGCGCACCTGCGCGTAGTCCCTCACGCGACGCAGAAGGCGGTTGGCGATGCGCGGTGTCCCGCGCGAGCGCCGCGCGATCTCGGATGCGCCCTCCGCATCCACCGGGACGGCCAGGATCTCCGACGATCGCTCGACGATCTGCAGCAGCTCCTCGGCCGGATAGTAGTTGAGCCTTTCGATCACTCCGAAGCGGGCCCTCATCGGGGCGGTGAGCAACCCGAATCGGGTAGTCGCGCCGATGAGCGTGAAGCGCTCGATCTTCATGGACACGGTCTGAGCCCGCGCGCCCTCGCTGAGCCGGATCTCGATCCGGTAGTCCTCCATCGCGGGATACAGGTACTCTTCGATGACGGGCCGCAGGCGGTGAATCTCGTCGATGAACAGGATGTCACGGTGCTCCAGGTTCGTCAGCAGAGCGGCCAGGTCGCCCGGCTTCTCCAGCACCGGGCCGGACGTGATCTTGATCTTCGCGCCGAGCTCGTGCGCCATGAGGATGGCCAGCGTCGTCTTGCCCAGGCCCGGAGGCCCGAAGAACAGTGTGTGATCCAGGGCTTCCTGCCGCTGGAGGGCCGCCTGGATGTAGACGGTCAGGCCCTCCTTCACCTTCTCCTGGCCGACGAATTCCGTCAGGCGGGACGGGCGCAGAGAACGCTCGAGACCTGACTCCCCCTCCAGGGGCTCGGGCGTCGTCACTTCCACGCGTTCGGACATTCTCAGACCCTCAGAACCGTCGCAGGAGAGACGTCACAGGTGCCGCAGGGCGGCGCGGATCATCTCTTCCGTGGGCGCTTCGCCATCCAGCTCCCGCCGCGCCGCCTTGAGCGCGGACTCGCTCTCGAGCTGCGAGTACCCGAGCGCCCGCAGGGCCTCGAGCGCGGCGAGGCTACCCTCCAGCGGCTCGTCGACCGGCCCGGCCACCGCGAGGTCTTCCAGCTTGTCGGCCAGCTCGAGGGCCAGGCGCTCGGCCGTCTTCCTGCCCACCCCGCTCACGAGCTGCAAGGTCTCGTGACTGCGGCTCCGGATGGCGTTCACGATCCGGCTCGTCGGGAGCGTTCCCAGGATCGCCAGGGCGAGACGCGGCCCGACGCCGGAAGCGGCCTGCAGCCGGAGAAACAGCTCTCTGTCGACCGCGCTGTCGAAACCGAACAGCTCCAGCGCGTCCTCCCTCGATACCAGGGCCGTGTGCAGGTCGACGTCTCCGCCCGGCGTGGGAAGGTTTTCGAAGGCACTCGACGGCAGGATCACCTCGTAGCCGACGCCCGCGACCGTCATGACCTCGATGCGGTCCTCCCTCACCGCCGACAGCTCGCCACGCAGTCGGCTGATCACGGGCCGGCACTTCGCCGGGCCAGAGGTCCGGTTCCGATCAGGATGTGGCACAGGGCGGCCGCGCATCCATCGGCCGCGTCCGAGGGTCGCGGCGGCTCCGCCAGCTTCAACAGCTTCTGAACCATGAAACCCACCTGCGCCTTGGTCGCCCGGCCGGTGCCGACCACCGCCTTCTTGATCTCCGCCGGAGGATACTCTGCCACCGGCAGGCCGCGCTCCGCACCCGCCAGAAGCGCCACGCCCCTCGCGTGAGCCAGAACCACGGCGGTGCGAGGGTTTTCCCGGTAGAACACACCTTCGACCGCAAGGCAGTCCGGCTCGACCCGATCGATCACCGCCTGCAGATCACTGTAGATGTGGAGGAGCCTTACGGCCAGATCACCACCGGCCGGCGAGCGGATGACGCCGCATTCGACGAGTCGGCATTCGGTTCCACGGCCTTCCACGACGCCGTATCCCGTCACCGTGGAGCCGGGGTCGATGCCGAGGACCCTCACGGCTGCGTGCTCCGACCATGGGCCCCGCCGGGGATCGTCTCCCCGGGCCGGCCGACGGAGATGCTCATCCCTCGAGCGCGGCGAACACCTCGTCGTCGGCCTCGAAGTTGGCGTACAACTTCAGCACGTCCTCCTGCTCCTCGAGCGCGCCGATGAGCTTGAAGAGCCGTTCCGCCTCGCGGCCCTCGACCCTGACCGTCGTGGTGGCCAGCATGGCGAGCTCCGCCTCCTCGAACTCGACCTCCCGCTCGCGCAGGCCGTCCTGGACCGCATGAAAGTCGGATACGGACGTCGTGAGAACGTGCACTCCTTCTTCCGTGCTCACGTCCTCCGCGCCCGCGACCAGCGCGAGCTCCATGGCGGCTTCCTCATCGTATCGCTCGGCATCCAGGTAGATCTGCCCCTTGCGCTCGAACATCCAGGCCACGGACCCGCTCTGGCCGAGATTGCCACCCAGCTTGCTCATGATGTGCCGGATTGCCGCCACGGTTCGGTTGGTGTTGTCCGTGACGCACTCGAGGTAGATGGCCACGCCTCCGGGACCGTATCCCTCGTAAGTGGTCTCCTCGAAGCTCACGCCAGGAAGATCGCCGGTGCCGCGCTTGACCGCCCGGTCTATGTTGGATGCGGGCATGTTCTCGGCCTTGGCGTTGGCAATGGCCGTGCGCAGGCGGGGGTTGAAGTTCGGGTCCACGCCCCCCTGCCTTGCGGCGACCGCTATCTCACGGCCCAGCTTCGAGAACCGCTTGCCCCGGGCCTGGTCGTTCGCCGCCTTCTGGCGCTTGATCTGGGCCCATTTGCTATGTCCCGCCAAACGTCTTCACTCCGTCCGTTGTCACCCGATCGGTCCTCAGCGGCCTTCTTCCTTCCGCGCCTCCGCATCCGCGATGATCTTTCGCGTGACGTCCGCAGGTGCCGGCTCGTATCCCGAGAGCTCCCTCGAGTGGGCTCCCTTACCCTGCGTGAGCGACCGGAGCGCCGTGGAATAGCGGTAAAGCTCGGCCTCGGGAACCTTCGCTCGAACCACCTGCCAATGACCGTCGGAATCCATTCCCATGATACGCCCGCGGCGCTGGTTCAGGTCTCCGATGACCTCGCCCATCGATTCCTCCGGCGTGCGGACCGTCACGCTCACGATGGGCTCGAGGATGATCGGGTTCGCGTCTCGGGCCACCTTCTGGAAGGCCATCGAGCCGGCTACCTTGAACGCCTGCTCGGAGCTGTCGACAGAGTGGTAGGACCCGTCATAGCACTCGACGGCGAGGTCGACCACCGGGTACCCGGCCAGGATGCCCCGACCGAGCGCCTCCAGCACGCCTTTGTTGACCGCCGGGACGAACTTACTCGGAATCACGCCACCGACGATCTTGTTGATGAACTCGTAGCCTTCGCCGCGCGAGCGTGGCGCCAGTCGCAGCCAGCAGTCGCCGTACTGACCCCGCCCACCCGTCTGCTTCTTGTATCGGCCCTGCCCCTGGGCCTGCCTCGTGATCGTCTCCCGATAGGCGATGCGCGGAGCTTCGGTTTCCACGTGGACGCCGAACTTTCGCTTCAGCCGCTCCATGGCGACGTTCAGATGCAGCTCGCCGAGGCCGCGTGCGATCGTCTGGCCCAGCTCGGGCTCGTAGGCCGCGATGAAGGTGGGATCTTCTTCGTGAACCCTGTTCAGCCCGTTGGCCAGCTTGTCCTCTTCGCCGCGCGACGCGGGGTGGATGGCGATCGCGATGTCCGGCTTGGGCCAGTCGATGCCCGCAAGACTCACGTTCTTGCCCTGAGCGCACAGCGTATCGCCCGTGTGCGTGTCCTTCAGCTTGGCCACCACACCGATGTCGCCAGCGTGCAGGACCTCGACCTCAGCGCGGTCGGGGCCGTCCGGGATGCCGATGTGCGAAAGGCGCTCCGTAGCCGAGCGGCCCGGGTTGGATACGGTCATGCCGCTCCTGGCCGTCCCCGAAAACACACGGAAATACGTGAGCTCCCCTACGCGCGGTTCCTGCGTGGTCTTGAACACCATCGCGGTGAGGGTCTCGGAGTCGGTCGGCTCGAGCTCTACGGGCTCGCCCTTCTTGTCCTCTCCCGTGAAACTGTCGGTGTCCGCCGGCGACGGCATCAGCTCCACCAGCTTGTTCATGACGGCTCGGGCGCCACGACCCGTCTCGCCCGAGCCGCAGAAGATGGGAAACAGCTCGCCGCGCCACATGGCCGCGGACATGGCGGCCAGGACCTTCTCCCGATCCAGCTCCTCGCCCTCCAGATAGGCCTCCAGAAGATCATCATCGGTCGCGGCGATGGTCTCGATCAGCTGCTCCCGGTACTGTTCCACCGTATCCAACAGCTCGCCGGGGACTTCCGTCTCCTGATACTCGCCCTTGGTCGAGCCGGCCTTGTACATGTGGGCCTTGTTGGAGAACAGGTTGACGATACCCTCGAAGTGGTCGCCGGCGCCGATCGGCACCTCCACGGGAATCGCCTCGCGGGAGAGGGTGTCGCGTATCTGTTGGAAACACTGTTCGAAGTTCGCGTTCTCCCTGTCCATCATCGAGACGAACAGCACCCGGGGCAGACTTCGCCTCGCGCAGGCGGCCCACACCCGCTCCGTGCCCACCTCGACGCCACCCGTGGCGCTGACCACGATGAGGCCGCCGTCCACCACTCTCACCCCCGCTTCGACCTCTCCAAAGAAATCCAGGTATCCCGGCGTATCGACGAGGTTGATCTTGGTGCCCATCCACTCGGCTCGGGCCACGGCGAGGTTGATGGAAATACCGTGATCGTGTTCTTCGGGTGTGAAGTCGGTATGCGTCGTGCCACTCTCGACCGAGCCGCGACGCGTGGTGGACCCAGCTATGTAGGCAATGGCGTCCACGAGAGTCGTCTTCCCGCTGCCACCGTGTCCGAGAACCGCGATGTTTCTGATGTCCGAGGAACCGTACTCGGTACCCATCGCACTCACCTCCTGTCGGGGTTCGTGTCGGGCGGCCGCCTGCCGCGAGACGGGCCAAACATAGTAGACGGGATTCCCTGATGTGGAAAGGGGGCGCGCGGCCGCGGGAGAGCCCCCTCGTGCTATACGTGCGTGGCGGCTTTTAGGGCTCTGATCCGATCGTCACTCGCCGCCGCGATAACGACGGCTCATCTCGTCGAGGAACGATTTTTCCTCGGGCTTGAGCGACTCGATCCCCCCGTCCTTGATCTTGTCCAGGATCCGGTCGACCTCGTCCAGCGTATCGCCGTCGACCGGGCGGCTCGGGTCTCCCTCCGTTCTTCGCCGGCCCCGCCTGCGCCCTCCCTGCTCCACACCCAGCCGGGCCCGGCCCGGTCGCATGCGACGAAGTCGACGCTCGATCCGGTTACCGTACTTCAGGTATATCAAAGCGGTGGCCGCGCCACCCAGGTGCGCCCACGTGGCCACTCCGCCACCGGCCCCGCGCCCCGCGTTCAGGGTGGCCCAGAAGTCCATGAATACCATGAACCCCACCAGGTATTTTACCTTCACGGGCAGAACGAACCAGATGAGGACCGGCGCGTTGGGCCATTTGAGCGCGAAAGCCAGCATCACGCCGTACAGGGCGCCGGAGGCCCCGACGACCGTCGGCATCCCCACGATCTGAACCAGCAGCAGTGAGGTCAGAGCCGCGCCGATCCCGCAGATCAGGTAGAACTTCAGGAACTCCCTACTTCCCCAGGCCCGCTCGAGAGGGGGGCCGAAGAAGAACAGGATGAGCATGTTGAAGAAGATGTGCAGGAAGCTCCCGTGCACGAACATGTAGGTCAGAGGGGACCACGGGTGGCGCAGAAAGGTGGCGACCGAGAAGCCGAACGTGTCGCGGACCCACGGCCACGGCGCCAGACCCATCATGTTGACCGCCACGAACGCAGCGAAGTTGATGAGGAGCAGGCGCTTGACCCACGGCGTCATCTGGTAGCTCAACAGACCGCCGCCCATACCACCGTCCGTGCCCCCACCCCAACCACCCGAGCCACCACGCCAGGAGCCCCTGCCACCGGAGCCCGGGCCGCGCGAGTCGTATCGCCGGTCAGCCAGGCCCATCAGCCGGCACTCGCCCGGCGCCGTTCGCCGTCGACCACCGCGCGGCGCGCGATGCGCTCGCACAGGTCCGGGAACTCGATTCCGGCGACTCGCGCCGCCTTCGGCACCAGGCTGGTCGAGGTCAGGCCGGGCAGGCTGTTGGCTTCCAGACACCACAGGGACCCGTCATCGTCCCTGCGGAAATCCACCCGGCTGTAGGAGCTCTGCCGCAGGGCACCGTACGCGCGGATCGCCAGCTCCTGGATCCGACCGGACTCCTCGGCCGACAGGCCGGCCGGTGCTTCGTATCGGGACATGCCGGGCGTGTACTTACACTCGTAGTCGTAGATGTCATGGCTCGGGATGATCTCGACGGGTGGAAGCGCCTCTCCGTCCAGCACGGCCACAGTGAGCTCGCGCCCGGGGATGTACCGCTCGCACAGAACATCCGGGTC
>JBDHFS010000178.1:0-6489 GCA_039590285.1 Gemmatimonadota bacterium
TCAGATCTCCGACCCGCGGCGATATCTCGAGCCGGTAGCGCTGCCCCAGGATGGGGCCGGTGCCGCCGAAGATCGTGTTGTCGTAGACGAGAGCCGCGGCGGCGGTTCCCATGTTCAGGGACCCCGGAGACGGAAGCTCCTCGGTCTCCCGGTCCAACTCGGCGCCGGAAAACGAAAGGGTGCTGGTCCGTACCTCGTTGTGGAAGTCGATCCCCTGGAAGCCGCCCGACAGCTCGATCCGGTTCGCCCGGCTGATCGGATAACTGACGCCCGCCGTGGCGATTCGATTCACCTGCCACTCGCGGAGCTCGGTCTCCACGTACACGCCCTGCGCGTTGTCGACTTGGAGCCCGAAGCGGCGGGTCACGTACGGGATCT
The DNA here is from genome assembly GCA_039590285.1 of Gemmatimonadota bacterium. Classification (GTDB taxonomy): domain Bacteria; phylum Gemmatimonadota; class Gemmatimonadetes; order Palauibacterales; family Palauibacteraceae; genus Benthicola. Next base: position 379 of record JBDHFS010000178.1, read on the forward strand.
GGCCGCCTTCGATGTTCCAGTTCCAGCGGGTGCGGCGGTTCTCGTACCCCACGATGAGGGCCGAGCTGCGGAGGAGGTTTCCGTTGGCCGTGTTGATGTTGAACAGCGTGCTCAGGTTCCGGTTGCCGAGCATGTCACTGAAGAAGAGTGAGATACCTCCCGCCAGGAACGCACCGTACCGGTCGGCTCCGGCGGCCAGCTGTGGCTGGCTCACGTAATCGAGGGTTATGCCCGGTTTGTAGGCTGCCCCGCTGAACGTCAGCGTGTCGGCGAGACCGAGCTGGGGCTCATCCAGCAGGACGGTCACGAGACCGGGGCTACGATCCTGCGGCGGCAGGACCGCCGGGCTGACGCCTGCGATCGCCGCCTCGATCGGCGTTCCGTCCAGCTCTTCTCTCGAATCGAGTCGGTAAAGGTTGTAGTCGCCCCGCTCGAACGCCGTGTAGACCAGACGATCGGACGCTGCGGCGGCACTGATCGCCGGGCTGAGACCGGTGATGCCGCTGACACCCGTGATGAGATCCGTCACCTGATACAGCGTTCCGCCCTGGAACTCGTACCGGTAGACGTTGCTGATTCCGCTTACATCCGTGACGAAGTACAGGCTCTGGCCATCGGGCGCCCATTGCGGATCGATGTGCTTTCCGACGCCGAATACCGGCATCGCCTGGATATCGCCCGTGGATGGGTCTATCAGTCCAAGGCGGTAGTTGCCGTAGTCGAGGTTTTGAATGTCGGTCGAGAAACGGTCCGTCACGAAGGCGATCACCGCCCCGTCCGGCGACCAGGCCGGCTGCAGGTCCGAGTACAGGTCCGTTGTCAGACGACGAAGCTCCTCGGTCTCCAGGTCCACGATGAACAGGTCCGTGTGCCCGTTCACGATGGCCGCGAAGGCGAGGCTCCGGCCATCGGGAGAGAACGTGGGCGTGTAGATCTCGCCCAGCTCCGGAAATCTGATCTCCTGTACCCGCTCGCCCGTTTCGGCCTCGAGGATCGTGATGGCCGGACGTCCCTTGATGACCACCGCGAACGCGAACAGCCGGCTGTCCATGCTCCAAGCGCCGGCGGAGTTGATGAACTGGAGGCTCTCGAAGTGGGAGTCAACCGCGGCCTTGGTGAGCCGCCGGATGATCCGGCCGGTCTCGGCATCCGCCAGGAACATCTCAATGGCGAACAGGTCCTTCTCGGACAGGAAAACGACCCGAGATCCGTCCGGACTCAGGGCAGGTCCGACGTTCAAACCGCCGGCCCCTCGCTGCTGAGACACGATCTGGGTGGCGTCTCCGTGCTGTGGGAGTGGTGGCAGCTTGTCAAGGTCGCCCAGCTGCTTCACGTCATCCGTGTCGCCCTCTTCCGGAGGGTCCGGTTCCCCCGGATCATCGGGACGAGGCGGTGGAACGAACGCGATCTCGGCGGCCGGTCCCAGCCTCTGCGCCGCGACGTCGGCGTACGCATCGTAGATGGCCTCGTGCCACTCGGCCTCGAGCTGCGGGATCGTGACTTGCAGGACGGCCTCGAGGGCCTGCTCGGGGTTGCCGGAGCGCCCCGCCACCTTGAGCACCTTGCCCACGGCTTCGTCTCCCCACTTCCCGGCGACGAACGCCCAGAAGGCCTGGCCCCAGCGATACGGGAAGTAATCCCACATCCGGGTGGTCAGGTCTCGCAGGGTGGGGAGCCGGCAATTGCACGCCGCCGCGTCCCGCATCCACATCGCCGTGTGGGCGTCCACCGGACCGACGGACAGGTATTCAGCCATCCCCTCGATGAACCACAGGGGCAGAAGAAGCGCCGTCGGCCCGCGGAATCCGACTCCGCCCTCGCCGGTGAGGCTCGTGATATCGAACTGGAAGGCGTGCACGAGCTCGTGTCCGAGCACGTGGTCCGACTCGTTGAGCGTGCCCGCCAGTGGCAGAACGATCCGCCGCTTCAGGACTTCCGTGACGCCGCCCGTGGATTCGCCGATCTCTCCGAAGATGGCGTTGGTCTGCTCGAAGTCCGGATGGCTGGCGTAAAGGATGAGGGGCTGGCGCCCCTTGAGCTGATGGTCCAGAAGCCGGGCGATGCGGGCATACCAGCGCTCCGCCATGCGCCCGGCCTCTCCGACGATCGGCTCCATCTCGGGGTAGTAGTAGATGTCGAAGTGCTCCGTCACGAGCACCTTGGTCTCGAACGTCTTGTACTGGACCTTGTTCCGTCCGAAGTACTGGGCCTCGACGGGCCCCGGAAGCGCCGCCGCCCCGACCAGGAGCGCGGCCAGTGATACGAGAGCCCTCTTGTGAACCGGGCTGCGTGTCATGTCTTTCCTCCGTCGGTCCGAGCGCACACGCGCCGCGGATAAGTACCGCCCCTCAAACGCGGCCCGGTAGCATACCCGGTGAGGGACCTGGGGTTTCTCGACCCTCGCTCGCCGATCACGCTCCCTCGCAGGGCAGTAGAATTCCATCATAACGATCGCGAGTCCGCTGCGCTCGACCCAGATCATCGTAGGGTCCCAGATACACTCGGGTTAACCCGTCGTCACCCCGGCGGACGATGACCGGGTGCCCCTCGTCACGCAGCCGCTCCTCCAGATCGCCCGCGTTGTCCAGGCTCGAGAACGCGCCCACCTGGACCAGGCTGCAACTGAGCATCGCCGACACTTCGACAACAGCGATTCTCACGTGCGCGGTTCCCGGACCGAGCATTCCGATGTCCCGCGCCGCCGCCCGGGAGAGATCGATGATGCGGTCGTCCACGAACGGCCCGCGGTCGTTGATCCGGACTTCCGTGCGCCGACCGTTGTCCCGATTCTCCACCCGCACGACGGTTCCGAACGGCAGGCGCTTGTGAGCCGCCGTCATGTCCTCCATGTCATAGACCTCGCCCGAGGCCGTCCGCTTCCCATGGAAGCCGGGGCCGTACCATGAGGCCATGCCCTCCTCCGACCAGTTCTCGGACACCGACGTCATCGGGGGCGGCGTGGAGCCGCCGCACGCGGCCAGAAGGACGAGGTAGGAGACCAGGATCGGTCGCGTCGGGAAGCTGAAGCGCATGTTTTAATTTACCTCGCCGGGGAGCCGGAGGGGAGGCGTTTCGGGGTACGAACGGGTGATTGCGGACGACCCGGGCGGACGGCAGGATACGGGTCCGAGCCGTGTGTCCAGCGATTTGCACTCAGGATAGAGCCATGAGAGAGAACTCATACAGCATGCACAGGGCGCTGCCCGGAACCGGCATGGACGAGGCGATCGAGCGGGCGACTGTCGCGCTCCAGCGGGAAGGCTTCGGAGTCCTCACGTCCATCGACGTGAAGTCCACGCTCGAAGCCAAGCTGGGGGTAGACTTCCGCCCCTACGTCATCCTCGGCGCATGCAACCCGGCGCTGGCGCACCGGGCGCTCGGAGAGGACGACAACATCGGTCTGCTCCTGCCGTGCAACGTGGTGATCGCGGCCACGGACGACGGGGTTGAGGTCGCCGTCGTGAGGCCGCACACCATGATGGACGTGGCGGACAACCCGGCAATTCACGCGGTGGCGGAGGAAGCGCAAGCCAGGCTCGAGAGGTTCCTCCAGGCACTGTAACACAGGCGGTGCGCCCGCCGTCGAGAGCCGGCTCAGGATCCGGCCGCTATGAATGCGGCGCCCAGCGTATAGGCCCCCGCTTCCACCGACCACAGAACGCGGCCCTGGCTCAGGTCCACGGCGACGACCCGTCCGAATGTCTCGGGCGTCCCTTCGCACGAGACGAAGGCCCGGCGACCCTCGGCATCGACAGCGATTCCGTGCGGGTGGGCGGCTACTACATCGACCCTGAGCCGCTCGGTGAGCGTCGCGGCGTCGACTATGGACACCGACGCCTCGCCCCTGTTCGCGACGACGACGGTTCCTCCGTCAGGCGTCACCTCGATCTGCGCCGGCCGGTCGCCCACCACCGCGGTGCCCACGACGCGACCCTCCCGGTTGAACGCCCGCACGACACCGGCCAGATGAAGCCCCGCGTAGAGCGTTCGCCCATCGGGTGACCACGCCAGGTTGAGAGGCCGGTAGCGGGGATGGCCTGGCGCGCCGGGCTCCTCTCCGGCCGGAAAGCGCCCTTTCTCCTCGAGTGTCGTGGCGTCGAGCAGGACGATCTCGTCCCCCAGACTACAGGCCACGGCCACCAGCACACCCTCCGGGTCCGCAGCCGCGTGATGAGGTCCGGCGCACACGAGCGGCGTGCCCTCCACCTCCAGGTCGCGCAGATCGATTACCGCCAGGCGGCCGTACTCTCCAGGGCGGGAGCGGTCGTAGTCGGGAACGAACCCGCGGCTTCCGTCCGGCGTGATACCGATCCGGGCGGCGCCGGCGGTCGGAAGCGAGACCCTCCCCACGAGTCGGTCGCCCTCCGTCTCGTACTTCCACAGGGTCGGCTCGCCGTGCGACACGGTGACGTACCAGTGGAGCCCATCCGGGCTGGCGGCGACGCCGTGCGGCTCGTCCACCTCGTCCCGCCGTCGGTCGGTCGGGATACGGCCGACGATCGACCCGTCTTCCGGATCCAGCCGGAGAACTTCGTCCGTGAGACCGGACGTCACGTACAGCCTCGGCCCGGCCGGCGCGGCCGGCCCGTCGCGGAGACTGTCACCGGAGGAGCACGAGGCGATCGGGACGTTCGCCACCGCCACGAGCAGTAGCGTGGCCGGAAAGCGGGCGTCCCGGCCCCGGCCTCGCACGCGGCTCAGAAAGTCGGCTGAAGCACCCACAGCCCGCTGTTCATATCGGACACGTAGACGTAACCGTCGTGCAGCTGGGGGGCCCAGGCACAGGTGCCGCTGTTCACGCACGCGCCTCCAATGTCGTACTGGATGCTGGCGATGCGCCGGGCCTGCTTATCGAGCTCACCGAGCAGGGTCCCGGAGACGTCGACCGCCTGGATTCCGTTCTCGTACCACGCGAAGTACGCGATCCCCCGGTCCTCATCGACCCAGAAGTTGTGAGGCGCCGCGCCGTGCACGGTGTAACCGGCCACCTCCCTGGGGCTGGCCAGGGTCTTCACGTCGATGACCTTGACGAGGCCCGGAAGTCCGATCTCGTCTCCGAGAAACACGTATCCGGCTTCCGGCCAGTACCACGCGTTGTGCACGCGATACCCGGGCGGAGCGATGCGGCTCACCTCCACCGGGGCGGTCGGAGATCCTCCAGCCACTCCATGGCCCACATCCAGGATGATGAGCCCCGAGGTCCAGTGCGACAGGAAAGCGAGGCCGTCCCCCACGTAGACGTCGTGCAGGAAGCTCCCTCCCCCGTAGTACGAGGCCACGATCTGCGGGTTGGCCGGGTCGGAGATGTCGATCACGCGGAGACCGGCGCTCGGCACGGACCCGTCGACGACCAGGTAAGCGTAAGAGCCGTCGATCCATACGTTGTGGACCCCGGGTGCCAGGTCCGGCGGGGCGAAGCGTGTGATCACGGACGGATGGAAAGGATCCGCGAGATCGAGGAGCGTGATCCCGTTGCCACCATCGGATGACGCCTCGTGCGTGATGATCGCGAGGCTGCCCGTCTCGTTGAACTTCACGTCGTTGACCACGCGGGCATCGACCTGGATCGAATCCACGAGGGCCGGGGCCGAGCGATTCGTGATATCCCATACGTACAGCGTGTTTCCGCACTGTCCGTCCACGACCGCGCGACAACCCCAGGTGCCCGTGTACGCCACGTCTCCGTATTCCCAGTGATCGGAGGTGTATCGCTTCTCGATCGTCGGGTTGGCTCCGACCTGGAAGGAACCGGCCGGAATGTCACGGGAAGTGATGCCGACCTCGACCGTGTCGGCAATTCCGGGCGCCTCGGCGATCACGCTCGTGGTCCCGACGGCATAGGCCACGAAGTCTCCGTCAGTCGTAATCAGGCCCGAGAATCCCGGCTCGATGCGCCACGATATCTCGGACTCCGGTACCGGCTGCCCCTGGTCATCCAGGGCCGCGATTCCGAAGGCCAGCACGTCGCCCTGCGCGGCTGCCGTGCCGCCGCCCGTGATGTCCAGTGGCACGATGACGGGGCCATCGCCCACCACGACCGAGAACGAGGCTCCGAGGCTCGCCGCCGCCTCGCCGGCTAATCGTGCCTCGAGCCCGACCTGGTAGTCGCCT
>JBDHFS010000179.1:0-6669 GCA_039590285.1 Gemmatimonadota bacterium
CGATGTTCTCGAGGAACGGGGTCAGCTTCCGCTTCATGACGGTCCGTCTGTGACGGTCGACCTTGTTGATGACGATCACCGGGTGCAGCTCCAGCTCCAGCGCCTTGCGATGCAGGTACTGAATACGGCGGAGTCACGTCGTGGGGGGTACGGCCTGGCTCGCCGGAAGAACCATCAACAATCTAGCGGATCAGACTGAAAGCGCACGCGTCAAGGCGAAGCGCCCGGCGTGGCGGAAGCTCCTCTTCTACGTCTTTGACGTTCGGCCTAACGGTCGGCGCATGAGCCGAGGGGCGCTTGCGCTCACTCAATATACACAGGCTATGTGCGTCGGAGTCAGGTCGCTGGCCGCCCGCCGCCACGCACGAAAGCAGGCTATGGCGATCGGCTCAGGGCTCACCTCTCAGGCGCGCGACGCGCTCAGGGGTGTCCCTGAAGAGAACCACCTCACGGACTCTGTCGCCGAATAGGTCGAGCAGCCGCTCGTAGCTCTCCAGGGCGGGTTCGGCTTCGTCCATCGCATCGTATGCCCTGCCGCGCAGGTACCATGCTGTGTGGACGAGAATAGGCTGGGTATCATCAGTTCCAAATCTTTCGAGATCGTCGATGATCCCAAGCGCGTCCGACGCCCGGCCTACCGCTATGAGGGCGAGAACCTCCTCACCCTGGACACTCCCGAGGGCGTCAGTCTTTGTGAGGCCGGCCGCTGCCCGTCCTTCCCCGAAGAGCCGCACGGTTTCCCCGGCGTCACCATCGCGGTACCAGGCGATCAGTCCATCGGCAATGTGCATTCGCGCAGACTCAGGCGCGGCATCGATGTCCGCAGCAGCCGCGTCTCGCACCCGGGTCATCTCGTCGAACCGCCCCTGCTTTCCATTGGTGCTGAGAATCCCGAACAGGGCTCGGCCTCGCAGCTGCTCGATCCGATCCAGCTCTCGGAACGCTTCCTCCGCTTCCTCGTATGCTCCTGTCGCGTTCGCGTGGGCTCCGATGTTGGCCGGGAGATCGGGCCATTGTGAGACGTCGGTCGCCTTCGCCAAGGCTCCGCGGTAGGCGTCGAGCGCAGCGAGGTAGCGTGCCTCCGCGGTGTAGGTGAAAGCTTCTAACCACCGCGTATACACGGCAACGTCGGGGTCATCGGTGGTCAGGAACGGCTGCAGCGCCGCCCGCCCGCCGGCTGGATCACCCTCCTCTACATACGAGCGCACCAGCCGCCAGTATGACCACCGATTCCGCGGATTGCGGCGGATCGCCTCGCGGTGCATGGCACGAGACTCCTCGTGCCGCCCGAACATCCTGAGGATGTCGGCCCGCGTGTCGAATGGGTTCCACTGATCAGGCTCCAGCTCGATGAAACGGAGACTCAGGGAGTCCGCCGCTGCCTCGTTTCCTGCATCCGCTTCCAGGTAGATCAGCTGATTGAGGGCTATTATGAAGTATGGGTCCAGCCTGAGTACCTCTTCGAGAAGGCGGCGACCTTCGTCATGACGGCCCTGGTCCCTGTACACGTCGCTCAGTCGGACCCGCCCCAACTTTTCGTCCGGGTACTTGGCGACCAGTTCCTCGAAGTAGCCGGCGTACTCTCCCCCCTCCCAGATACCAAGAAACGCCTGGATCAAGAGGCGATCTCTCTCCGGAGCATCCGCTGAGTACTCCTCGGCCCGCTGAAGGTAGTCAGCCGACATCTGTCCCCGGGTCGATATACCGAGACCCAGCCAGGCGAGAGCGAACGTGGAGTCCAACTCGACCGCCCGCTGGTAGTGCTCGATTGCGTCCGCCGGCAAGAAGCGGTTGGTCGCCAGGAGGCCCGCCTGGTACTCCCGGTACGCCTCGAGGCTGGTCGTGGTCAGCTGTGCTACCGGAGTGAGCTCGGTTGGCGTGATGGCCTCGCCTAGCACCCGGCTCAAGAGCCGCGCGGACACGTCGTCCACCAGTGCGAACAAGTCCGCACCGCGAGCCGGCTCAGCGGAGATGATCGTGCCGTCACTGACGTCGATGAGGCGGACATCCATCCGGAGCCTGGAGCCACCTCCGGCTAGAGCTGCGCGGATCATAGTACGGGCGCCTGAGGCTGCCGCAATGTTCAGGGCCAGATCCTCCGGTATCCGGTCTGTTTCCTCCCGACCCGCCTGCCGCATGAGGTCCAACAGCCGCTCGACGCCGACCACACGTACAGCCTCAAGCTGGGCCAGGTTGGTGGCCAGCATGTCCGCGAGGCCAATGCGAAGCCAGTCGAGGCTGTCGGCCCCGGTGTTGTTCGCGAACGGGAGGACGGCGATGGACTGGGCACCGAGATCCGCGCCGACCGGGAGCAGCCTCGCCTGCCGCGTCGCGGATCGGTCGGTGGTCAGCATCGAGACGATTGCCACCACGACTGCGATGACCGTCAGTCCGAGCACGGGCACCAGCCAGCGCGCCGCAGGTGACCTCCGGGCGGCAGGCTCGGGACTTCTCCGAACCTCCGCGAGTTCCTCGGCAAGCTGGCGTGCCGTAGCCGGTCGATCGACCGCCGATGTCGCCAACGTCCGCTCCACCAGCGACTCTAGCCTTCCAGGAACCGTGCTCCGCATGGCGCCCAGCGGCGTGGGTCGGTCCGTGAGTCGCTTGGCTGCCGTGGACTGCGGGGTAGCGCCCGTGAGCGGCGGCTCCCCGGCCAGCATCTCGTACAGCACACAGCCGAGTGCGTAGATGTCGCTACGCTCGTCCACCTCCTCCCCACTTGCCTGCTCCGGACTCATGTAGGCCGGCGTGCCGACCGCCATGCCGGTGGCGGTGACCTTCTCCCCACCGGCCGCACTGATAGCTCGAGCCACACCGAAGTCCGTGACGACCGCGTGTCCCTCCTCCAGAAGGATGTTCGCTGGCTTGATGTCCCGGTGAATCACTTCGTTCCGGTGGGCATGGTCGAGCGCGTCGGCTACTTCCCGAGCGATCCGGATCGCCTCTTCCACCGGGAGCTGCTTCTCCCGCTCCAGTCGCTGCCGCAGGCTCTCACCTTCCACATAGGGCATCACGAAGTACAGCAGCCCGTCAGCCCCGCCCGAGTCGTAGAGCGGAAGCACGTGAGGGTGGGTGAGGCCGGCGACGGTCTTGATCTCTTGCAGGAACCGCTCGGCACCGACAGAAGCCGCCAGCTCCGGGTGCAGGACCTTGATCGCGACCTTGCGATCGTGGCGCAGGTCCTCGGCGAGGTAAACGGTGGCCATTCCGCCGCGGCCGATCTCCGACTCGACGGTGTAGCGGTCCGCAAGTGCTAATGCGAGACGTTCCAGGAGGTCGGGCATATCCCTCACCAATCCAGATCCATCACCCAGATGTCACTCTCGTATTCGGAGATGGTGAGATAGAGGTCCTCCGGACCCACCGTGAGATAGCCGGCCACGGTCAGAGAAGGATCGTCGAACGCCACGACTTTGGTGGCATCCCCTCCGTCGACCGGGATCCACCATACGCCCCGAGATCCGTCTTCCTGGGCACCAACCACGTAGAGCCTGGATCCGTCAGGTGAGAACTGGAGGTTTGTGAAGCTCTGTATCCCGGCTGTCGTGGGATCGTAGCGCGAAAGGACCTCGGCATCCTCTGACACTCGCACCCATCCCGCCTCAGTGCGGCACACCAGGCTCGCACCGTCGGGAGCCCAATCGGGAAGAGCGCATCCGAAGTCGGTCAGTTGAACCGGGTCGTTCCACGGCAAGCTCAAGCTGTCGCGTGATACGAGCCAGATCCCCTGGGGTCCCGCACCCTGGGGCCCCATAGAGTGATATGCGATGGCAAGCCCATCCGGGGACCAGTCCGGAAAGTCGTCGTTACCGGGGAAGTCCGTGAGCTGCTCCGGAGCGCCGCCGCTCCCCGACAGGACGAATACCTCGCCGCCACCTCCAGTCTTCTCCGATCTCGCATAGAATGCTATCTCAGCGCCAACCGAGGACCAGTCAGGAGCGAACGCGTGGCCAGTGATATCGGCGATCAACTGCTGGGATCCACCTTCCAACGGCTGTTTATAGATGTCAAACTCTCCCCGGCGGTTGCTGTCGAAGACGATCCACTCACCATCGGGGGACAGACTGTGGCTCTCAACGACCTGAGTACCCGCGGTGACTGGGACCGCTGCCCTGATCGAAACGACCCCGGCTTGGGGAATCGGAACGGCCCAGATGTTCTGGGCTCCCGGGAACTTGGCAAAGGCGAGTCTCCTGCCATCCGCAGAAACCGAGATGGAGTGGGGATCCGATGAGGAGAGCACGCTTCGTGGGGTCCCTCGTGGCCCTTCAGGTCCCACCTCGACGACGTAGATCCCTCTAGGGCCATCCCGGTTCGACACGAACAGGAGATGACGGCTGTCGGGAAGCCACTGGGGGCTCACGTTCAGGTGCGCCTCGTCAGTCACCGGAACCGGCTCGCCGCCGTCGGCATCCAGGATCCAGATGGACGCGTTGGCCACGTTCACGCTGAATCTCCAATAGAGGTTGCGATTCACATAGGCGAGCAGTCGCCCGTCGGGTGACCAGGCGAGCGAATGTGGGGCCGACGTCTCCACGGCGTGCACGCTCAGCAACTCGGGCTCGCCATTGTCAGCTGAATAGGCGAAAAGGCTGTCCCCAACCACGAACGCCACGCGGGTTCCGTCCCGGGACCATGTGTAGCGGTCCGACACACGCGGAACACCAATAGTCTGGACGGAACCACCTCGACTTCCCACCTCCCTCCAATCACAACCAGATGGGAAGCCCACCGGTGGTCCGAGTGGACAAGCCAGGAACCGCAAGGACGCGCCGTCGGGTCTCCACCTCGGGAGCCAATGGAATTCACTGACCTCCTCACCGGGGCGCGTCTCACCGCCGCCGCCCACCTCGATGGCGCTCCGCACGACGATGCGTGGGTTCTCCATGGGACCCTCGACGTACGCCACCTCGCTCCCGTCCGGCGAGATCGCAGGCTGGAACTCGAGGCCAGGGTCGTTCGTCACGGAACGGATGTTCGAGGTCGTGATCTGTAACGGTCCGCGTCCCGGCCAATCGTTCGAGAGCCACAGCATCACACCGGCTATGACGACCGCGATCCCCAGGGTGGGGACGGCGAAGAGCGCCCAGCGAGGCACCTTCCGCTTCTGCTCCGGCGCGACCGCCGAAGGAGTCGCAGCAAGCTCGCCAGGCGTCGTAGCAAGGTCTACCATCCCTGCCGGTGTAGCCGCGAAGAGCACAGCTTGGAGCGCCTGTCCGAACTGAGAAGCCGTGGCATACCGATCCGCGGGAATCCGGGCCAGCGCACGAGCAATCACGTGATCCAACGCCGGTGGCACCGTGTCCCGCACGTTGTGCAGTGGTGACGGGGTTTCCGAGAGGCGCCTTGCCTGGATGATCTGCGGCGTTGCACCCGTCAGAGGCGGCTGACCGGCCAGCATCTCGTACAGCACGCAGCCGAGCGAATAGATGTCGGTGCGTCCGTCGAGCGTCTCCTGAGCCGTCGCCTGCTCGGGGCTCGCGTACAGGGGCGTCCCGACTCCCAGTCCGGTGCTCGTGACCCTGTCTGCTCTGGCTACCTCGATGGCCCTTGCGATACCGAAGTCGGCTATCGTCGCGTGGCCCTCCGCAAGCAGGATGTTGCCCGGCTTGATGTCGCGGTGGACCACGCCCTTCCGGTGCGCGTAGTCGAGCCCGTCGGCCACCTCGACGGTGATCCGCACTGACGCGTCCACCGCCAGCTGCTTCTCACGGTCGAGACGCTGCCGCAGCGATTCCCCTTCGGCATAGGGCATCACGTAGTACAGGAGCCCTTCCGCCTCACCAGAGTCGTAGAGCGGGAGGATATGAGGGTGCTGCAGGCCGGCTATGATCTCGATCTCGTGCAGGAACCGCTCGGCACCGAGTGTGGCCGTCAGCTCTGGATGCAGGACCTTGAGGGCTACCTGACGATGGTGCTTCAGGTCCTCGGCGAGGAAGACCACGGCCATGCCGCCGCGGCCGATTTCCGACTCGACGGCGTAACGATCCGCCAGTGCCAACTTCAGTCGTTCCAGGAGGTGGGGCATAGACGCCTCTAAAGGAACGAAGGGGGTGAAATCAATATAGGGGAGAGCGCCTTAGAGCGCCTGTCCCGCCCGCCGCCGTGCGAGCAAAGCGAAGCGCCACGATTCTAGTTTGTGACGTCAATTGTGCCGTTGCTGGCTGCGCCTCACTGTGCCCCACTGCGCTTGAAACCCTGAAATACAGCTATTTCTGCGGCTGGCTGCGCCTGGCTGGCGCAGATATACGTTCTCCGGAGCAGAAGGTCACAGGTTCGAATCCTGTCGGGCGCATCAAAGAGGCCACGCCATGTCGGCGTGGCCTCTTTGCTTCCGGGTAACACCGTGGAGCTGGGCTATCGATCTTAGAGCGGGGCGCCTGCGTGGGGCTACAGAGCCCGACCTGAACGGGCGCACAGCCTGCAACTAATCACACCCGGCGACGCACTCCGGATAGGCCAGGAAGACCATCCCAGCCTGAGTTCCATGCGGCTCGCCTACGACACCCGGTAGGAGAGCCTGGAGGATGTTGTCTGTTAAGGGCTGTGGAATGGCCTCGATCAGGTTCGCGTCGCCCATGAAGACGATCGTGCCGTCACCGGCTGTCATTCGGCCCATCACGGCTGGTGCCACGGGCTCCGCGATGTCCCTGGACCCGTTGGCGTTGA
>JBDHFS010000180.1:0-6437 GCA_039590285.1 Gemmatimonadota bacterium
GATCGAGGTCGTCACCGTGGGAGAGGAAGGCGTCGACGAGTCCGACGTCCTGGTGCACGACCAGACGAATCGAGCACTGGCCACGATGCTGGCCGGGCTCGAGCCACCGGACTTTCCGATGGCGGTGGGTGTTCTGTATCACGATCCGGCGCCCACGTTCGACGATCTCGTCCTGGCCCAGGTGCAGGCGGAGTCGGAGGGTCGCGGCCTGGCGGAGCTGCTGTACGGCGGCCGGACGTGGACGGTCGACGACTGAGGTACGACGGCGCCCGGTCCCGTACGGACCCGGGCGCCGCGATGGTCGCCCGACGCGCTTCCCCCCGGGCTACAGCAGGCTCGCCACCAGATTGATCAGGATCGCGACGATCGCGATCGGACACGCGAAGCGGATCAGGAACGCCCACGTCCGGCCCAGCGGGAACTTCCCGTCGTTCTCCCGCACTTCCTCCCCTGCCGCGCGCGCGCCCCACACCCAGCCCACGAAAACGCTGATCAGGAGCGCGCCGATCACCAGCGAATACTGACCGAACAGCAGGAACAGGAAGCTCAGGAAGTCCATGCCGATTCCGGGAAGGCTCGACAGCCAGGAAACGGCGCCGTTCGCCAGGGCGCTCGGAATGCCGAGAGCGAACGCCACGACACCGAAGGTGATCGCCGCCCTGCGTCGTGACATTCCCCTCTCGTCCACTGCCCACGAGGTGATGACCTCGAGAAGCGAGACGCTCGACGTCAGGGCCGCGATGCCCAGCAGCATGAAGAAGCCCGTGCCGAAGATCACGCCTCCGTACGGGGCGGGCGGGATCGAGGAGAGCAGGGAGGTGAGGACTACGAACACCATCCCGGGTCCGCCCGCCCCCGGCTCGAGGCCCGCGTGGAACAGGGTCGGGAAGATGATCAGCCCGGCCAGAATCGCGATGCTCGTATCGGCGAACGTCACCCAGGCCGCCGACGACACCAGGTCGTCGCGTTTCGCCACGTACGAGCCGTACGTGATCATGGCGCCCATGCCCAGGCTGAGGCTGAAGAAAGCCTGGCCGATGGCCGCGAGCACCACCTTGCCCGTCACCTTGCTGAAGTCGGGCTGCAGGTAGAAATCCAGGCCGGCCTCGGCCCCCGACAGGGTGACGGCCCGTATGGCCAACAGCACGAGAAGAGCGAACAGGAGCGGCATGAGCACCTTCGTCCAGCGTTCGATCCCGTCGCGAACGCCGCCCAGAACCACATACACCGTGAGCGCCATGAACAGCAGGTGCCAGGAAATCGCCGGCCCGGGACCACCCGCCAGCTCGTTGAAGATGGCTTCCGTGTCGGTGCCGGGACCGAAGGTTCCGGCGAGGGTCTTGAAGATGTAGGCCAGCGTCCAACCTGCGATCACCGAGTAGAAGCTGAGTATCACGACCCCGGTCAGCACGCCGAGCCCTCCCACGAACACCCAGGCCGTCCCTGGCGCCAGGGCCTTGAACGCCCCCACCGGATTGCGCTGCGTCCGGCGGCCGACTATGAGCTCCGACAGCATCACGGGAGCACCGATCAGGGCCACCGCCACCAGGTAGATCAGGAGGAACGCGGCGCCACCGTTCTGGCCCGCCACCGTCGGAAAGCCCCATATGTTGCCGAGACCGATCGCGCTGCCCGCGGCCGCCAGGACGAAGGCGACCTTGGATCCCCAGGTGTCTCGGGGCTGTCCGGTGCTAGGGTCCATGAACGAGAGTCCTCCTGTGCGTGCCACGGTCATGTGTGTGCCTCGGAACCGGCCATCGGCGGCCTGAAGCCCGGCGCCGACGGTCGGGCACGATAAGCGGGGAAGGGCCGAAAGAAAAGCGCGGCCGGGATTGCCAACGACCCCCGTGCGGCACGACCTTCCGGAGTCATTCGCCGCTTCAACAGTTCCGGAGATCACCCATGGTAGAGATCGCCGAAAGGAAAAAGTTCGAGGGGATTTTTCTCATCGTGCTGGCCCTGTCCATCACGGCGGTGTTCTTCAGCATGATCCGCGGATTCCTGGAAGCCCTGTTCCTCGCCGCCGTGTTCAGCGGAATGATGCACCGATTCTACCGCCGCCTCACCGGGCGCCTAGGAGGGCGGAAGACCACGTCCGCCGTGCTCACCATCCTGTTCTTCGTCCTGGTTCTGATCGTTCCGATCCTCGCCTTTCTCGGGATCGTCGTCGGACAGGCGGTCGAGGTGAGCGCATCCGTCGGGCCCTGGGTGGAGCGCGAGATCTCGCAGCCCCACGAGCTCGACTCTCTGCTGAGGCGCATCCCTTTCTGGGAGACGATCCAGCCGTACCAGGACCTGATCTCGACCAAGGTGGCGGAGTTCGCCGGCCGTCTGGGCAGCTTCCTCGTAACCTCGGTCGCGGCGGCGAGCCGTGGCACGGCGGTGTTCTTCTTCCAGCTCTTCGTCATGCTGTACGCGATGTTCTTCTTCCTGACGAGCGGGAAACGGTACATGGCCCGCCTTCTCTATTACATGCCGCTGGACCAGGACGCCGAAAACCGGCTCGTCTCCAAGTTCGTGTCGGTTGCCCGGGCCACGATCAAGGGGACTCTGGTGATCGGGGTGGTGCAGGGGGGGCTGGCGGGAATTGCCTTCTGGATCGCCGGAATCAAGGGCTGGGCCTTCTGGACAGTGGTCATGATGATCCTGTCGATCATACCGGGGATCGGGACGGCCTTCGTATGGGTGCCTGCCGTGATCTATCTGCTGGCCCTCGGGCAGACGGAGCCGGCGATCGCGCTGGGGGCGTGGTGCGCCGTCGTCGTGGGCATGGTGGACAACGTTCTCCGGCCGCGCCTCGTGGGCCGGGACACGCAGATGTCGGACCTGCTGGTCCTGGTCAGCACGCTCGGGGGAATCTTCTTCTTCGGCCCCTCGGGTTTCATCATCGGCCCGATCGTGGCGGCGCTGTGGGTCACAGTGTGGGAGATCTACGGCGAGATGTTCTCGGACTACCTGCCGAAAGTCGAGATGCCGGTTACCGGAACCGTCGCCGGGATGTCGATCGTGATGCCACCCGGCTCGATGTCGGGCTCGGAGTCCGCGACCGATAGCCCGTACACCCCGGATGCCGATACTAAGGACCGCGGCGCGGCGGAGACCCCGGAGCCACCGGACGATGCCTGACGGAATCGCCATGAAAGCCCAGGCGTCCTCCGGTCCGGACGGAGCCAGGGTCTCGCTGGAGAGAGCCGGCGACGCGCTGGTCGTGGGGCTGGCCGGCACCTGGCAGCTTCGGGCGCACCTGCCCGGCACCACGGCGGTGGAGGCCGCCCTGGACGCCCCGCCGCCGCCGACGGGCGTCCGGTACGACGCGACCGCGATCGGGGGCTGGGACTCCAGTGTGCTCACCTTCCTGCAGGGGGTCGAGGATGCGTGCGACGAGCGCAGCATTCCCGTCGACCGCGGTGGCCTGCCGAGCGGCGTGAGACGACTGGTGGACCTCGCGCGTGCCGTGCCCGAACGCGAAGGTGCGCGGGTCGCGGAGTCGAAGGTGCCTTTCCTGGCGAGGGCCGGGGCGCTGGGATACAGGGCGTGGGATGGGGCCGTGTCCGAAGTCCGGTTCCTCGGCGAAGCCACGCTGGCGTTCGGCCGCTTTCTGCGCGGCTCCGCCAGCTACCGGAGATCCGACCTCCGTCTTCTGATCCAGCAGGCCGGAGCCGATGCTCTCGGCATCGTGTCAATCGTCGCGATCCTGTTTGGCCTCATCCTGGCGTTCGTGGGCGCCGTGCAGCTGGAGCGCTTCGGGGCCGCGATCTACGTGGCGGATCTGGTGGCCGTGGGGATGGTCCGCGACATGGCGGCGTTCATGACGGCCATCGTCGTGGCGGGGAGGAGCGGAGCGGCGTACGCGGCGCAGCTCGGCACGATGAAGGTGACCGAGGAGATCGACGCGCTTCGCACCACGGGGATCTCGCCCATGGAGTTCCTGGTCGTTCCACGGATCGCCGCCCTCGTGCTCATGATGCCGCTGCTCACGATCTACGCCGATTTCATGGGTATCCTGGGTGGCTTCATCGTGGGAACGGGGCTGCTGGAGATCACGCCCACAGCCTACATTCAGCAGACCACGGCCTCGCTGAACATGACGCACTTCATCCCGGGCGTGATCAAGGGAACGGTGTACGGTCTCCTCGTCGCCGTGGCGGGCTGCAAGCAGGGAATGGAGGCGGGGAGCAGCGCGTCGGCGGTCGGTGACGCGGCCACGCGGGCCGTCGTCAACGGGGTCATCGCCATCATCGTGGCCTGCGGCATCGCCCAGGTCATCTCGTGGGTGTTCGGTATCTGATGATCGACCCGGTCCCCGCCGCCGAGCGCCCGTCAGCCCAGATCTGCGTGCGGGATCTCACCATGGCGTACGGTGATTTCGTGGTGATGCGGGACCTCGGTTTCGGCGTGAATCGGGGTGACGTATTCGTCATCATGGGCGGAAGCGGGTGCGGGAAGAGCACCCTGATGCGTCACCTGCTGGGTATGGTGGAGCCGGCCCGCGGCGAGATCTTCTACGACGGGGTGAGCTTCACACGAGCTCCGCTCGAAGACAGGGAGGCGTTCCTGCGTCGCTTCGGCGTCCTGTTCCAGGGGGGCGCGCTGTGGAGCTCGATGACCCTGTCGGAGAACATCGCTCTGTCTCTCGAGGAATACACGGAGCTGGACTCCAGCGAGATACGTGCGGTGGCATCGCTCAAATTGGCCCTGGTGGGACTGCGCGGCTTCGAGGACTACTATCCGGCCGAGATCAGCGGCGGGATGCGGAAGCGGGCCGGCCTGGCGCGCGCCATGGCGCTCGATCCGGAGATCCTGTTCATCGATGAGCCGTCGGCCGGCCTCGACCCCATCAGCTCGCACTTGCTGGACGAGCTTATCATCGAGCTCAAGGAGAGCCTCGGGACCACGTTCGTCGTGGTGACGCACGAGCTACCGAGCATCTTCGCCATCGCGACCAACAGCATCTTTCTCGATACCAATACGCGAACCGCGACGGCCGTGGGCAACCCGGCCGAGCTACGGGACCATTCAGAGGACCCCGCGGTGCGGACATTCCTGCGCCGGGGAGAGTGAAAGCATGAGCAGACGCGCCAACCCGACTCTGGTGGGGGTCTTCGTGATCGGTGGGATAGCCCTGGCTACCCTGGCGGTCGTTCTCCTGGGGAGCGGGAAGCTCTTCAAGGACACAGTAGAGTACATATCCTGGTTCGAGGGCTCCGTGAACGGCCTGAACGTGGGCGCCCCCGTCAAGTTCATGGGAGTGCGCATCGGCCAGGTGACGGCAGTCCGGCTCAGGGCTGCCGCCGACGAGCCGCTCGACACGGCCGAGGAGTTCGAGGACTGGGAGACGAACATCCGGATTCCCGTATTCTACGAGCTGGACCGGGATCTCCTGCGCAAGGAGGGGTCGGTCGTGGATGTGGGTGATCCGGTCACCGCGGCTGCGCTGGTGGAAGGCGGTATGCGGGCCGAGCTCTCAGTCGAGAGCATCCTGACCGGCAGGAAGTACATCGCCCTCAATATCCACACGGGCTCGCCGGCCGAGATGGTGAACGATCCTTTGGTCGACGCGTTCGAGGTGCCCACGATCTCCACCGGCCTCGAGTGGCTCGAGCGCGACGTGCAGGGTCTGATGGCCAAGCTTACGGCCCTGGACGTGGAAGGGCTGGTCGCGGCGATCACGGACGCAGCCAACAACGTCGGCGAGCTCGCATCGGGTGAGGAGACGCGAGCCGCTCTGGCCGACATCCCCGGCACTCTGGCCGAGGTGCGGGAGACGATGCGATCCATCCAGGCCCTGGCCGCCAGCGCGGACACGACGCTGGAGTCCGTCCGGCCTCGTATCGACGCCAGCTCGGAAGAGATACAGGCTGCCGCGGAAGAGCTGGATGCGATGCTGGCCAACCTGCGAGCCGTCATCGAGCCCGGCTCGCCTGTGCTGACGAACCTCGAGAGATCGCTGTACGAGATCAGCATTGCGGCGGCCGCCCTCGCCGAGCTGGCCGACTACCTGCAGCAGAACCCGAGCGCATTATTGCGGGGCAAGGACGTGGAGGGGAACTGATGAAACTGAATCGCGCACCCACGATCCTGTTCGCCGTGCTCGCCACGGTGGGAATGCTGGCCGCGTGCTTGAACCCCAAACAGGATCCGACACACTACTACTCGCTTTCCTCTCTGGCCGACGATTCCGGCCTGTACTCATCGGCCGGCCTGGTGGGGAACACAAAGGAAGAAGCCTCCCTCTCCTCCGGGCCGCCCCTCGAGGTCAGAGTAGGCGTCGGGCCCATCACATTTCCGACTTACCTCAAGCGCAGTCGTATGGCGAGCCGGGTCTCGGCTACTGAACTGGAGTTTCTGGAAGCGGATCGGTGGGCCGAGCCGCTGGAGGAGGGGTTCGCCTACGCCGTGGCCTCCGATCTGGGTGTCATACTGTGGACCCAGGACAT
>JBDHFS010000181.1:0-6339 GCA_039590285.1 Gemmatimonadota bacterium
CGGCAGCCATGAACTGGGCAAATATCGGAAGCGCCACCCGGGCGCCCGGCAGACCGAGACTGCGACCGTCATCGAAACCCACCCACACCGCCACCGCCAGCGTCGGGGTGTAGCCGATGAACCACCCATCCCGGAATCCATTCGTCGTGCCGGACTTGGCCGCCACGTCGCCGCGAAAGCCCAGCGCCCGGAGAGACCGGCCGGTTCCACTCTCGACGGCGCCGCGCAGCGCCGACGTGACGAGGAAGGCCTCGGCCGGCGATTCCACCTGCTCACCGCTTCGCTCCGTCGACGAGCGAACGACGCCCTTCCGATCGAGAACGCCGAGCACGGCGCGACTGTCGGCGCGGAAGCCTCCCGCGGCCAACACGCCATAAGCGCGTGCCATCTCCAGCGGAGTCACCTCGAACGCGCCGAGGGCGAGACTCGGATACGGCTTGACCGGACTGCGGATTCCCATGCGTCGCGCCGTCTCCACGATGCGCTCCGGCCCGAGCTCCATACCGAGGCGGGCGAACGGAACGTTCAGTGATCTCTCCAGGGCCTCCCTGAGGGTTACCTGGCCGCGGAAACGACCATCGTAATTGACGGGCTGCCAAGGACCGGCGGGCGTCTCCACCTCCAGCGGCTGGTCCGCCAGGACGGACGCCAGGGTGAAGGGCGCTTCCCGCTCGGGAGTATCCCCCCGGGCCACCGCGGCGAGCGTGACGATCGGCTTGAAGGAGCTCCCGGGCTGGCGTCGGGCATGAACGGCGCGGTTGAACTGGCTGGCGCCGTACTCGCGGCCGCCGACCATGGCCAGCACGTCTCCCGTGCGGGGGTCGACCGCCACCAGAGCGGCCTGCAGCGGCGCTCCAGCCGCCTCTCCACGCTCCCTGATGCCCCGGTGCTCCGTCTCCAGGCGCTCCAGGCCGTCCGAAACAGCGGCCGTCGCCGCTCGTTGGAGGGATCCGTCGAGCGTCGTGACCAGAACGCGCCCCCCGTCAGCCGAGGCTAGCTCGCGCGCGGACGAGCCCCCTGCGACCTCACGCACGTAGTCGGTGAAGTAACGCGCGGAAGGCCTGGGGGCCGGGCCGGGACGCACGCTCAGGGTCGACGACGACAGGTCGACTCGCTCGGTCTCATCGATGACGCCGCGATCGGCCATCAGGCGCAGCACGAGGTCCCGGCGGTCCCCGGCGGCGTCCGGGTTCCGGATCGGCGAGTACAGGTTGGGCCCTCGCACCAGGCCCGCGAGAAGCGCCGACTCGCCCGAATCCAGCAGACCCACGTCCTTCCCGAAGAATCTCTCGGCGGCGCGCCCCACGCCGTGAATGGCGATGCCCCCGTCCTGCCCGAAATACACCTGGTTCAGGTAGGCCTCGAGTATCTCGGCTTTGGAGTGGCGGAGCTCCAGCACCACCGCCATCGCCGCCTCGCGAAGCTTGCGCACCACCGTGCGCCGGGAGTCGAGGTAGAGGTTCTTGGCCAGCTGCTGGGTCACGGTGCTTCCACCCTGCACCACCCGGCCGTCTCTCAGGTTCGCCAGCGCGGCAGCAGCAATGCGGCGAAAGTCCAGGCCGTGGTGCCTGTAGAACCGCTGATCCTCGACCGTGAGCATGGCATCGACGAGATGCGCCGGAACGTCATCCAGCTCGACCGGTATCCTGTCCCGGCCGTCCTCTCCGGCCAGCACACCGATGAGCTCGGGCTCGAGAGGCACGGCCCGGTATCGCCCTCCGTTGCCATCCTCCAGCGTCGTGATGCGGCCCGTCCGGTCGATTCGCACGGTAATCGTGTGCCCGGATGCCAGGGGGCCCAGGTGACGGAGGGTGCGAGCGCCGACGACCCAGGTCCGTCCACCCCTCGCGTACTCGCCCGCCGCGACGAACCGGCCAGTGGACTGCGAGTAGCCGAGGCGCTGAAGGTGCGCCTCGAGAGCCGCCGAATCGATCGGCCTGCCGATCGCAAGTACCGGCGGGCGGGCGTACACACGCACCGGTAGTGCGGCGGACTCCGGGTGCAGCCGGGCCACCAGGACCGCTTCCATCACGAGCGCGGCGCCGGCCAGGCCGGACACTGCCGCGACGAGGATCGCGATCCGGAACGGCCGGAGCGTCAGCCCCCTTCCCCACATCACTCGAATCCCGTCTCCCGCCGAGGTCGTATCGGCCCACCCGAAGGGCTACCCTACAAGCCCACCTATTTGACCACGGGGACGGTCACATCGTTGCCAGCACTCATGACCCGACTGGCGTTCCACAGACGCAGTTCCGCCGGCCAACCAGGCGGCCCCGCAACCGCTGACTGTCGCGACCCGGTATATAGAATCGACTTTATGTCACATCCACATACGTCTTGTATTATTTACTGTTATCGAGATAGGACACCAGCACAGCTGACATGGCCCGGGCTCCGACGATGATCGCTTCCTCGTCGGCTACGTACGCCGGACTGTGGGGCATCCCGACCGTGCCCTCCTCCGAGTTGGACACGCCCAGCCAGTACATGGCGCCCGGGATCGACTGCTGATAGAAGGCGAAGTCTTCGCCGAAGTAAGGAGTGGGCCCCGACTCGATCACGTTGTCCGCCCCGAGAACGCCGCGCAGGGGTTTCAGCGACGCCCGGACCAGCTCTATGTCATTGACCATATCGGGCAGGACCATGTTCCTGTCCGCGAGCTCGGCTCGCGTCCCATCTTGCCCGTGCTCCTCCAATCCTTCTCTTATCTCCTCCCTAGCTCTGGCATAAGCCGCGTCGCTCGAGGCTTTCACCGAACCGCGCACGACCCAACCCTCTCCGCCCGGGTCCGGGCGAGCGGACGCGTTGGCCCAGATGAAATCGTCTCCCACAGGTCCGCCACTCCCGGGCGGGCCGACGGTGGAGACGCCGGAGACGAGCTCCGCGATGGCGCGGGCGGCTGCGCCCGGATCGTCGCCGCCGGAAACCCGGACCGTCACGATGTCCAGCCCCGGCAGGCCCAGACCCTCCACGTAACCTATTTGGCCGACCTCGAGGGGTGCCGTGTGTACGGCGAAGATGGCCTGCGGGGCCGGATTCTCCAGTACTCCGTCGGCGATCATGGCGCGGGCGCCCCGGATGTTCTCTTCGGCTGGCTGGAATACGAACTTGACGGTCCCTCGCAGCTCATCCCGAACAGCGGCGAGCGCCTCGGCGACGCCGAGCGCCACCGTCGTATGAATGTCATGCCCGCAGATGTGGCGCACCCCGGGCACAACGGAGCGGAACGGCACCGCATCGGGCGAAGCGTCCCGCACCGCGTCCATGTCGGCCCGATATGCCACGACCGGACCCGGCTTTCCGCCCTCGAGGATGCCGACGACGCCGTGGCCGCCGATCCCGGTCGACACCTCGAGGCCGAGAGACCTCAGGCGCTCCGCCACCAGCGTCGACGTCCGTTCCTCTTCGCCCGACAGCTCCGGATGACGGTGGATGTCGCGCCGGATGGAGATCAGGTGCTCCCTGGCCGAATCCAGCGCCGATGTCATGCGCTCGCTTCGCGCCACCGTTTCCTGCGCGCTCCCGCTCGAGGTCAGAGCCGTCGCAGCCACGATCGCCATGACCGTCCCCGTCGCAGCCGCCCGACCACCCGATTGCGTTGCGGTTCGCATTCATCTCCTCCCTGTTTCGTCACGAGACACCGCCCTTAGTAAGGACAGCCGGGCAGAGTCATCCGTTGAGCCGAACGTGAAGGTGAGAAGGCCCCCCCTCCCCGCGGGCTCCGCACCCCCCTAGTATGTGGCCCTTCGGAGTCTTCGTGCGGAAGACGCCCCGGACACGGGTGAAGGGAAACCGGATGGACTCACAACCTGTCTTCACGGACCTCGTAGGGATCATGGCCGTGATCCTCATGGTTCCCGTCATCTTCCTGTGGCTCGAGCGAACCACAGGGTGGAAGGTGTTCAATTACCTCCCCGCCATCATCTGGATTTTCCTCACCCCCATATTCCTCAGCAATTTTGGCCTCATTCCGCGCGAAAGTGAGGTCTACGACACTTTCAAGTCGTTCGCCGTCCCGCTGTTCATCGTGCTCATGCTACTGGACATCAACGTCAAGGAAGCGATGAAAGTGGCGTGGCGCGGGGCGGTCGTCCTCGTGATCGGCTCGGTCGGAGTTGTGGTGGGCGCCGTCGTGGCGTTCGTTCTCTTCCGCTCCGGACTGCCGGCCAACGCGTGGTCCGGGTTCGGAGCGCTCGCCGGGAGCTGGATCGGGGGTACCGGCAACCTGGCGGCCGTGGCCGAGAGCCTTTCCACCCCGAGCGAGCTGGTCGGGATGGTGGTCATCGTGGACAACTTCGTCTATCTGGCCTACTTCCCGCTCATCCTGGTTTGCAAGAAGTGGGCAAAGCCTTTCAACCGCTGGACGGGCGTGTCGCAGCAGCAGCTGGACCATTTCACCGAGGCCACGCAACAGGTGGAGCGCAAGACGCACGAGGTGCACTTCCGTGATATCCTCACGCTCCTCGGGTGGGCCTTCGTGGTCATCCTGGTGGCCAACTGGCTGTCCACTCTGGTTCCTCCCCTGCCCCCCGTCCTCACCCAGAGGACGTGGGCCCTGCTTCTCGTGACCACGTTCGGGATCCTGCTCTCGGCCACCCCGCTCCGGAAGATCCCCGGAACGGAGCCTCTCGCCATGGCCTTCGTCTACATTTACATGACCATGATCGGCGCGTCGGCCGACCTGCGGCAGCTGGGCGGGGCGCAGTTTTTCCTGATCGCCGGCTTCCTGACGATCGCCATACACCTGGTGTTCGTGCTCGCCGGTGCCAAGCTGCTGAAGCTCGACGTGAGCATGGCGGCCGTATCCAGCGTCGCGTCGGTGGGCGGCGCTGCCTCGGCCCCGGTCGCCGCCGGCTACCACCGCGAGGAACTGGTGCCGATCTCCATCATGCTAGCGCTGATCGGGTATGCCCTCGGGAACTACCTCGGGGTGGCGACGGCTTATTTCTGCAACCTCCTCGGCTGATGCCGCGCTACACCTGTTACGGGAGGCGAGATTGATGAAGGCCCTCAGAGGACTGTGCGCGTTCCCGATAGGCGGGTGATCGGCGGATGACCGGACTGGTCCTCGAGTAACCGGCCATGCGCGCGAGACTGGCCGCGGCCATAGCCGCACTCCTTCCCCTGGCCACGGGCACCGGTACCGGCCTGGCTCAAACCGCTGACATCAGGCTTCCGGACGCCTGGGGTTCGCGTTCCGACTCGACCGAGGTCCTGGCCTTCACCCACGTGACCGTCGTGGACGTCGAAGCGGGCGAGCTGCTCGAGGACTACACGGTGGTCATCGATGGAGACCGGATCGTCACCGTGGCCCGGTCGCTGGTCGTCTTGCTGCCGCCCGGCGCATCGGTCGTCGACGCGACGGGACGGTTTCTGATCCCGGGCCTTTGGGACATGCACGTCCATCCCGACGACCCCGAGGTGTGGGAGCTGGATCCGGCGCCGGCCGCGCGTGACCTGTTCATGCCCCAGTTCCCCCTGTGGGGTGTGACGGCGGTTCGCGACATGGGCGGGAGCTGGGACGTGATCCGTGACTGGCGCGAGCGGATCGCCCGCGGCGACCTGCTGGGGCCGCGCATCGTGGCCGCCGGCCCCCTCGTGGACGGGCCGGAGCCCATGTGGCCCGGGTCCGTGCCCGTGCCGGACGCGGAGACGGCGGTTCGGGCCGTGGATTCCCTCCTCGCGGTCGGCGTGGACTTCATCAAGGTCTACTCGCTCGTGCCCCGCGCTGCCTTCTTCGCCCTCGCCGAGCGGGCCCGCGAGCGGGAGGCGGCTTTCGCGGGCCACGTGCCGAACCGCGTGGACCCGGTCGAGGCGGCGGAGGCGGGGATGAACAGCCTCGAGCACGCCGTTCTTTTTCCGCGCCCGCTCGCCGACATGGAAGCCGTCAGGGACGGTATCGAAGCTCTCGGAGCGGATGCGACGGACGATCAGAGGCGCGGCGTGTTCATCCGGGGGATGGCACGGCACTACGACGCCGACCGGGCCTGGGAGACTTATATGCGTCTCGCCGATCTCGGCGTCTACGTGACCCCCACGCTGCTCGTGTCGCGGCGGAACGCCTGGTTCGATCCCGGCCACCCCGACGTAGCCGCACAGCTTCCCTACATGCCGGAGTACATCCGCCGCTGGTGGACTCCCGAGGAGAACGTGCACCTGCGGGATCGGACCCCCGAATCGGCTCGGGACATGCAGATCCTGTATGCCACCATGAGCCGCATCACCGCCGAGATGCACTCGGCGGGAATCCCGCTGCTCGTGGGCACGGACACGGGAGGCAACCCGCACGTGTATCCGGGATTCACCGTTCACGAGGAAATGGAGGAGCTGGTGGCGGCC
>JBDHFS010000182.1:0-6324 GCA_039590285.1 Gemmatimonadota bacterium
GGCCTCGAACGCCGCCAGCGAGTAGGCGATACCGCCCCAGTCGCGGACCGGGACCTCATCGTCATCCGGACCGTGGATCGTATCCCACACGAGCGTGCCGACGATCCCGAGGCGAGACATGTGTCAGTCGGTCCCGTGCCGCTCGACCCGGAACATGTAGGCCGCTCCGATCACGCCGGCCATGCTCCCCAGCGAGCTGCTGACGATCCGGCAGTTCTCCTCCGCGTGACGGAAGGCGCGGCGACGGATCTCGGCGCGCAGGGGCTCGAACAGGTGCTCGCCCGCTTGAGTCACTCCTCCCGAGATCACGACCATCTCCGGGTTCAGCAGGTTGATCAGGTTCGCGAGACCGGCGCCCAGGAACTTCGCCGTCTCCTTCATCACTTCCTTCGCGTACACATCGCCCGCGATGATCGCCTCGTACACGGTGGCTGCCGTGACGCGTCCCAGATCGCCGTTGACCAGGGAAGGAAGCAGGCTGGGCTCTCCCTTCTCCAGGCCCTCGATCGCTCGTGCCGCGATGGCCGGGCCCGAGGCGTAGGCCTCCAGGCATCCGTAATTGCCGCACTTGCACTTTCGACCCGTGGAATCGATGGTCATGTGCCCCACTTCGCCGGCCACGTCGGCCACGCCGTGGAACACCCTGCCATCCAGCACGATTCCCCCACCGATGCCCGTTCCCAGCGTCACCCCAATCAGGGTCCGCATGCCCTTGCCGGCTCCCATCCACCACTCGCCGATCGTGGCGCAGTTCGCATCGTTGTCGAGCTCGGCCGCGAGCCCGATGGCGTTGGAGATCAGGTCCCGCAGCGGGAAGTTCCGCCACCCGAGGTTGGGGGTCTCGATAACCGTCCCCGTCTTTCGGTCCAGGGGCCCCGGAGAGCCCAGTCCGATGCCGATGAACGCCTCCGTCGGGATGTCCGCCTCCCGAGCGGCGTCGCGCATCGATCCCCGTATCATCTCGACCATCCGATCCACCACGAATTTCGCCCCGTGATCGGGGTCCGTCGGCATCGATCGCATTCCGAGGACCTTGCCGCCGTCGTATGGGACGACGCCGACGTTGATCGATGTGCCGCCGAGATCCACGCCTACTATGTATTCCTGGTCATTCACCGGGTCCGCTCCCGTCCAACAGTTGGTCGACCGCCCGCTCCACCTCGTCCACCGCGATCAGCCGCATGCACTCCTTGTTGGCCTGCGCCAGCTCGGTTCCCCGTCCACTCCGGGGACACCGGTTCCGCACACATGGTACGCAGGGCAGGTCGAACCTGCCCACCAGCCGCACCCGCGCGCCGAGCGGCCGGGTCTGGCGGACGTCGGCCGGTCCCTCCAGCGCCACCACCGGACGGCCCAGCGCGGCCGCCAGGTGCATGGGCCCGGTGTCGTTGGTCACCAGAACGTCGGACTCGTACAGTATGCCGGCCAGCTCCAGAAGCGACGTGCGTCCGCCGAGGTCCGTGCACCTTCCGGCCAATCCGCCCCGGGCCACGGCGGCCGTCCACCGCCGCTCACCTGCCCCTCCCAGCACCATGACGCGGCGCCCACGTGCCTCGAGCCGCCGTGACAGCTCCGCGAATCGCTCGGTCGGCCAGCGCCGCGACTCGGCGTTGGCTCCGGGGAACAACGCGACCGTGCCCGCTCCCGCATTCCCAAGGCCGAGTCGCCCTTTCAGGCTGGCGGCCGCTCGCCCCACCTCGGGGCCCGGCTCGATTCGGGGAACCGGAGGCTCGGCATCGCCCTCCGTGCTCACCCCGACCAGGGCCAGGAACTCGTGCACTCGATGCCCCTGGAGCAGCGGTCCGCGGGCCACCGGATCCGTCAGCATCCGGGTGCGCCACCCACCGGCCGTGCCACGCCGGTGCCGCAGCCCGGCGAGCCGGAAGATGAGCGCGCTGGACGCCGAGGGTGTCAGCAGGACTCCCCTCGACGCCCCCGTGGACGCCACCCGCCGGGACGCCCGGAAGACCGCATGTCGACTGTCGAGTGGGAGCACTTCAGCGTCGAGCCGGGCCAGTTCCAGAACGGCGCGCAGTCCCGATAGCACCTGGATCCACAGCCGGCGGCCGGCCGCCGCTTCGCTCCCGGCGGCGTGCTCGAGCGCCGGAAGAGCCAGGATCAGCTCTCCCAGGTGGTTCGGAGCCCGGATGACCAGGCCGCGGTCCGGCAGCGCTTCAGTCACCGACCTGGAGGACCGCCAGAAACGCCTCCTGGGGGATCTCGACCGACCCCACCTGCTTCATCCTCCGCTTCCCTTCCTTCTGCTTCTCCAACAGCTTCCGCTTGCGCGTGATGTCCCCGCCGTAGCACTTGGCCGTCACGTTCTTACGCAGCGCCTTCACGTTCGTCCGCGCGATCACGTCGCGCCCGATGGCCGCCTGGATCGCCACGTCGAACAGCTGCCGGGGAATGAGCTTCTTCAGCTTGCTCGCCATCTTGCGACCGAACTCGTACGACTCGTCACGATGCACGATCACGCTCAGGGCATCCACCGGCTCGCCATTCAGAAGGATGTCCAGCTTCACCAGGTCGGAGGCGCGATACCCCACGAGCTCGTAGTCGAGGCCCGCGTACCCCCGCGAGATCGACTTCAGCCGGTCGTAGAAATCGAGCACGATCTCGGCCAACGGGATGTCGTACCGGAGCTCCACCCGATCGGCATCCAGGTAATGCATGGTTACATACTCGCCGCGTCGTTCGTGGCACAGCTTCTGGATCCCGCCGATGTATTCCGCCGGGCATACGATGTGGACCCGCACGTAGGGCTCTTCCACCGCTTCCGTCTTGCCTCGCTCGGGCATCCGGCTGGGATTCTCGACGGACAACTTCTCCCCGTTGGTCAGGGTGACGTGGTACTCCACGTTGGGGACCGTCGTCACGAGATCGAGATCGAACTCCCGCTCCAGGCGCTCCTGCACGATCTCCATATGCAACAAACCGAGGAAGCCGCAGCGGAATCCGAAGCCGAGAGCGGTGGACGTTTCCGGCTCCCAGTGCAGGCTGGCGTCGCTAAGCTGGAGCTTGGCCAGGGCGTCGCGCAGCTCCTCGAACTGATCGGACTCGGTCGGATACAGACCCGCGAACACCATTGGCTTCGCCTCCTGGTAGCCAGGCAGCAGCTCGGAGGCCCGATTCTCCGAGTCGAGAACCGTGTCGCCCACACGCGTGTCTGAGATCCGCTTGATCTGCGCCGTCAGATAGCCGACCTCGCCCGCTCGAAGCTCTCCGGCCGGCTGGAATCCGAGGCGCATGAAGCCGGCCTCGTCGACCTCGTACTCGGCATCGGTGGCGCCGAACGTGACGCGCATCCCGTCGCGCACGGATCCGTCCACCACGCGCAGGAAGGGGACGGCGCCCCTGTACTTGTCGTACATCGAGTCGAAGATCAGCGCCCGGAGGGGCGCCTCCGGATCCCCCGAGGGGGCCGGGACGCGCTGCACGATCGCTTCCAGGATCTCTGGCACGCCCGTACCTACCTTGGCCGAGGCGAGAAGCACGTCGTCCGGTTCCACGCCGATGAGGTCGCAGAGCTCGTCGCGGCGGCGCTCCGGCTCCGCCCCCGGAAGATCAATCTTGTTGATCACCGGAATGATCTCGAGCCCGGCGTTCAGGGCCAGGAAGAGGTTGGCGATCGTCTGCGCCTCGATGCCCTGGCTCGCGTCCACCACCAGCAGGGCACCCTCGCACGCTTCCAGACTTCGGCTCACCTCGTAGGTGAAGTCCACGTGTCCCGGAGTATCGATGAGATTAAGCTGGTACTCCCTGCCGTCGCTCGACTGATACGGCAGACGGATCGCGTTCAGCTTGATCGTGATCCCACGCTCGCGCTCGAGGTCCATGCTGTCGAGGACCTGCTCCTTCATTCGCCGGCTCTCGACCGCGCCCGTGGCCTCGAGCAACCGATCGGCCAGAGTCGACTTGCCGTGGTCGATGTGGGCCACGATCGAGAAGTTTCGAATCAGGTCCTGGGACACTCGGTCACCTCTGATGCGGGTCTTCGGGCCCGCGAACATAGATCGTCATACATCCACCGTCAGCCCGTCCCACGCCGGCTCGACCCCGTCGGGCAGGCGCGCCTGCAGGTCGGCGTGATCCAGCCGGTGGGTGAGGTGCGTGAGGTAGGTTCGCGTCGCCCCGAGCCGGCCTGCCGTCTCCACGGCCTCCTCCACGTTGAAGTGCGTAGGGTGGGGGTGTCCGAACCAGAGCGCGTTGATCACCAGGACCTCGACGCCGCTGAGCAGGTCGACGGCGTCCTCCGGCACCTCCTTGGCGTCGATGATCACGGCGAGATCGCCGCAACGGAAGCCGTAGCTCCGAAACCAGCCGTGCGGAAAGCCCACGACGTCCAGCTCGAAGCCAGCGACGTCGATCCTGTCCCGGTCCGCGAACGTGTGCAGGTCCAGCCCGGGAATGCTGATACCGGGACCGGGCGCCGCGTCCGGTCCCCAGAAGTACGAGAACCGGGTCCGCATCTCATCCTCGTACTCCGATGCCAGGTATACGGGGAGTCGGTGGCCGGCGCGCACCGTGAACGCCCTCAGGTCATCGATTCCGTGGACGTGGTCGGCGTGGGAATGCGAGATGAACACACCCTCGAGATCGTCCACGCCGGCGGCCACGAGCTGAAGGCGCAGCTCGGGTGGCGTGTCGACCAGGAGCCGACGGTCCCCGTCTTCCAGCATCAGACCATGCCGCGTGCGGCGGTTCCGCGGATCGCTCGACGCGCACACGTCACACCGACAGCCCGCGACGGGTATGCCGAACGACGTACCGGTACCGAGAAAAGTGAGCTTCATGCCTTCTACAGCGTCTCCACACGCATGTAGTTCGTCGTTCCCGGAACGTGGAACGGCATCCCCGCCGTGACCACGCAGTGCCGTCCGGGCTCGGCGAGGCCCGTCTCGAGAGCATACTCGCGGGCGCGAGCGAAGAGCCCTTCATAGCTGATGTCGCCGTCGTGCTGGATCGGGACTACTCCCCACGCCAGAGCCATCTGCCTGTACGTGCGCTCCTGGTCCGTGACCGCGAGGATCGGCACCCTGGGCCGCTGCGCCGCCAGGAGGCGGGCCGTGAATCCGCTGTGCGTGAAGGTGATCAGGAAAGGCGCGCCGAGCCTGTGCGTCGCCTCGACCGCGGCACCGGCGATGGCCCCCGGCACGGTGCGGTGCACGCGCGAGTGCACCTGGGGCGGGGCGAAATCGGCCGGGTCCTCGAGGAATCCGGCTTCATGCTCGATCCGCCGGATGACCCTGTCCATCGCCGCCACGGCTTCAACGGGAAACGCCCCCACGGCCGTCTCCCCGGAGAGCATCACGGCGTCGGTTCCATCCAGAAGCGCGTTCGCCACGTCTGACACTTCGGCCCGCGTGGGTCGGGACGAGGACGTCATGGACTCCAGCATCTGCGTGGCCGTGATGCCGATCGAAACGGATTCCTGGCTCACACGCAGGATCCGCTTCTGGACCACGGGCACCTCCTCGAAGTCGAGCTCCACGCCGAGGTCTCCGCGGGCGACCATCACCCCGTCCGCCAGGGAGAGGATCTCGACCAGATTCCGAACCG
This sequence comes from Gemmatimonadota bacterium, assembly GCA_039590285.1. Lineage (GTDB taxonomy): Bacteria > Gemmatimonadota > Gemmatimonadetes > Palauibacterales > Palauibacteraceae > Benthicola. The sequence continues at coordinate 5,563 of JBDHFS010000182.1, forward strand.
CCTGCTCCTTTTCGATCTTCGCGACGATCAACACATCGTCATGAACGAGCTCGCGGAGAGCCGCGAGGTCGGCGGCGCGCCTCACGAAGCTCAGGGCCACGTAGTCCACCCCGAGCCCGAGAGCGAATCGCAGGTCCAGTTCGTCCTTCTGCGTGAGGCTCGGCACGTTCAGGGCCTTTCCGGGAAGATTCAGCCCCTTGCGCGACAGCAGGGTGCCGGTCGTGCGGGCCCGGGCCGTGACGCGACTGCCTTCTACTTCTTCCACCTCGAAGGCGATCCGACCGTCATCGAACAGCAACCGGTCTCCCGGCTCGAGCTCGGCCGCCAGGTCCGGGTAGGTGATCGGAATCGCCCCTTCACCGGTGCCGGCGTCCGCATCGTGCAGCGCCTCAAACGTGTAAGCCGCGTCCAGTTCTATGTCCCGCGGCTCGGCGAGCACCCCCACCCTGATCTTCGGGCCCTGGAGGTCGGCCAGGACCGCGAGTGGCCGACCCAGCTCCGCGGCGACATCGCGGGCCATCTCCACCGTGCGCGCCGCGGCCTCGTGCGAGCTGTGCGAGAAATTCACGCGTACGGCATCCATGCCCGCCTCTACGAGACGACGGAAGACGTCCGGGTCCCGGGTGGCGGGGCCGATGGTGCAGATGATCTTGGCTCGACGGACCACTCGACTCGTTCTCTGTGTGAGGGATCAGGGTTTCCCAGAACATAACGCCGGGAGCCCTCGGGGCGTCGCATGACAAAAAAAAGAGGCCCGGCCCC
>JBDHFS010000183.1:0-6285 GCA_039590285.1 Gemmatimonadota bacterium
AGTGCACGTCGCCGGAGAGCAGGACCACGCCCCAGACGTCGTTCTCCCGAAGCAGTTGCAGGAAGCGGGCGCTCTCGACCCCGTACGTGGCGTACGTTTCCCACTTCGCGACCGGGTTCAGGATCTGGTGACCGGAAACGATGATCTTGAACGTGGCCTGGCTGGAGGTGATGGCGTCGACCAGCCACTGGAGCTGCTCCTCACCGAACACCTGCCTGTGCCCCGACAGGCGGTGCTCGGAGGAGCGGAACCACCGGTTGTCCAGCATGAAGAACTCGACGTCGCCCCACTCGAACCGCGTGGTGATTCCGCCGAGCTCCGGGGGGCCAAGCTCGGGGTTGCCCCAGAATAGGTCGAACACCTCCAGGGCCGTCGCCTTCTCCCTCCACGCCCGGTCGGAGTTGTTGGGCCCGTAGTCGTGGTCGTCCCAGGTGGCATACTGATGGACCGTCGCCAGGAAGGGCTGCAGTCCCGGGTGCGATCGGGTGTGCGTGTTCCGGTAGATCATTCCCGTGCGCGTATTCCAGTCCGGCTCCCGGTAGTAGAAGTTGTCGCCCAGCCACACCATCGCGTCCGCGTCCTTGGCGTACACCGCGTCCAGGATCTCGAATCCTCCGCCGTACGACTGATCCGGGCGGTCGTACGGGGGATCGTTGACGTAGAGGCAGCTGGCCGCGGCGATGCGGAAGACGGGCGGGTCCGTGCGCCACCGCCATAGCTCCTGGGTCTGGAACGCAAGAGGATACGGGCGCTCCACGTTCGCCCCGTTGATATGCAGCTCGTAGCCGTAGTGTGTTCCCGGCTGCACCCGGTCCGCGATCAGCTTCGCGGTGTAGCCGCCGGCCTTGTCGGTACGCACTTCGTCCGTCGTGAACGTGGCGGCCGGCTCCTCGATGTTCCAGTACACGACCTTGACGTCGGCCGCCTCCGTGGTCTGCGCCCACACGAGGACCTCGAACATGTCGGAATAGCCGAGCATGGGACCGGACTGGAGGAGCGTCTCCTGGGCGGTCGACTGGCCCATCGAGAAGACGAGGAGAACAAGAGCGGCAGTCAGCGAGCGCATGGGTCGATCCGTGTCCAGGCATGATGGTGCGCCGGCGGGCGCGTGGCCCTGCATAACCTACAGCGTTGGGACGTGCCTGTCTGTGCGACCGCGGGGCGCCCCGATAGATTCGCCGACATGCACCACCCCACGATCGTGATTCTGGCGGCAGGTCTCTCCACCAGGTATGGAGGCTCGAAGCAGGTCGACGGCATCGGCCCGGACGGCGAGGCGCTCCTGGACTACACCGTATACGATGCTCTTGCCTCCGGCTTCGGCGCCGTAGTCCTGATCGTCAGCGAGTCGAACGAAAGCCAGCTCGTCCGGCGGTTCCGCGACCGTTTCGGGACCGGAATCCCGATGCGGACGGTCGTCCAGGAACTCCACAGGCTCCCTCCGGGCTTCTCCGTTCCGCCCGACCGCCGCAAGCCCTGGGGCACCGGGCACGCGGTGCTGTGTCTGGACGGCAACGTGGAAGGGCCGTTCGCCGTGGCCAACGCGGATGACTTCTATGGACGATCCGCGTACCGGGCGCTCGTCGATCACTTCCGCACCTCGGACCGTGCGGGCGAGGCGTGCGTCGTGGGATACCCGGTGGCCACGACGCTCTCTGAGCACGGCGGAGTGTCACGCGCCGTGTGCGAGACGGATGCGGAAGGCCGGCTCGTCCGGATCGGCGAGCTATTGGAGCTGCGCCGGTCGGTGGACGGACGAATCGTGGGTCGGACCGCGGGCGGATCGGAACGCGCGCTCGAAGGCACGGAACCGGTATCGATGAACCTGTGGGGACTGACACACGAGTTGCTTCCCGTGCTCTGGGCCCGGTTTGGCCGGTTTCTCGAATCCCGCAGCGAAGATGCGGGCGCCGAGTTCTACCTGAGCGACGCGGTGGGCGACCTGGTAAGGGACGGGGATGCGGTGGTGCGCGTACCCATGGCCGAGGACAAGTGGTTCGGGATGACGTTCCCCCAGGACCGTCCGCTGGTGCGAGAGCGCATCGGTCAGCTCGTGAGAGCGGGTGAGTACCCGAGGTCGCTTCGTGAGGCCGTGAAGGTGGCCGATCCCCGCGTTCCCGGCGGCTGATGCGGCTCAACGGCCTGGACTGGACGGTCGTCGCCTCCTACGGCGCGATGGCGCTGATCGTAGGCCTCTATTTCACACGCCGTGCAGGGAGCGGCACGACGGAGTTCTTCCTGTCCGGTCGCAAGCTGCCCTGGTGGCTGCTGGGCACCTCGATGGTCGCCACGACATTTTCGACGGATACGCCCAACCTGGTCACCGACCTCGTCCGCAACGGAGGAGTGAGCCAGAACTGGGTGTGGTGGGCGTTTCTGATCACCGGCATGTGCACAGTGTTCTTCTACGCCAAGCTGTGGCGGCGCTCGGGCGTTTTCACCGACATGGGCTTCTACGAGCTCCGGTATTCGGGGAAGCCGGCGGCGTTTCTGCGCGGCTTCCGGGCCCTGTACCTGGGTGTGTTCTTCAACGTCATGATCATGGCCACGGTCACCCTGGCCGCGATAAAGATCGGCGGGGTGCTGCTCGGCATCGACAAGTACACGACCGTCCTCATCGCCGGCACGATCACGGTGGTCTATTCGGCGACATCGGGCCTGTGGGGCGTTGTGGTGACGGACCTGCTGCTGTTCGTCATCGCGATGATGGGCGCCGTGGCCGCGGCCTATTACGCCCTGGCGCAGCCGGAGGTGGGAGGGCTCGCGGGCCTCGTGTCTCATCCGGAGCTCACCGACAAGCTGGCCCTGCTTCCCGACTTCTCGGACTGGCGCGTCGCCGTCCCGGTCATCGTCGTGCCGATCGCCGTGCAGTGGTGGGCCACCTGGTATCCGGGAGCCGAGCCGGGGGGCGGCGGCTACGTCGCGCAGCGTATGCTGGCGGCGCGCGACGAGGAGGAATCGATGAAGGCCACGCTGTGGTTCAACATCGCTCATTACGCGCTTCGTCCCTGGCCCTGGATCCTGGTGGCCCTGGCGTCGCTGGCGGTGTATCCGACGCTGGAGTCGCTGGGCGCCGCGTTCCCGGACGTCGATCCGTCGATCCTCAGGCACGATCTGGCCTACCCGGCGATGCTGGTCTTCCTGCCGCACGGGCTTCTCGGCCTGGTGGTCGCGTCGCTGGCCGCGGCGTACATGTCCACCATCAGCACGCACCTCAACTGGGGCGCATCCTACGTGGTGGACGACTTCTACCGGCGGTTCCTGGCCCCGGATCGGGGCGAGCGTCACTACGTGGCGGTGGGCCGGGCATCGACGGTGGGACTGATCGTCCTGGCTCTCCTGGTATCGCTGTGGCTGGAGAACGCGCTGCAGGCCTTCCAGATCCTGCTTCAGATCGGCGCCGGGACGGGCCTGATCTTCCTTCTGCGCTGGTTCTGGTGGCGCATCAACGCGTGGAGCGAGATATCGGCGATGGTGATCTCGTTCCTGGTGGCGGCGTGGTTCCAGTTCGGACACGAGGCGGCGGGAGCGCCAGCGATCCACCCGTCCTTGCAGCTGGTGATCGGCGTCGGCGTCACGACGCTGGTGTGGCTGGTGGTCACGTGGGCGACCGACCCCACCGACAGGGAAACCCTGCAGGCGTTCTACGACCGCATCCGGCCCCTCGGCCGCGGCTGGCGATCGGTGGTGCAGGTGGACGAGGGCCGGATCGAAGGGAGCGCCGCCCCGGCGCTGGCCTGTTGGGTCCTGGGCTGCGTCGTCGTGTACGCCGCTTTGTTCGGGACGGGCTACATGCTGTACGGCCGTGGTGGGCTCGGCGGCCTATTCCTCGGCGCTTCGGCGCTCGCGGCCCTGGGGCTCTTCCGCACCCTGCCGCGGGTGGGCTTCGAATGATCGCGCCCCTCTCCGCTTGACACCCGGCGGACTGACAGGCCTATTGCCGCCGCCCGGCAGCTTGCCGGAGGAGGATTGTCCGGGTCGTATCCCGTAATGCATAGGAGAGAAGTCACCATGCTGAAGCGTCTTGTCCGTGTCTCCCTGTTCGCTACCCTGATCGCGCTCACGGCGTCCGCGGTCGCGACCGACGTCGTCGCCCAGGACAGCCCCGCGCTCGACCGCATCGTCGAAACGGCCACGCTCCGGGTCGGCATGTCGGGAGCTCAGCCCCCGTTCAACATGAAGAGCCGCGACGGAGCCCCGATGGGCCTGGAGGTCGACCTCGCGAACGCGCTGGCCATGGCCATGAAGGCCGAGCTCGTGATCGTCGAGAAGCCGTTCGCTGAGCTGATCCCGGCGCTCGAGGGCGGTGAGGTCGACATGGTCCTGTCCGGAATGACCATCACGGCGGACCGCTCCCGGTCGGTCTCCTTCGTCGGCCCGTACGTCATGTCCGGCAAGTCGATCCTGACCAAGTCGGCGAACCTGGCGGCCATTCAGGAAGCGGGTCAGCTCAACGAGTCCGAGATCCGTCTGGTCACCCTGCAGAACTCGACGAGCGAGCAGTTCGTGCGCATGAACCTTCCCGAAGCGCAGCTGACCACGGTCGCCTCGTACGACGAGGCCATTGAAATGCTGCGAGCGGACCAGACCGGCGCCCTCGTCGCGGACATGCCGATCTGCCTGCTGACGGTCATGCGGTACCCGAACGAGGGCTTTGCCACGCTGAACCAGCCGCTCACGCTCGAGCCCATCGGCATCGCGCTGCCGGCCGGCGACGCTCAGCTGGTCAATCTGGTCCAGAAGTACATGGCCGCTCTCGAGGGCACGGGAATCATGCAGGCCCTTCGACAGCAGTGGCTGGAGAATGGGTCCTGGGTCGCCGCCATGCCCTGAGGCCGGGACGTGTGGCGCTCTCTCGGGCGCACCATGGCTGTATTTCGCGGGCCGTCTCGCTTGACATGCGGGGCGGCCCGTTTATCGTACGGACCATGCGACCGCTTCTCTGACTCCCGGCATCAGACGGCGAGCCGATCGCGACCGATCGGCGGGGTCTGAGCGTGCCCGACCCCCGGGCGCGAATCCGGGATTCCATAACGACAGAGCGAGAGGCTCTTCGCCTCGCGACTTCTGAACCCGGACCGCATCGAGACGTCCGATGATCGACATGGAAGACAGAGAGGCCACCACCACCGCCGCAGAGGACCGAAAGGGCATCTGGGCTTCCGTCCGCGAGGCGCTGGGCGGCTCGGAGCAGGACTTCACGGAGGGCAGCCTGAACCGCGCCGTGGGACTGCTGGCCATCCCGATGGTCCTGGAGATGGCCGGCGAGTCTTTGTTCGCCGTGGTGGACGCATTCTTCGTGGCTCGCCTGGGTGCCGAGGCTCTCGCGGCCGTCGGCCTGACCGAGTCCGTACTGGAGATCATCTACGCGATCGCCGTGGGCCTCGCGATGGCCACGACGGCCGTCGTGGCGCGGCGTTTCGGCGAGAAGGACAAACGGGCGGCGGCTCGGACCGCGGTGCAGGCGATCTACATCGGCGTCGCGCTGTCGGTCGTGTTCGGGACGGCAGGGGCGATCTGGGCGCCCGACATCCTGCGCCTCATGGGAGCGGACGAGGCGACGGTGGCCGGCGGCACGATGTATACCCGGATCCTGTACGCGAGCATGATCTCGATCCTGCTCCTGTTCATCAACAACGCTATCTACCGGGGCGCGGGCGACGCGGCGATGGCCATGCGCTCCATCTGGCTGGCCAACGGGATCAACGTCGTGCTGGACCCGCTGCTCATCCTGGGGATCGGGCCGTTCCCGGAGCTGGGCCTGATGGGGGCCGCCGTGGCCACGACCATCGGCCGGAGCACGGGGGTGCTGTACCAGCTGTGGGGCCTGTCGCGCGGAAAGCGTCTGCGCGTCAGGCGCGAGGACCTGCCCATCGATTTCGGGCTGATCCGGCGTATCCTGCGCGTCTCGGCGGGCGGGATCGGGCAGATGTTCATAGCGACCGCCAGCTACATAGGTCTCATCCGGATCCTGGCCACGTTCGGCAGTGTCGTGCTGGCGGGTTACGTGATCGCGATCCGCGTGGTCATCTTCATTATTCTGCCGGCCTGGGGCGTCGCCAACGCGGCCGCGACCCTCGTGGGCCAGAACCTCGGAGCGAAGAAACCGGACCGGGCCGAGCGCGCCGTGTGGATCACGGGGCTGTGGAACATGGCGTTCATGGCGGTGGTGACCGTGCTGTTCGTCCTGTTCGCAGAGCAGATCGTGGGAGTGTTCACGAACGATCCGGAGACTCTCGCAGTCGGGACGGCGGCTCTGCGCATCATCAGCTACGGGTACGTCTT
>JBDHFS010000184.1:0-6277 GCA_039590285.1 Gemmatimonadota bacterium
GGGCGGCTGGGTCGACTTTGATGTGGCGATCGCCACGCCCGACATGATGAAGAACGTCGGGAAGCTGGGCCGGGTCCTGGGTCCGCGGGGCCTCATGCCCACGCCGAAGGCCGGCACCGTCACGATGGAGGTCGAGCGGGTCGTCAAGGAGTCCAAGGCGGGACGGATCGAGTTCCGTGTGGACAAGACGGGCATCGTTCACGCGCCGGTAGGCAAGGTGAGCTTCGACGTGGCGGCCCTGGAGGAAAACCTGGAGTCGCTGATGGATGCCATCAAGCGCAACAAGCCGTCGGCGGCGAAGGGCACGTACATCCGAAGCGTCACGGTCTCGAGCACCATGGGACCGGGGGTCGGCATCGACCCGAACCTGTATAGGTAAGCGCGCGATTCTCCTGCGGACGCGGACGCGCGTCGGGATAGCTCAATGGGAATGAGACTGGATCAGAAACAGGCGATCGCGGAGGAGCTTCAGGGTAAGCTCGGCTCCGTCGAGGTCGTATACCTGACGGACTTCACGGGGCTGGACGTAGAGGCTATCGGCGATCTGCGGAGGAAGCTTCGCGAAGCCGGCGCCGAGTACCGGGTCGTGAAGAACACGCTCACGGTTCGAGCCATGGAAGGGCTGGACCTGCCGGACCTCAAGGAGCACCTGCAGGGACCGACCGCCCTCGTGTTGGGCGGCGCGGACCCGGTCGGGCCGGCCAAGGTCATGCGGGAGTTCGCCAAGCAGCATGACGAGCGGCCCGTCGTGAAGGTCGGGGTGGTGGAGCGGCGAGAAGTCTCGGCGGATGAGGTGAAGAAGTTGGCGGACCTTCCGCCGAGGGATCATCTGCTGGCGGCGATCGCCGGCGGACTGACGGCGGGAGTCGGGGGTATCGCGGGCGTGCTGAACGCCGTGATCCGCGACATCGCCTTCATGGTCGAGGAAATAGCGAAGCAGGGGGAGCAATAGGGACGGTTCCCGACTCCTCACGGGGAGGCGCGGTTCGATGCCATCGGAACCGGCCCCTAAGAGATGAACACAGTGGCAGGGAGTACGCGGAGACATGAGCAAGGTTGATGAGCTTCTCGATGCGATCGGCTCGCTGACGGTGCTGGAAGCGGCCGAGCTGAAGGAGAAGATGGAGGACAAGTTCGGCGTAACGGCTGCCGCGCCGGTCGCCGTGGCCGCTGGCGCGGCACCCGCGGCCGGTGGTGGCGCGGCGGAGGAGCAGACGGAGTTCGACGTGATCCTCGCAGGGATCGGGGACAAGAAGATTCAGGTCATCAAGGCCGTGCGCGAGGTGACGTCCCTTGGCTTGAAAGAGGCCAAGGATCTGGTCGACAACGCTCCGAATCCGGTGAAGGAAGGCATCTCCAAGGAGGAGGCCGAGGCGATCAAGGCGAAGCTCGAGGAGCAAGGAGCCACCGTCGAGTTGAAGTAGTGGTGATCGTGAGGCCGTCGGACGGGTCTCTGCCACGACATAACTCGAGCGTTGGCGCTAGATGCAAGCTCTTCTAAGAAAAAAGCAGTTCGCGTTCGCAGGGCGCCCCGAGCGCCCCGGCGGCCCGGTCACGGGTACCCCGGGGTTCAGGGCGTCCTGTGCCTACATATCGCAGGACACAGCCGGCTCAATGGGTCGGCGAACCACCAGGAGTGACCAAGTTGGCTGAACCGACGAAAAACGGATCGGTGGTCTCCTTCGCGAAGCTGGAATCCCCCATGGAGACTCCGCACTTCCTGGACGTCCAGATCCAGGCGTTCGAGAGGCTCCTGCAGCCCGACATCGAAGGCGATCGACGGGACGTCGGGCTCGAGAGGGTGTTCAAGGAGATCTTCCCCATCGAAGATGTGAACGGGAATTTCTCCCTCGAGTTCGACGACTACTCGCTGGGCGAGCCCAAGTACTCGGTCGACGAGTGCATGGAGCGGGACATGACCTACGCCGCGCCGCTCAAGGCGACGCTTCGTCTGGTCGTGTGGGAGGACCTCGGCGACGACGAGCGCCGGCCCGCGGACATCCTCGAGAAGGAGGTCTACCTCGGGGACCTGCCGCTCCTCACGGAGCACGGCACGTTCGTCGTGAACGGCGCCGAGCGGGTGATCGTCAGCCAGCTGCATCGCTCCCCGGGCGTGGTCTTCGAGGAGTCGGTGCATCCCAACGGGACGCGCCTTTACTCGGCCCGGATCATTCCGTTCAGGGGTTCGTGGGTCGAGTTCACGCTCGACATCCACGACGTGATCCACGTCCACATCGACAAGAGGAAGAAGTTCCCCGCGACGGCTCTTCTCCGGGCCCTGGGGCACGGGACGGACTCCGACATCCTGCATCTGTTCTACGAGCGGCGGGAAGTGCTGCTCAGCGAGATTGCGGAGGATCGCACGGTACGCCGCGAGGTGATCGGAACGCCGCTGGTGGAATCCGTGCTCGACGCGGAGTTCGAGAGCGAGCCGAGAGCTCAGAGCCTGGCCGAGTTCGACCCGACGAAGGATGAGCCGATGTGGCTCGCCGACGACGTGCGGGGAACGGAGAAGAACGAAGACACCGGCGAGCACGATGTGCTGGCTCGGCAGGGCGAGCGTCTGGACGACACGCTCTCCCGTCGCTTCAAGGAATCGGGCGTCGAGGACGTTCCCGTGTTCGACGACCCGGCGGCGTTCGTCGCGCGTCGAGGCGAGGAGCTCACGGACGAGGTGTACGATCGTCTGCTCAGGGCGGGCGTCGAGCGGATCGAGGTCTATTCGAGCGCGGCGTTCATCCCGACCCGGGGCACGTTCGAGGACCTCACGATGCGACGGGATTGGAGCCTTCAGCCCACTCTGGCGGCCGACGTGCTCGACCCGAAGACCGGCAAGGTTCTCGTGAAGCGCGGCGCCGAGTTCACGCGTGAGATGTTTTCGGACCTCAAGGGGAAGCGCGTCCGCGAGGCACTCGTGTTCACCGGCGGGCCGCGCGGCGAGTCCCCCCTCATCAAGAACACCCTGGCCAAGGACCCGACGAGGGGCGAGGCCGATGCGCTGCGCAACATCTACTCGCTCGTCCGGCCGGGTGAGGCACCGAACATCGAGACGGCCCGCACGGCGCTGGATCGACTGTTCTTCAACCCGAAGCGTTACGACCTCGGCCGGGTGGGGCGGCACAAGGTCAATCACCGGCTCCGCGACGTGTACCGGCTCCTCGACATTCCGGTGCCGAACGCACAAACGACAGTGCTGGCGCCATCCGACTTCGTGGCGATCGTTCGCTACTTGATCGAGCTGAGCGAGGGCCGCGGGTATACCGACGACATCGACCACCTTGGGAACAGGCGGGTTCGCTCGATTGGCGAGCTGATCGCGAATCAGTTCTCGGTCGGGCTGTCTCGCATGGCTCGCCTGGTCCGCGAGCGCATGTCGATCAACAGCGACCCGGACAAGATGAGCATCGACGACCTGGTGAACGCGCGGACGGTGAGCGCCGTGATCCAGGCCTTCTTCGGGAGCTCTCAGCTCAGTCAGTTCATGGACCAGACCAATCCGCTGGCCGAGCTCACCCACAAGCGGCGCCTCAGCGCCCTGGGCCCCGGGGGCCTGAGCAGGGAGCGCGCGGGCTTCGAGGTCCGCGACGTTCACTACTCGCACTACGGACGCATGTGTCCGATCGAGACACCAGAGGGACCGAACATCGGACTCATCACGTCGATGACGACGTTCTCCCGGCTGAACGAGCTCGGATTCCTCGAGACCCCATACCGCAGGGTCGTGGATGGGAGCGTCACGGACGAGATCGTGTGGCTGTCCGCCTCCGAGGAGGAGGACTTTGCGGTCGCTCAGGCGAACGCTTTACTCAAACCGGACGGTAGTTTCGTCAAGGACCTCGTCCTGTGCCGCCGCCGCGACGACTATCCGTTACTGCCGCCGGACGAGATCGACTTCATGGACGTCGCGCCGGACCAGCTCGTTGCGGTCTCTCCGGCCCTGATCCCGTTCCTCGAGCACGATGACGCCAACCGTGCGCTCATGGGCTCGAACATGCAGCGGCAGGCCGTGCCCCTTTTGTTCCCCGATGCGCCGCTGGCCGGCACCGGCCTGGAGGAGAAGGTGGCGGCCGACTCGGCGGCTGTGCTCGCGGCCCGTCGCGGTGGCAAGGTGACGCGGGTCACGGCAGAGGAGATCGTGATCGACACCGGGGCGGCCAAGGGAGCCCGGAAAGACGAGCCCCTGGCGAGGCTGTCCCAATACGATCGCTACAACCTGAAGAAATTCTGGCGCACTAACCAGGACACGGCCATCAATCAGCGGCCGATCGTCGAGATAGGCCGGAAAGTGAAGGCGGGGGAGGTCATCGCGGACGGCGCGGCCACGGATGGTGGAGCGCTGGCGCTCGGCCGAAACGTCACCGTGGCGTTCATGCCGTGGTACGGACACAACTTCGAGGACGCCATCGTCATCAGCGAGCGCCTCGTGAAGAACGATGCGTTCACCTCCGTCCACATTCAGGAGCTCGAGCTCCACGTCCGCGACACCAAGCGCGGCACGGAGGAGATCACGGTCGAGATCCCGAACGTGGCGGAAGAGGCACTCGTAGACCTGGACGACCGAGGCATCGTGCGCATCGGCGCGAGCGTGAAGACGGGTGACATCCTGGTCGGCAAGATCACGCCTAAGGGTGAGACGGAGCTGTCACCGGAGGAGAAGCTCCTCACAGCCATCTTCGGTGAGAAGGCGAAGGACGTGAAGGACAGCTCTCTCCGTGTGCCGCCGGGTGTGGAGGGAACGGTCATCGACGTCAAGATATTCTCGCGACGTATTGACGACGGGCTGCTCGAGCGGGAGCATGGCGAGCGAATCGCCCGGCTTCGCGAAACGGAGCGAGAGGAGATCTCGCGCATCAGCGAGGCCAGGGACGATGAGCTCCGCGAGATCCTGGAGGGCCAGACCGTGGCCCTCCTGTTGAGGCGCGGCACGATCGAGCCGATGCTCAAGGAGGGTGCCAAGCTCGGCAAGAACGCGCTCGCGGATCTCGATTTCGGCGATGTGGACCTGAGCACGCTGAAGGTCAAGAACGATGTGGCCAACCGGCGCGCGCGGCGGGTCATCGACGAGGCCAAGCGCAGAGTAGAGCGTATCCGGGAGCGTACGGAAGAGGGGATCGACCGGGTGTTCCAGGCCGATGAGCTGTCTCCGGGCGTGGTGCAGCTCGTCAAGGTGTATCTGGCCGAGAAACGCAAGATCTCGGTGGGTGACAAGATGGCCGGCCGTCACGGCAACAAGGGCATCATCGCCCGGGTCGTTCCGGAGGAAGACATGCCTGTACAGCCGGACGGCACGCCGGTGGAGATAGTGCTGAATCCGCTGGGCGTTCCGAGCCGGATGAACGTGGGTCAGATCCTCGAGACACACCTCGGGTGGGCGGCCGGGCAGCTGGGATTCCGAGCGAACACGCCCGTGTTCCAGGGCGCGACGGAAGACGAGATCGGCGCGCTCCTCAAGCTGGGCGGCGTGCTCTGGGCCGGCCGTTTCCTCGCGCGCGACGTCGAGCTTCCGAAGTACGATGTCGCGACCGTGCTGGAGTTCCTGCGCGCGGCGCATAGCTTCGAGGGCGACTTCGAACCCGCCCGTAACGGGCATCCCGCGGGCCTGGGTCGGAGTCTGGACGCGTATATCGGCGACAAGGGCACGAAGCCGGCCCGCGAGCTCCTGCGGGCCTTCGGCAAGTACATCGTGGAGGTCGCGAAAGCGAGCTCCGGTGCGTCGACGGCCGCCAAGCTGAAGGTGGCCGGCTGGCCGGCGGCCGCCGGCCTCGTGGGGCAGAAGACGATCAAGGTGGGCGTGGACGCCGCGGTGGCGGAGCTGATGCTCACGGCCGGAATCACTCCGGGCGGCAAGATGCGTCTGCGCGACGGGCGCACCGGCGCGCGGTTCGATGCCGACGTGACCGTGGGCGAGATCTACATGATGAAGCTCTCCCACCTGGTGGACGACAAGATCCACGCCCGTTCGATCGGCCCCTACAGCCTGGTCACGCAGCAGCCGCTGGCGGGGAAGGCCCAGTTCGGCGGCCAGCGATTCGGAGAGATGGAGGTGTGGGCGCTGGAGGCGTACGGCGCCGCCCACACGTTGCAGGAGATGCTCACGGTCAAGTCTGATGACGTCACCGGCCGCAGCCGGGCGTACGAGGCGATCGTGAAGGGCGAGAACCTGCCCAAGCCGGGTGTGCCCGAGAGCTTCAACGTGCTGGTGAAGGAGCTTCAGGCCCTCGGGCTCAGCGTCACCCTGGGCAGCGACGACGACGATTCGATCTTCGGCGGATGAAGA
>JBDHFS010000185.1:0-6560 GCA_039590285.1 Gemmatimonadota bacterium
CGTATGCCTGCCCGGGCGGTGTCGAGCAGCGGGGCGACGTGGGGATTTCGGGCTTCGGGTGCAATAACTGCAAGATCTACACGGAGAGAGAGGACGGGGAGCGCCGCTACGTGTTCAGCCTGGAGCCGCGTATCACGGCGGTAGAGTCGGGATCCCCGGCGGACGGGAAGATCGAGGACGGCGACGCGATCGTGGCCATCGACGGCCACCTCATCACGACATCCGAAGGAGGTCGACGCTTCGCCAACATGGAGCCCGGAAAGGCCGTGACCCTGGTCGTGCGGCGCGGAAGCCGCGAGCGAACGATCGAGTTGGTTCCCCGCAGCGAGTGCCCGAGGGGTGCAGCCTACGCGGTACCGGTCGTGCCGGATGCGGCTCCGTCGGTGGGCGTCGGAGCGGCGAAGCCGGCGGCTCCTTCGGCTGGCGTGGCGCCGACTCCGGAAGAGGCCCCCGTCGCGGTCCTCGCGGAGCCAGCCCCCGAGACGGCTCCGGCGATCGCGGCCGTCGGCATCGGGCCTGTGCCGGGGCCGACGTACACGCTCCTGCCGTCGGGGTGGTTCGGTTTCGGGATCCAGTGCACGGATTGCCGCTGGAGCGTGCTCGACGACACGGGGACCTCGGAATGGGAATTCAGCGCACCGCCCGAGATCAGCTCCGTCCAGGACGGAAGCCCGGCGGAAGCCGCCGGCTTGCGGCGCGGCGACGTGCTCCTGGAGATCGATGGCGTGCCCCTCGTCAACCCGGAAGGCGGACGGCGGTTCGGCTCGATCGAGCCCGGCGAGCAAGTAGAGTGGACGTACCGCAGGGACGGCCGGGCGCGGACGACGACCGCCACGGCAGGGACACGGCCGGGCCCGAGAGTGATGCCCGATGGGGCCCTCGCCCCGCGCGACACGGGATACGGACTTGCCCGGACATACACCGACCTGGGCCAGCTGCGCTACTCGGGCCTGGTTGGCGCCACCAGCGTGGAGGTGCGAGGCGCGGGCTCCGTCGTGGTGAACATCATCGAGCCGGGACAGGAGATCGAGATCGTGACTTCCGATTCGAGGACGCGGATCCGGTTGGACGAAGACAAGTAAGGGGGTTCAGCCTCAACCGGGGTTTTGAGACACCCTGTCACCTGGGGAGTCGCCGCGAGCCGACAACATGGCCTCGCAGGGGCTCCCCGGTCGCGCATCAGGATCGGCTCCGAAGGGTCGTCCTGAAGCCACACGGGTGCCCGCAACTCCTTTCCCGCGATTCGCTTGACGTCGGCGTCGTGTGCGAGGGCCGCCCGGCGATCGATGCCTCGCCTCGCCCGCACGACTCTTGCTCCTGAATCCGCCGCGGAGCGCCAGCTGACTGGCGCGGCACTTTGGAGCCGGGAGCGAACCCATGCATCACCGAGCGCATTCCCTCGCGGCCCTCGGGGCAGCGATCATCCTGTGGCCTGGACTCCTGGCCGCGCAGAAGTCTGACGACGCTGACCGGCAGGCCTTCTTCGACGAGATCCAGGCCCCCAACTGGCTGGGGACGGACATCGCCCACACGTCGATCAAGCAGCAGCAGGGAGGAACCTGCTGGAGCTTCTCGACCGTGGCGTTCCTGGAATCGGAGGTGCTGCGAACCAACGAGGCGGTCCGGGCGGAGCTGGAGGAGGCGGAGGCGGAGCTCGACCTGTCCGACTACTACGTGGTGTACTGGGCCTACGTGGAGAAGGCCCGCGAGTACGCCGAGCGCGGAGGTGAAGACGCCCGGTTCACCGACGGGGGCCTGAGTCACGACGTGACCTGGCTCGTGGAGCGCTACGGAATCGTGCCCGAGGCCGACTATGTGGCGGTCGAGGACTACGGAGCCATGCGGAAGGAGCTCAACGCGGTCCTCGAGGCGCACGAAGAGAGCGGCGACTGGAACGAGGAGGCCGTGGTCGCGGAGATCCGCGAAGTGCTCGACCGTCACCTGGCTCCGCCCCCGGAGACGATCACGGTCGACGGCCGGACCATGACCCCGATCGAGTACGCGACGGAGTACCTGGCGATCGAGCCGGGCTCGTACTGGGAAGTCACGTCCTATACCGACATCCCGTTCTACGGCCGCGGCGAGCTCGACGTGCCTGATAACTGGTGGGACTACGACGGTTATTACAACGTCCCGCTGAACGAGTACATGCAGGCCATCAACGAGGCCCTGGACGCCGGTTATCCGGTGGTGATCGACACGGACTGGGGGGACAAGGGTGCCTCCTGGAACGGCGCCGGGCTGGCCGTGATGCACCCCGACGCGCTCGGCGGCTCCACGGTCGGCCAGGATTCCCGACAGGTGGACTTCGAGGAGGGCCGGACGACGGACGATCACCTCGTGCTCGCGGTCGACCATCGCGTCGTCGATGGCGAGGACTGGTACCTGATCAAGAACTCGCACGGCACGGGCTCGGGACGCAGGGGATACGTCTGGATTCGGGGCGACTGGATGGCCATGCGGGTGCTCGCCTACATGGTTCACGAGGACGCTCTCGACGAAGGCCTCACGGACAGATTCGGAGGCGATCGCTGATTCGCTGATTCACCGGAGCCTCGGGGCGCCGGAATCCAGCCGGCGCCTTCGGGGTAGGGACTACATGAGGGATGGCCCGTCAAAGGAGGTTGGCATGATCCAGCTAATCGGCATCCCGCTGATCGTGGCGGCCTGGGCGCTTCCCGCCCTGTTCGCTCTCACTCTGGCGTACCTGTTCGGCCTCGCCATCATGCGCCCCCTGTATCTGGCCTGGGCGCGGGCGTGGGATGTGACGGCCGCGTGGGTCAACGCGCAGGCGCTGGCGGCCGCCGAGAGGCTCCTGTCCCGCACCTACGCCTACGCCGTAAAGCACGGCCCGCCCAGGACCTGAGGCCGGAGAGCGGGCACGCGAAGCTCGCTCGGAGGGACCCGGTACCCCCGACCTGGTCCTCCGGTCTGCTGTTCACGGTGCCGCCGGCATGGGTACGAAAGTACGATTGCCGCATATCCGGGATTCCGTATACTCGAGCCCGACGTCGAGCACGGCAGGATCGCATTTCCAAACACGTTACGGCGAGCTCATGAACACACAGATACAGGACTATCGTCGCGCGGCCGGCATCTTCAAGGCGTTGTCGCACCCCGGGCGAGTCCAGGTCGCGTGCCTGCTGATGTCTGGCGGACCGACGACGCAGAAAGACCTCATCGACACACTCGGCTGGCCCCAGTCGACCGTGGCACGCCACGTGGGGGCTCTCCGCGCCCACGGCCTAATCAAGGCCACGCGGCACGGGACCGAAGTCCATCTCGAGATGGTCGAGCCGGTGTCGCACCATCTGATGGACGCGGTGTGCGAGTGGGTTCACCCCGACACCGGTGAGCGGCTATCCAGCCACGTCGGCGAGTTGATCGGGGCCTGACCGGGACCTGATTCCGAAGCTGTACCCCGCGCGAGATGGAACCCCGCGCGTATAATAGACGAAAATACGGCGCACCCGGACCGACCGTCGTGCGCCCCGATTCTCTGAGTGGAGATGATCCATGGCGCTGTACGACTATTACTGCGAGGCGAACGATAGGACCGTCGAGGTAAGGCACGGAATGTCCGAGTCGCTCGAGACATGGGGAGATCTGTGCCAGGTCGCCGGCCTCGAGTCGGGCGACACGCCCGCCGACGCGCCGGTGCGGCGGCTTATGAGCGCCCCCGTACCGATGACGGGCGGCTCGAGCTCCGGCCCGAGCGCGGGGCCGGCCCCGTGTGGACCCTCCTGCGGATGCGCCCTCGACGCCTGACGCTCGTCAGAAGCCGGAAAAACGCATCCGGATTCCGGAGTGATCTCATGACATATCGCCGATTCCAAAGCTACGAGCCGTGACGGGCCGGCAAGACGAGGAGAAACCGGTGGGGCAACAGGAAGCGGCCCCGGGACTCGATCCGGCCCGCGTGATGGAGATTCTGGCGCGTACTCCGGACGTTCTCCAGTCCATGCTCGCCGGCCTTTCCGAGAGCGTCGTGCAGGCCGCCGAAGACGACGACGCGTGGAGCCCGTACGACGTCGTCGGACACCTGATTCACGGCGAGAAGACGGACTGGATTCCGCGCCTCCGGCTCATCCTCGACGAGGGCGAAGAGCGGCCCTTCGAGCCGTTCGATCGGTTCGCCCAGTTCGAGGCCAGCCGGGGCCGGTCCCTGGAGAGCCTGCTGGACGAGTTCGCCGGGCTGCGAGCGCTGAATCTGAAGGAGCTGCGCCGGCTCGAGGCGGAGGGAATCGACCTCGAGACAACTGGAACTCACCCCGACCTGGGACGCGTCACGGCGGGAGAGCTGCTGGCCACGTGGGCGGTGCACGACCTGGGACATCTCGTACAGATAGGACGCACTATGGCGCGCGGTTTAGGCACTGCAGTGGGGCCCTGGAAGAGCTATCTTTCCATTCTTGGAGCCTGACGCTTCCGCCGACGATTCCGACCGGCGCTCAGCGCCCATTCGAGGCTCCGAAACGCGTTACAACCCCCCTCACGATTCAGAATCCGGCGGGTCGATCATCCCCCCGGGGCCGATCCGCATACGCATGGGAGCCGGTTATGCTGGAATCCGTGCTGTTTCCCGTTGGCACCGTGCTGCTCGGGCTGACGCTCGTCGCCATCGGGGTAGTGTCTCTGTTCCTTTTCGCCGCCGCCGTGTGTGGTGGAGTAGCGGGCTGCATTTCCCTGCTACGCGAGTTCAGGCGACATCCGGCTGCGCGAAGAGTCTAGAAGAGTCTGGACGCGAGAAGCAGGATCCAGGGCAGGATCCCGGCCGTCTAGGGCCAGATCCCGCGCTTTAGTGTCACGTCCGCTACCCGCCTCACGGCCAGGATGTAGGCGGCCGTTCTGAGATCGACGATGTCGAGCGGGTCGCTGCCCCGTCCGAGCTCCTCCCGCGTCGCCCCTATCTCCTGCAGCGTCTCGTTGACCTGCTCCCGGGTATCGAGCACCGCGTCCGTGGCGCGGGTCATCTTGCGTACCAGTTTCGCGTTGACCTCCTCTTCGTCCCACTGCTCGTTCTCGATGTTCTGCACCCACTCGTAGTAGCTGACCGTGACGCCGCCGGCGTTCGCCAGGATATCGGGCAGCACCTGAATTTCCCTCTCGTACAAGATCCGATCCGCCGCCGGTGTGGTAGGGCCGTTGGCGGCCTCGGCGACGAGACGAGCCTTCACCTTTCCCGCGTTATCGGCCCGGATCTGGTTCTCGAGCGCGGCCGGTATGAGGATGTCACACTCGAGCGCCAGCAGTTCCTCGTTACTCACTTCCTCGGTGCCCGGGAGGCCCACCACCGAACCGGTCTCCTTCTTGTGGGCCAGCGCTTCGTCCGGGTCAAAACCACCCGGGCTGTAGATCCCGCCCCGCGAGTCGCTGCACGCGATGATCCTGGATCCCTGTTCCGCGTAGAGCTGAGCGGCGATGGCGCCGGCGTTGCCGAAGCCCTGCACCACGACCGTTGCTCCGTCCACCGAGTCGAGCCCGTCCACGAGACCGCGCGAGAGCGCGTGCTGCGTGCAGAACAGGCAGCCACGCGACGTGGCCTCGTTACGGCCGAAAGATCCGCCCATGTCGACCGGCTTTCCGGTCACGACCGGGGTGTTGTTCCGGCCCGGGTGCATCATGTCGTACGTGTCGAACACCCACGCCATCGTCTCGGCGCTCGTGTTCACATCCGGCGCCGGGATATCCGTGTGCGGGCCGATCGCGTCGCCGAGCTCGGCGATGAAGCGGCGGGTGATCTTCCGCAGGTCGTCCCGCGTGAGCTTCTTGGGGTTGCACACGACACCGCCCTTGGCGCCGCCGAACGGGATGTCCATGACCGCGCACTTCCAGGTCATCCACGTCGCGAGCGCCCTAACCTCGTCGGCCGTGACGTCCTGGTGATAGCGGATCCCGCCCTTGCCCGGGCCCCGCGCCCGGTTATGCAGCACCCGGTAGCCGGTGAAGTTCCGCACCGTGCCGTTGTGCGTCTCGATCGGGAATTCCGTGATGAGGACCCGCTCGGGGCGAACCAGGTAGTCGACCAGACCTTTCTGATACTCGGGCAGGTAGCGGATCGCGTGCTCGAACTGCTGCTGCGCGATGTGGAACGGATTGAGGTCTTCCTGCACGGGAGCGGCAACGGTCGCTTGGGCATTCATGGCAGGTCTGCCTTGGTCGAGCGTTCTCGGGGCGAGAGGGGTTCGGGTACGCTCCTCACAATGTACGCCCGACGGCCTGACGAATCACCCCGCCGCCTCCAGAGCCCGGAAGTAGAGCTCCGGCGGTGAAGAAGTCGGGGTCGGCGCCGCGGCTTCGGTTGTCCGCGATCAGTTCGGCCACCGGATCGGGCGGAAGCTGGGGTGCTGGGTGATGTCCGGCCATATGCACCTGACCCCTGGGATCGACGAACGCCGCGTGCCGCTCCTGCCCCCACCACTCGACCTTCCAGCCCTGCTCGTGCACCAGCCGGTGATGATGGGAGCACAGGAGCAGCAGGTTGTCGAGCGAGGTCTCGCCTCCATCGGCCCAGTGCCGGACGTGGTGCGCGTCGGTGAACCGAAGACCGCAGCCCGGAA
>JBDHFS010000186.1:0-6204 GCA_039590285.1 Gemmatimonadota bacterium
TGGGACGCGATGGGGCTGCGCGGAACCGGGAGCTTCGACTACGAGATCCCCGAGCGGTTCGTCGAGACGGGCGCTACCTGGAACATCAACATGGGATATGCGCCGCACCAGAGCGGCGGCGCGGCCTTCGCCCTCGGCCCCCAAGCCTTTGGCAGCATTGGCACGTCGGCCTGGGCGCTCGGAGTCGCCTCCCGCGCACTCCACGAAATCGCAGAGATCGCCAAAGCGGGCCGCACTCGACTCGGCTCTCTTCCGCTTCGCGACCAGGAAGAGTTCCAACGCGACTTTGGCTTTCATCAAACGGCCATCGATGCGGCGCGCATCCAGATCTCGACCATCTACAACCGAGCCGTCGACCTCATCGACAGCGGTGCGTCGGATGCGGACTGCGCAAACGCCGTTCGCCAGTCGAAGGCGCACGCCAACTACGTCGTCAAGCACGTCGCCAAATCCGCCGTCGTCTTCGCCTGGGAAGCGTCGGGCAGTGCGGGCATGCGCAATCCTAGCCGCCTCCAGCGCTGCTTCCGCGACATCTACATCGGCGCGGGCCATCAGGTTTTCGACGACCGGGGATATCGCGAGGCCGCGAAGGCAGCGCTCGACCTCGAACCGGCGCCCTTCTAATCGCCGGTCGCCGTGTAGCTGCGAAACCCAGACCCGAAGATCGAACCTGAGGAGTTGGCCGCAAAACGGATGAACCCATCTGATACGCGATGCGAAACACGCGCAACTCGGAAACGTCGGCGGCGCTGCTCTCGGCCATTTTCTCGAGGAACCACGCCGGGAACTGACCGACGAAGGTCGACACGTCCCAGTAGTCGCTCCAGCGAGAGATCTCTCCATCCCGCCTCTCGTGCAACGTGCAGAACTGATGGGAAACCTCTCCGCCAACCGGGCTCACCAGTGCGGGAAATACAGGTTCACCGGGGGGATTGTCGGAGGTCATATCGCCCATATGAAGGTTCTCGTCTACGGTGCGGGCGTTATCGGCCATGTGTACGCAACGTTTCTGCACCTGGGCGGCCACCATGTCTCGATTCTGGCTCGCGGACGACGACTCGCTGACATCCGCGAGTATGGATTACAGCTGGAGGAGGCAGCGACCGGAAAACGCATGAACGCGAGAGTCCCGGCTGTGGAACGCTTGGATTTCAAGGACGCCTTCGATCTCGTTCTCGTCGCGTTGCAGAGGGGTCAGATCGCGTCGGTACTGCCGAGCCTCGCGTCAAATCGCAACACGCCGACAGTTGTGTTCCTTGGCAACAACGCGAGTGGCCCCGCCCCTCTAGCAGCTTCTCTCGGAGCCGATCGCGTAATGATGGGTTTCCCCGACTTCGGAGGCTATTTCGAAGGCCCAGTGGTGCGTTACGCCAGTCAAGGCGGCAAGGCTGGCAAGGTCGGCCTCACGTTGGGCGAGATCGACGGCTGCATGACGCAACGCCTGCGGACACTGGTGCAGGCCTTCACCATTGCCAGCGTCGAGGTGGATGTCGAACCGGATATCGATGCCTGGCTCAAGGGCCACGTGGCCCTGGTCGTACCAATCCTATTCGCCCTCAACCGGCACGACAACGACAACAGGGCACTAGCGCAAGATCGGGCCACACTGCGGCTCACGACCAGAGCGGTACGAGAAGGATTGAGCGTCTTACAGGGACTCAGCCACCCGATCACGCCGTTCAAGCTCAGGACCATCGCCTGGATGCCCACCTCCTTGGCTGCGGTTGTCCTTGGCAAGATCATCGGCTCGGACTTCGCAAGAGTGGCCTTCGCAGGCCACGCAAAGGTCGCTGCTGGTGAGTTCGAGATTCTCCTCGATGAACTCAAGAGCCTGGCAGAAAGATCGGGACAGGCGACCCCGGCCCTCGATCAGCTATGCGTGCCCCATCCCCAGGCCTCGCCGGCTGACACTGCGTAGGGTTGACCCAACCCCGCGAAAACAAGTGGTGACCCGGGTGCGATTCGAACGCACGACCCCCAGCTTCGGAGACGAGTGCATTTGCCCTCTAACGCGTTCTGGTGGCCGGAGAACGTCTCAAAACTTCTCGATTGGCTGGATCCGCACCGGGTCACCCCACCCCCAGGTGGGGGGACTCGGGTCAGCTGCTCGAGAGCTCCAACCCGATTGTTCCGGGCACGCATCGTCTCGACCCTGCGTTCGAATGGAGTCGGATCGCCACCACTCGTCGCAAGTCCTGGCCCGGGTCGAGTGTCGTCGTCGAAGCTCAGGTATGTGGTTCGCGCCTCGAACCAGGTGTCTCTTCTCGCGTGTCATTCCGAGTTCCCCAGAACACCTTGGATCTGCGATGCTCTTGCTGCTATGAGTCCGACGACTTTCCCGCAAGGGTCTCTACGCCGAGGCAACTCCTTCAAGAAGTCGAGCAGCCTCCGCGACACCTCCTCCGGCTTCTCGGCCTGGATCAGGTGCGTTCTGGCTCGAAGTCCGACTATCGGCGTGAGATCTGATCCCCGCGTGTTCCCAGGTCGGTAGTCCTGCAACAGAAATTTGAGTCACTCCCGGTACGAAATTCGCATTCACCCTGAACCGGGAAGGGGAGGATCCAGTGGTGCTTCCTGTCAAGGGCAAGCCTAAACCCCGGAACCAGTCGGGTCGTTTTGACTAAGGGAGCGCTTAGAAATGGGGATGCAAAAGCGGTTGGCAGGCCTGGGCCTGTTTGCCGCACTGATGTTGATGAGCGGGACCGCCCAGGCGGCACCGATCACGGTGACCGTCACTGCGTCGCTGACGTATGACGGAACCGGCCTCGTCGGCCCCGTCGGCACGGAGTTGTCGCTGGACTTTCACCTCGACGACGCGATGCCGAACGAGACTACGCCCCCGAACTACCTGGCCTCGGGCGGCGTCGGTACGCTGTCCTCGTTCTTGATCGTGCCGGTGGCCGGAACCGTCGACTGGGTAATCGCTAGTACGAACGGTACATGGTGGAGCACCGCCGGTGTTCTCGACGCTGAGGGTTTTCCCCTGCCGTTCACGTTGAGCATAAACGGAGCGGGATTGACTCCCGGGCAGATCATTCCCGACTTCGTAGGTCCAGTAACTGGGGGATCGCTCTCGGTTGACGTAGGCGCGATCTTTCCCGGTGAAACGGTGGAAGCCACCATCACGGGCGTGAGAACCAGCTTCGGGCCCGTTCCTTCGGTCCCAAGCCTCGCGGCCCCCGCGTTGGTTCTGTTGTGGACGATCCTCGCGGGCGCCGGGTGTACCGTCTTCCGGTACGCGAGAAGGCGGAGCCGATGCAGCAGTGGTGCAACCGAAGGCCCGTCAAGCTGACGGCCTTGGGGGCCGGACGGCCCAAAACGGCCCACACCGCTAAACCTCACACAGACGGAGAAGTGAAGTGGTGACCCGGGCGCGATTCGAACGCGCGACCCCCAGCTTCGGAGGCTGTTCGAGGAATCACATAACCTGCTGGTTTTCAATAGCTATCCGAGAATCCTGGTTCGATCGCGGCATGCCAGGAGATGCCATGAGATGACGCCTCTCGCGGTCCACCTTGGCAGCGCGATGGACGCAGTCATCGGGTCATCTCTCGAGGTTGCCTCTCGGCCAGAGCAAGTGACCGGTTGAACTCCCGGTCGATGACCCCAATCATGACTGACGGGCCCCAGGTGCTCCCAGAGGATCGAGACCGATGAGAACATTCGTTGGAACGGCACTTCTGTCCATCATGACGAGTATTTCGCTTCTTGCCACCGCGCATGCAGCGGAGAAGAGGTACGGCCCCCCTCCCCCCGACCATCCCGTTCACCTGTATTTCGGCGATCCTCACGTTCACACCCGGATATCGCTCGACGCTGCCGCCTGGGGCAACCGCCTCGGACCCGACGAGGCCTATCGCTTCGCACGCGGTGAAGAGGTCACGTCCTTCAAGGGCTGGACCGCAAAGCTGCGACGACCGCTGGACTTCCTGGTCATCGCCGACCATACCGATGGATACGGATTCTTTCAGCAACTCGAGGCGGGCGTGCCCTTCGTCGTGGCAAAGCCAGAGGGACGTCGCTGGCATGAACTCATCAAGGAGGGCGACCTCAGGACGGCATCCGACGAGATCATCAAGTCCTTCTCCCAGGGGACACTCCCCTGGGACATTACATCCAGGGAGGTTCTGGGTCCCGGTTGGGAAGAGACGATCGCGGCGGCAGAGCGACACAATGACCCTGGCCACTTCACGGCCTTCATCGGCTATGAGTGGACCTCGCTGCCGAACGGCAACAACGTCCACCGCGTGGTCGTGTACAGGGACGACGGCGACAAGGCCAAGCAAACCCTGCCATTCACCTCGACGGAGAGTCAGGACCCCGAGGATCTGTGGAAGGCTCTGGAGGCCTATGAGAAGAAGACCGGTGGCAAGGCGCTGGCGATCCCGCACAACGGCAACTGGAGCAATGGGTTGATGTTCGCGGAGACGACCCAGACGACCAAGAAGTCACTCGACGAGTCCTATGTAACGACCCGCAAGCGTTGGGAGCCACTCTATGAGACAACCCAGATCAAGGGAGATGGCGAGGCGCATCCCTTCCTGTCACCCGATGACGAATTTGCGGACTACGAGACATGGGACATCGGCAACCTGGACTACAGCCAGGCAAAGACCAAGGACATGCTCCCTCACGAGTATGCTCGCTCGGGCCTCAAGCTGGGGTTGAAGTACCAGGAGAAGTTCGGCGTGAATCCGTTCCAGTTCGGCCTCGTAGGGGCCGGGGATTCCCACACCTCTCTGCCCGGGCAGGAAGAGAGCAACTACTTCGGCAAACACAGCTCATCCGAGCCGGACGCCGATCGCTGGAAGACGCCGTTCAGGGTGTCGAAGATCGGCACGACCCAGGGTTGGCAGGAGGTCGCATCTGGGCTGACCGGCATCTGGGCCACCGCAAACACCCGCGCGGCGCTCTGGGACGCCATGATGCGCAGGGAGACCTACGCCACGACGGGTACCCGTATGACGATACGAGTCTTTGGCGGGTGGAATTTCGAGCCAGGTGATGAAGATCGTTCGGACTTCGTGCAGGTGGGATACGAGAAGGGCGTGCCAATGGGAGGCGAGTTGCACCGCGAGGAGGAAGGCAGGAGCCCCACTTTCATCGTCGCCGCGATGCGTGATCCAATGGGGGCGAATCTGGACCGCGCCCAGATGGTCAAGGGTTGGCGAGACCGCGCGGGCGATCTGCACGAGAAGGTCTACGACATCGTCTGGTCGGACGCCGAGACCCGCAAGCAGGATGTCAGGGGGAAGGTGCCGCCGGTGGGGAACACCGTGAATGTGGCGGAGGCGACCTGGACCAACAGCATCGGCGATGCGCAGCTCGCAACAGTCTGGCAAGACCCGGACTTCAGTAGCACTGAGCAGGCCTTCTACTACGTGCGAGTCCTGGAGATTCCCACGCCACGCTGGACGGCCTATGACGCCAAGCAGTTCAGCGTCACCATGGGCAAGGAAGTGCCGATGACGACCCAGGAGCGCGCCTACACCTCACCCATCTGGTATGTCCCGTAGATCCCGGAGCTGAGAGTCGAAGACACGGCGGCCGGCACTTCGACCGTGGGACCGAGTATGGGCGCAGCGCGCGTGGTTCGGTCTGGTTCGGTGCTTTGATGCGCAACGCTCGCAGAGGCAAGTCCGCCAAGTGCGCGAAATCAAGTGGTGACCCGGGCGCGATTCGAACGCGCGACCCCCAGCTTCGGAGGCTGGGCGGCCATCTTGAATTCATGAGCAATATCAGGGAACTACAGACATCTTGTCCCGCCAGCAAATGGCCTGAATGCGGCTGAATGCGCTGGAGATGGCTACCACCGATCGCCAGACAGACCCGGAAGTCTTGGTTCGGTCCGGTAGTGCCATGAGGTGCCAGGAAGTGCCATGAGGTGACAGCGTGAACGGAGGCCCACAGTGGCCGGACTCACGTAGCGGAGCTTCGGCTGACTGGCGGTTTCGGGACTCAGCCGACCTCGACCGTGCCGTCCTCGCGGATCGCGATCGGGTCTCCGGTCTTCACCGTTTCGAGGAACTCGTCCCCGAGCAGGTCGATCGTGATGATGCGCGTTTCGTTCCAGATGTCCTCCATGATGAGGCCGGCGGCCGCGATGGAATCGATGTGGCTCGAGAACAGCATCGCATTCGGGCCCACGCCCATCTCCTTCACGCCCATGATGGTGGCACCCGCAAAGCTCGACCCGATCGTCTG
>JBDHFS010000187.1:0-6171 GCA_039590285.1 Gemmatimonadota bacterium
GAGGCGGCCCGGGCGATCTGGCGGCTCCGGCCCATGCGAATCGATCTCCCTGATCTCGGTGACGACTTTTCCGCCCGTCCGATAGGCGATGGCGACACCCACACTCCGACGGCCCGGGGCGCGACACTCGACGTGCGACCCGGCGTCTACCTGCTCACCCGATCCCGAACGCCGGCCGGCTCGTGGCCGGCCGATTCCGTCGTAGCGGGACGGCCCCTGGGGGCGTTCGTGGCGCCCGCGCCGTCTCGGGCTCCGACGGCCGTCGTTCACGACGCGCCCGCGGAGCTCTCCGCCGGCAGTCCCTCCACCGTGCGCGTCGACGTGGCGTCGCGGAATCCCGTGGACTCGGCCGCGCTGTTCATCCGCGGTATCGGCTCGTGGGGCCGGCCGAACCGCCTGACCATGGAACGGGAGGGGGCGTTCGGCTTCGAGGCGGAGGTACCGGCGGAGATCCTGCACGAGGGCCTGGTCGAATACATGGTCTCGGTGTACGAGGCTGGGGAGGCCCGCACGTTCCCGGGCGACGAGGCGGGGCATCCCTTCGAGTGGGACTTCACGGGCCGTGAGCGATGGCGAGTCCCGGTCGTAGCGGAAGGCGCGCCCATCCTGCTGTTCGACGCCGCGCGGGACCTGGATCACGTGCTCTATCCCCACCCATGGAGTTATGTCCGGTTCCGCACCGATATCGTGGCCGGGAGCGGGCCACAGCGGCTGGCCCTGTCCGCCACGGTGGAGGACTTCACTCCCTCTCCGCACCACTTCGCGCTGCGTACGTTCCTTCGCGAGAGTCAGCGGGCTCGGCTCGGCGAGGCGCGGGCCGGGGGCGCGCTCCACGTTCGCGCTCGGGCGACCGGGGGCAAGTCGGACCGCGTGGAAGTGGCTCTCGTCGAGCGCGACGGCACGGCCTGGGGCACGAGGCTCGAGCTGGCGGACAGTTGGAAGGACTTCGAGATACCGGTGAAAAGGCTGCGACCCGTGCCGCTGGTCCTGTTGCCGCGACCCTATCCGCAGTTCCTTCCATATCTCCTGAAGGTCGCCGTGACCCGTGATGAACCTCGACTCGCCGAGCTCGACGGTCTCCAGTTCTCGGTGGACGGGAGCCCGTTCCGAGACGACGATCCCCAGGAGGCGCACGGCTTCGAGATCGAACGTGTCGTCCTCGAACTTCAACCCTGATCGGCCATGAAGAGACGCGACTTCGTCAAGCACACGGCTGCCGCCGGAACGGTGATCGCCGTCGCTCCAGCCTGGACGGGCGGCTGCACGGACGGGCGAATCCTGACCGGCCCCCTGCGTTCCGACTTCAACCCGGGGTGGACCTTCCTGCGCGGAGATGCCGAAGGGGCGGAGCTGAGCGCCTTTGACGACGGCGCGTGGACGCCGGCGACGCTACCTCACACCGCCCGAATCGAGCACGTGGTGACGGGCGCTCCGGACACGGACACCTACCAGTGGCAAGGCATGTGCTGGTACCGCAAACGCTTCGAGGCCAGCCCCGAGCATGCGGGCCGAAAGGTGTTCCTCAAGTTCGATGGCGCCATGAATGTCGCCGACGTGTGGCTGAACGGGAGCTTCCTGGGCAGGCACATGGGGGGCTGGATGCCCTTCGGCTTCGACATCTCGGACCGGATCCTGCCCGGTGAGCCCAACGTGGTCGCCCTTCGGCTCGACAACCACGACAACCCGCTGACCGGTCCGAAGCCGCTGCCGCAGCTCGACTTCAACCCGTACCACGGCCTGTACCGGAGCGTCCACCTCGTCATCAAGGATCCGCTTCACATCACCGACCCGATCCTGGCCGACCGGCCGTCCAGCGGCGGTGTGTTCGTGACGTACCCCGAAGCGACGGCCGAGGCGGCAACGGTTCGCGCGCAGGTTCACGTGCGAAGCGACGACACGCGGCCGCGCGAATTCGAGGTCCGGTTGCGGCTCATGGACGCCGAGGGGCAGCTGGCGGCCGAGGTCCTCTCCGACCCCGTCCTCCTGCAACCCGGCGATGACCGAGACGTGACCCACAATATCAGGGTGCTCTCGCCGAGCCTGTGGAGCCCGCGAACACCGCGCCTGTACACGCTTCACACCGAGATCATCGAGAACGGGGTCGTCGTGGATGATGAGATGACCCGCATCGGGATCCGCCGCATCGAGATCTCGGCCGACGGATTCCGAATCATCGGAGAGCGGATGTTCCTGCGGGGGACGAACCGGCACCAGGAATACCCGTACGTGGGGTATGCGCTCTCGGACGCGGCGCAGTACCGGGACGCGAAGAAGATCAAGGACGCCGGGTTCGACTATATCCGCCTGTCCCACTACGCTCACGCCCCGGCGTTCATGGACGCGTGCGACGAGCTGGGCCTGGTGGTCATGGACTGCATCCCGGGCTGGCAGTTCTTCAACCGGGAGGACCCCGAGTTCACCGAGATTCAGTACGACAACTGTCGCCGGCTTCTGCGGCGGGACCGCAATCATCCGTGCGTCATCCTGTGGGAGGTGTCGCTCAACGAGACCGGGATGCCGGACGAGTTCATCCGCCGGACGCACGAGATCGGACACGAGGAGTACCCGGGCGACCAGACGTACACCTGCGGCTGGACCGAGGGCTACGACGTGTTCATCCAGGCCCGTCAGCACGGCGGCTGCCGGGACGTCACCGACCGGGCCTGCGTGATCAGCGAGTACGGCGACTGGGAGTACTACGCCCAGAACGCGGGTCTCGACCAGGAGGCGTGGGCCGACCTGGCACCCGACGAAGCCAACAGCCGGCAGCTCCGCTGGCACGGCGAGGCCGCCCTGCTGCAACAGGCCACCAACTTCCAGGAAGCCCACAACGACAACCTGAAGACCATCGCTTTCGCCGATGGCCTGTGGGTGATGTTCGACTACAACCGGGGCTACGCGCCGGATATCGAGTCGTCGGGCTGCATGGACCTGTTCCGACTCCCGAAGTTCTCGCGCGAGTTCTTCCGCAGCCAGCGTCCGGCTGAAGAGGAGGTGGCGGCAGCCGATTCCGGTCCCGTGGTCTTCGTCGCGACTCACTGGACACGGGACTCGAGCACGGACGTTCGGGTTTTCAGCAACTGCGATGAAGTCGAGTTGAGACTGAACGGTACGTTGATGGAGCGCCGGCGACCGGACGTCAGCCGGATCTCCACCCACATCAGTCATCCACCGATGACGTTTCAGCTGAAACGTTTCGAACCAGGCATCCTGGAGGCGATCGGCTATATCGGCGGACGTGAAGCGGCCCGGCATGTCGTACGAACACCCGGAACCGTCGAGCGTCTCGAGCTTCGGCTCGACGAGGAGGGGCGGCCGTTCGCGGAGGCCGGAGGGGACGTGGCCTTCCTGCACGCCGAGATGCGGGACTCCGAAGGCACGGCCGTCCCGGGAGCGTGGGAGAACGTGTTCTTCGGATCCACGGGTCACGTCGAGCTCGTTGGAGTGAACCCGTTCTCGTCCGAGGCGGGCATCGCGAGCATCCTGGTGAAGGCGGAAACCTCTCGGCCCGCCGGCGCCGTCTACGCCCTGTGCCCGATCCGGGAGGGCGAACAGGTTCGAGTGCTGAGCGCGGTCATGTCGCGCGGAGGCGACGTGGAGCGCCACGACATCCGCTATACCACCGATGGAAGCGCACCGGGACCGGAGTCGCCGGTCTATGAAGGACCGCTATCGACCGCGGAAAGGGTTCGCGCGACGCTGTTCGTGGGTGGCCGGCCTATCGTGGAAGCCGACACGCACGTAGCGAGATTCAGGGTCCCGGGGAGCACCGCTCCCGCTTAGGAGTCTTCAAATGAGCATGACGCGTCTCTCCCTCGTCCTCTTTCTCGCCTGCACTCTCGCGAGCTCGGCATTCGCCCAGGAAGAGTCACGGGCGGCGCGACAGCGCCTCCTGATGGACTACGGGTGGACATTCACCACGGGTGACCCGGAGGGCGCCGAGGCTACCGCCTTCGATGACTCCGGCTGGCGCTCCGTGGACCTGCCCCACGACTGGAGCATCGAGGGGCCGTACGACGAGAATGCCGCCACGACCGGCCGGGGCGGTTACCTGCCCACGGGCGTCGGCTGGTATCGACGCTCGTTCACGCTTCCCGAGGTACTCGCCGATCGACGGTTCTCGATCGAATTCGACGGTGCTCACCAGAACAGCGACGTGTGGATCAACGGGCAGCACCTGGGCCACCGACCCTACGGATACATTGGCTTCCGCTACGACCTGACTCCTCACCTCGTGGAAGGCGAGAACGTGGTCGCCGTCCGGGTGGACAACTCCCACCAGCCGAACTCGCGCTGGTACTCGGGGAGCGGCATCTACCGCCACGTGTGGCTGACCGTGACGGATCCGCTGCACGTGGACCGCTGGTTGACTTTCGTGGCCACTCCGGAAGTGGACGCAGCCAGCGCCGCGGTGGAGGTGCGCACGCGAATCGTCAACACCGGAGCGGACGAACGCAACGGGACCCTGCGCTCCGCGATCCTGGACGAAGCGGGAAGCGAGGTTGCCCGGGAGCAAGCCCCGTTCACGGTGGACGCGGACGGTAAGCTCCACCTCGTCCAGCAGCTGGTCGTGGACGGACCCCGGCTGTGGGGAATCGACTCGCCGGTCCTGTACACGCTGAGAACCACCCTCCTGGATCCATCCGGGCAGACGATCGACGAAACGGACACGCCGTTTGGAATCCGCCATATCGCTTACGATTCCGATCGCGGCTTCCTGCTCAACGGCGAGCGCGTGAAGATGCTGGGAGTGAACCTGCACCACGACGGCGGTCCCGTGGGAGCGGCGGTACCGGAGGCGGTATGGGAGCGACGCCTCCTCAAGCTCAGGGAGATGGGAGTCAACGCCATCCGCACCGCGCACAATCCACCGGCGCCCGAGCTCCTGGACCTGACCGATCGAATGGGATTCCTCGTGATGGACGAGGCGTTCGACGAGTGGACCCACGGGAAGGTGGAGTGGGGATACCACAAGTACTTCGCGGAGTGGGGCGAGCGGGATCTGGTCGACTTCATGCAGCGGGACCGGAATCACCCTTCGGTCGTGCTGTGGAGCCTGGGCAACGAGATCGGCGAGCAACACGCCCCCGGCGGGCACGAGGTGCTGGCGGCGCTGGTCGAGATCGCGCACCGCGAAGACCCGACGCGGCCCGTCACAACCGGAAACGATCACATCTACGCGGATGACGGTGCCACCACGGTCGAGTTCATGGAGCTCCTGGACGTGGTGGGCTACAACTACGTGGACCGGTGGCACGAGCGCCGCGAACTGTACGCGACGCAGGATAGATACGAGCACCCGGACTGGAAGTTCATCGGCACGGAGAGCTCGGTCGTATGGGGGACCCGGGGCGAGTACGGGTTCCCCGATGACACGCTGAAGGTCAGGCCTTTCTACACGGCCACCATGATCCGCCCCGAGCAGCTGTGGCGCTTCGTGTCGATGAACGACTGGTTCGCCGGTGATTTCATGTGGACCGGCGTCGACTACCTGGGCGAGTCCCGCTGGCCCCGGAAGAACTCCACCTCCGGTGTTCTCGACCTCGTGGGCTTCCCGGACGACGGGTATTTCTTCTACCAGAGTCAGTGGACGGACGAGCCGATGATCCACCTGCTGCCGCACTGGAACTGGGAGGGTCGCGAAGGACAGTTCATCCCCGTGCTCGCGTATACGAACGTGGACGCCGTGGAACTGTACCTGAACGACCGGTTCATCGGGGAGAAGCGCCTGGAGTTCCCGCGCCAGGGAACGACGGGTTCATGGAACAACTACGAGTCTCCTCCCGTGTTCCCCAATACGGCGGACCTGCACCTGTCGTGGGACGTGCCGTACGAGCCCGGCGTGCTTCGCGCGGTAGGCAAGCGAGGCGACGAGGTCGTGGTCACGAGAGAGGTGCGGACGGCCGGGGAGCCGGCGGCGCTACGTGTCAGCGTAGACCGGGCCGAGATTCTGTCGGGGATCCGGGACGTGGCTCACGTGGAGGTGAACGTGGTGGACGCCGACGGTCTCGTCGTCCCCGCGTCCGACCACCTGGTGCGGTTCACGGTCGAGGGAGACGCGGCGCGTCTGCTGGCGGTCGGCAACGGCAATCCCACGGACCACAGCTCGTACCAGGCCCCCGAGCGCCTGGCGTTCCACGGGATGTTGCTGGCCTTGATTCAGAGCACGGA
>JBDHFS010000188.1:0-6113 GCA_039590285.1 Gemmatimonadota bacterium
AAGGCTTTTTCCGGCGTGGCCGCGAGCGACCGGACGTTCGAAGCGAACCTGACCGGAGACGGAGACCCGATCGAGGTCCGGGTCGCAGGCGTGACCGCCAACTTCTTCGATGTGCTCGGAGCGGGGGCCGCCCTGGGCCGCACATTCGTTCCGGAGGATGAGGAGCCCTTTCCACCGGATGCGTTTGCCGACGGTGTCCAGCCACCCGTCAACAACATCGTGATCAGCCACGGCCTGTGGATGAGGCGCTTCGGAGGGTCGCCCGACGCGATCGGAGGCACGCTGGTGATCAACGACTTCCCAAACACAGTGGTGGGAGTCATGCCGGCGGACTTCCAGCTCCTGATGCCGGCCAACGCGGGCATGCCCACCGGCATCGACGTGTGGAATCCGACCCGGTTCGACTACCGGCAAGCGCCGCGTAGCAGCGCCAACGCCAATCGCCGGGTGATCGCTCGCCTGAAGCGCGGAGTCAGCATCGGCGAGGCACAGGAACAGGCCAGCAAGGTCGCCGAGTGGCAGCGCGGGCAATTCGACTACAACCGGGATGGCGATATCTATATCGACGTCAAGCCGATGCACGCCGACATCGTGGGCCACGCCCGTCCCGTCCTGCTGGCCCTGTTCGGCGCCGTGGTCTTCGTGTTGCTCATCGCGTGCGCCAACGTGGCCAACCTCCTTCTGGTCCAGGCCGCGTCACGCGAGAAGGAGATGGCGATCCGCGCCGCGCTCGGTGGCGCCAGAGGCCGCATCGTGCGCCAACTCCTGACCGAGAGCGCCATCCTGGCAGTGATCGGAGGTCTGGCCGGCCTGTTGCTGGCCCGCTGGGGTGTGGACCTGCTTCTGGCCCTGCGGCCCGCCAATCTGCCCCGTGTCCACGGAGTGGGAATCGACGCTCCGGTACTGCTCTTCACTTTGGGCGCGACCGTCTTCGCGGCGATCGTGTTCGGACTGGTTCCGGCGCTCCAGGCCTCCAAGCCGGACCTCAATGACTGTCTCAAGGACAGGGGTACGGTCTCGCCCGACATCAGGCGGAGGAGGCTCCGGAGCATTCTGGTCGTGGCGGAGGTCGCGCTGTCGATGGTCCTGTTGATCGGAGCCGGCCTCATGTTCAGGTCCTTCATCGCGTTGCAGCGACAGGACCTGGGTTTCGCTTCGGAGGGAGTCGTCACGTACCGGGTGTCGATGCCGCCGGCGAGACAGGACTACGCGACCCCGGATGGGAGGGCCTACTTCATCGCCGAACTCGAGGAGCGGCTCGAGGCCCTGCCGGGAGTCAAGAGCGCCGGAAGCGTCCAGGTCCTCCCGCTCAGCGGTCGGTTCTGGACGTCTCCCTACTCGGTCGAGCGGGGTGACGAGAGGGAGTGGGGAGTGCTGGAAGCGGACTATCGCTTCGCGACCCCCGGGTACTTCGAGGCCATGGGGATGAGACTCCTGACGGGCCGGTTGTTCAAGGAGGGGGAGAACAAGGACGCCGACAAGGTTGTCGTGGTCGATCGTTCGCTGGCGGCCCGTGCCTGGCCGGGCGAGGACGCTGCCGGCAAGTACTTGCAGGCGCTGATCTCGCCGTTCGACGGAACCCCACCCAGGCAGGAATGGCTGAAGGTCGTGGGCGTCGTCGAGGACGTCCGATCGCAGGATCCGCGCACGCCCGGCAGGGAGACCATCTACTTCCCGTACCGCCTGCAGGGGGCGTTCTTCACGGTCACGATGGCGGTGCGGGCGGAGAAGGACCCCGCCGTCCTGGTCCCAGCGATTCGCGCTGAGATCGCGGCGATGGATCCGGATCTTCCGGCGGCCGCCGTCACCACGATGTCCGAGTACGTGCGCCTCGCCACGGGCCCCACCCGTTTCGCCATGATCCTCATCGGGATCTTCGCGGGTGTCGCTCTCGTGCTGGCATCGGTAGGGCTGTACGGTGTCATCTCCTCGCTCGTGCGCCAGCGTACCCACGAGATAGGCGTCTACATGGCATTCGGCGCCGAGACGCCGCACATCCTGCGAATGGTGGTGCGGCGCGGCGTGGTGCTGGCGATCGCGGGAGTCGTGGTTGGATTGTTGGCGTCACTGGCCCTCACCCGCGTCGTGGCCGGTCTGCTGACGGGCGTTTCCGCGACGGATCCACCCACCTTCGCGGCGGTCGGCGTCCTCCTGACGGTTGTTACCCTGATCGCGAGCTACATCCCCGCCCACCGGGCCGTGCGAGTCGATCCCATGGAGGCCCTGCGCTACGAGTGACGCATCGGATTGAGCGGTAGCCGGCTTCCGACAGGGAACCGTGACGATCTCCGCCTACCGCCCTCTTGACGACTTCCGATATATCGTTACGTTATAGCTAGCGATATATCGCGTAATACTCCTTTCTCCGGCGAGCCGATGGCATGAGCGGCAGGTTCGACAAAGGTTTCAACCCGTGGTCGGCCATGTTTGGCCCCGGCGCGCCAGGATTCGGTCGCCACAACTTCCGGTGGCGTCTGTTCGACCGCGGCGATCTCAAATACGTCATTCTGGACCTCCTGCGGGAGCGGCCGATGCACGGATACGAGGTCATGCGCGCTCTCGAGGAGACCTCGCGCGGAGCGTACACGGCCAGCCCTGGCTCGGTCTACCCCACGCTGCAGTCCCTCGAGGACGAGGGGTATGTCAGCAGCGAAGAAAAGGACGGGCGCAAGGTCTACACGATCACGGACGAGGGGCTGGCGTTCCTCGACAGCAATCGGGACCGCGTGGAGGAAATACTCCACCGGATCGGCGAGTTCGCGCGCCAATTCTCCGGAGCTCCGATGACGGACGTCACGAAGTCGTTCGTTCGGCTCGCGCACGCGAGCTTCGAGCAAACCGTGCGGAAGCTCGGGGACGACGCGTCCCTGGAACAGGTGCGCGAAATCCTGGAGAAGGCCGCTCGAGCGATTGAAGGTGTGGGTAGTGCCGGCAAGACCACGAAAGACGAGGCGGGCGAGGAATGATCGGGATACTGGTGGGAGCGTGGGTGTTCTGTATGGTCTCCTTCTGCGTTCTCGGAATTGGCTGTCGCATGGCGTGTCGCGGACGCCGGGCGCGGGGTGGCGCCTGTATCTGCGGGCGCCACCCCGAGGAACGACGGGTGGTCACGGCGTCCCGGTCGGGGCGGGTTCCGATCCCGGCCGCGGTGGGGCCGTCCCGCTTCCGGGTGGCCGAGGCTCGCGTTCGCTCGCTCCAGCAGCGGTACGTCGACGGCAGACTCTCGATGGAACAGTATGAGGTGGAACTGGACAAGGTCGTCGGCTTGGCGTGACGGTATCGGCCTCACGATCTCGAGCCGATCCGGCTAGATGCGAGTGGGCCGTGGGGCCCGCCATGATGGCCTATCATGACACGGAGTGGGGCGTGCCCATCCGGGACGATCGGCGCCACTTCGAGTTCCTGCTCCTGGAAGGCGCGCAGGCGGGCCTGAGCTGGGAGACGATCCTCCGCAAGAGAGAAGGGTACCGCGCGGCCTTCGCGGATTTCGATCCCGCCTTGGTGGCTACGTTCGATGACTCCGACCGCGAGCGCCTCCTCGGCGACGCCTCGATCGTGCGAAACCGACTCAAGATCAAAGCCGCCGTTGGGAATGCCCGGGCCTTTCTCGACGTGCAGCGGGAGTTCGGCTCGTTCGACTCCTACATATGGAAATTCACCGACGGCCGGACGATCCGTAACACGTGGGATGAGCTGCGGGACATACCGGCCGAAACGGATGAATCGCGGGCCATGAGCCGCGACCTCAAGAAGAGAGGTTTCCGCTTCGTGGGGCCGACGATCTGCTATGCCTACATGCAGGCGGCCGGCATGGTCAACGACCACACCATCGGCTGCTTCCGGTATGGTGAGGTCTGACTCTCTCATTCCGGTGGCTCTCGTACCTTCCACTATTCCACTGACAGGTTAGACTCCAGAGGGTGCCGTGTCGTCGGCGCGAGCGACGCACGCGTGGCTGAGCGGCGGAACCGCTGGTCGGCGCCGGGGCCAGCGATGTGACCACCAGAAGGAGGAACAGGATGAGGAGCTGGCTCCGGATCATCGGGCGTCTCGCAACTGCCGCCATCGTCGTCACCCCGGTTGCCACGGGGACGGACGGTGGGGTTTCCAGCGTGGCCGCGCAGGAGGCGGTCGAGATCGAGGAGTGGGATGTTCCGTGGGAGGGCTCGCGCCCACGCGACCCTTACGTGGCTCCCGACGGTAGGGTGTGGTTCGTCGGTCAGACGGCCGACTACGCGGCCCGCCTGGACCCGGCCGACGGAAGCTTCGAGCGTTTTGACCTGCCGGCGGGCGCGGGACCGCACAACCTGATCGTCGACGGGGACGGCATCGTGTGGTACGCGGGGAACAGGGATTCCCACATCGGCCGGCTGGACCCGGCGACCGGAGACATCCGCAAATACCCGATGCCGGATCCGGAAGCGAGGGACCCGCACACCCTGGTGTTCGACACCCAGGGAACGATCTGGTTCTCGCTGCAGCAGGCGAACATGATCGGTCGCTTCTCGCCGGTTTCCGGTGACGTGGACCTGGTCCGCGTTCCGACGCCTACATCGAGGCCGTATGGCATCGTCGTCGATGCTGACGACCGGCCGTGGGCAACCGAGTTCGCGGGCGGCAAGATCGTCACGGTGGACCCGGCGACACTCGAGCTCCGGGAGTATGGACTGACACGATCGGAGGCACGCCCCCGGCGACTGTCGATCACGTCGGACGGAGGTATCTGGTACGTGGACTACGCCGGCGGCTTCCTGGGGCGCCTCGACCGCGACACGGAAGCGGTGCGCGAGTACGCGATGCCTGACGGAGAGAGTGCACGCCCGTACGGCATGGTCGTGGACGAGAACGACACGATCTGGTTCGTGGAGACTGGGACCAGCCCGAACCGCTTCGTCGGCTTCGACACCCGAACGGGGGAGTACGTGAGCGTGACCGACATCCCGAGCGGGGCGGGCAGCGTGCGTCACATGTACTACGATGCCGGACGCCGTGAAGTCTGGTTCGGCACCGATGCCAACACGGTGGGGCGGGCGCGGCTTCCGTGAAGATCCTCGTGCTCCGGGGGTTGGCCCTTCTCCTGGCCGCGACCTCCCCGGTGGCGGGCCAGGGTGACTCGGCCACCCTCCAGATTACATACCTCGGGAACGAGGGATTCCTGGTTCAAGCCGAAGGCCGGGCCGTGCTGCTCGACGCGCTCTTCGGGGACGGGCTGGAGGGGTATCCAGTGGTACCCGCGGACCTGAGAGCCGAGCTCGAGGCGGCACTACCCCCGTTCGACCAAGTCAGACTCGTCACGGCGAGCCACTACCATGGGGACCACTTCGATCCCTACGCCGTGGTGCGATTTCTGGTTTCGGCACCCGAGGC
Organism: Gemmatimonadota bacterium; assembly: GCA_039590285.1. Taxonomy (GTDB): domain Bacteria; phylum Gemmatimonadota; class Gemmatimonadetes; order Palauibacterales; family Palauibacteraceae; genus Benthicola. The sequence continues at coordinate 5,368 of JBDHFS010000188.1, forward strand.
GACGTTCCTTTCCACCGGGCAGGCGGCGGACCTCCTGCGCGTCCCCGCAACGAGAGCCGGAGTCGCTTCGGGTCGCTACGTGGCCGTCCAGCCACCTGAAGGTGAATGGAGGGAGCGCGTCATCGCCGGCATCCCGGTCGTGGTCTTCGACCTGCACCACGGACGAAGCCGCGATGTGCGTAACCTTGGTGTTCTGGTGGATCTCGACGGAGTCCGCGTTCTACACCTCGGGGATACGGAGGCGACGCTGGCCGATCTGGGTGTGTATGATCTCCCGGAGCGCGGCGTCGACGTGGCGCTCGTACCGTATTGGCACCTTCTTTCGGAGGAGGGACGGCACAGGATCCGAAAGGGCGTGTCGGCAGGCATCATCGTGCCGATGCACTGGCCCGCCGAGGATGCGCCAGCCTCGTGGTTCGGCGACGCGGGCAATCTCGATGGTCTGGTCGCGGAGCTCGGCGCGAGCGTCGAGAACTCCTTGATACTCGTCGATGCGGGCAAGACAGCCACACTGAGAGTACCCGTGTCGGCCGGCGAGTGAACGGTCGATGAGCGGCAGAAGCCGCAGGCCCGGCGCCGTCATTACCGGCGCGTCCGGCGGAATCGGCTATGAGCTGGCGAAGATCTTCGCACGCGAGGGACACGACGTAGCGCTGGCAGCCCGTTCCGCAACGCTGCTCGAGCACATCGCCGCAGACCTCAGGGCGGATTTTGGGGTGCGTACGGAGGTCGTGGTCGCGGATCTG
>JBDHFS010000189.1:0-6066 GCA_039590285.1 Gemmatimonadota bacterium
CGGTGCTGACGGCCGATGATAGCCTGCCGCGTCCCCCTCGTCGCGGTCCCCGGCCGCACAGTTCACGGCCTGCACTTCGCTCGGGCGGTTCAGCCACCCGGACCACCACCACGGGGGGTCAGCAAGTCCTCCAGGAGAAGTCCCGATGCCAGAATCCGTCAAGGCCGCCGATACCGGCGCCGAAGACATCACAGGAGACCAACCGATGGCCGACACTCTCACCATCATCGACAACCGCACCGAGAAGGAGTACGAGCTCCCTATCATGTACGGGACGTATCCTGAGTATGGCGCGGCGATCCCCGCCAAGGAGCTGCGGAAGATCAAGGCGACCGACACCGACTTCGGGATGCTGTGCTACGACCCGGGGTTCACCAACACGGCCTCGTGCAAGAGCGCGATCACCTTCATCGACGGCGAGAAGGGAATCCTGCGGTATCGCGGCTATCCCATCGAGCAGCTGGCGGAGAAGAGCAACTACCTGGAGGTAGCGTACCTGTCGCTGTTCGGTGAGCTGCCGGCGAAGGATGAGCTCGACCGCTGGGTGTACGAGGTCACGCACCACACCTTCGTGCACGAGAACCTGAAGCAGCTGATGGCCGCGTTCCGTCACGACGCGCATCCGATGGGGATGTTCGTGAGCTCGCTCGCCGCGCTGTCCACTTTCTATCCCGAGGCGCGGGCCGTCAGAGATCCGGAGGTCCGGCTCAAGCAGATCCACCGCCTCGTGGCGAAGGTCGCGACGATCGCGGCGTTCGCGTATCGGCACAGCCGGGGTCTGCCGTACGTCTATCCGGACAACGACCTCAGCTACACCGGTAATTTCCTCAACATGATGTACAAGACCACCGAGCTGAAGTACGAGCCCAACCCGGTGCTCGAGAAGGTTCTGGACGTCGTGTTCATGCTGCACGTGGATCACGAGCAGAACTGCAGCGCCAATGCGATGCGGGCTGTGGGCAGCTCGGAGTCGGATCCGTACTGCGCGCTGGCGGCGGCGGCGGCGGCCCTGTACGGCCCGCTGCACGGCGGCGCCAACGAGATGGTGCTTCGGATGCTGCGCGAGATAGGCCACGTGGACCACATTCCGGGGTACATCGAGCGGGTGAAAGCGGGTGACTTCCGCCTCATGGGCTTCGGTCACCGCGTGTACAAGAACTACGATCCGCGTGCTCGCATCCTCAGGGAGATGGCGCCCGACGTGTTCGAGGTCACGGGCACCAACCCGATGCTCGACATCGCGATCGAGCTCGAGCGGATCGCGCTCGAGGATGAGTACTTCGTCAAGCGGAACCTGTACCGGAACGTCGACTTCTATTCGGGTATCATCTACCAGGCTCTCGGATTCCCGGTGGCCATGTTCCCGGTGCTGTTCGCGATCCCGCGGACGGCCGGCTGGCTGGCCCAGTGGGCCGAGGTGCTGGAGGACAAGGACCAGAGGATCGCGCGTCCGCGCCAGGTATTCAACGGCTACGACGATCGCGACTACGTTTCTGTAGAAGGCCGCTAGACCTCTAGCGGACAGATGCGGAGCGGGCCGCCCACCCGGACGGTCCGTTCCGCCACTCCCGACCCGGAGCCAGGTCGCATGAGCCTGAGAGACTGGCCTCCGCTCCGGCTGGCCCTCGTGTGGGTCGGCTTCGTGCTGTTGTCCCTGCTGTTCATGCTGGTCGGCACCGTGCTCGACGCCTCGGGCTCGAGTCTCGCGGGCCTTCTCACGTTCTTCCTGGCCTCGGTGTGCATAGCCGCGCCGCTCATCCTGACCTGGCACTGGAAGCGAGACCGGAAGGAACGGTAGGAACCCGACCGGTCTCCGAGGGTTCGTCCACAGCCGCTTCTTCCGGAGGCTCCGATGCTTTCCCTGCACGGTATCCGGTCCGTTCTGTTGGCCGCCCTCGCTCTCGCGCTCAGCGCCGCCCCGGCGCCGGCCGAAACAGACGGCCGGTTCTCGATCAGTGAAGGGGAGGGCCAGATACCGGCCTTTGCCCGCAAGTACGGGTTCAGCTGCAGCGTGTGTCACGACCCGATCCCGAGGCTGACGGAGTTCGGGAGCACCTTCGCGGCCAACGGATTCGAGGTGGCAGTGGCCGAAGAGCCACGCGACACTCTCGAGACTGGAGACCCGCTCCTTCGTCTCCTGGAGGATGTCCCCCTGGCAATCCGGTTCGACGGATTCGCGCAGGGCGTGACGGATCCCGAAGGCGCCCAGGTGTCCAACGACCTTTCGTTTCCGTGGGGGATCAAACTGCTGTCGGGTGGACCGATCGCGAACAAGATCAGCTACTACCTCTACTTCTACCTCAGCGAACGTGGAGAGGTGGCGGGACTCGAGGACGCCTACATCCAGTTCACCGACATCGGTGGCAGCGGAATCAGCTTGATGGCGGGCCAGTTCCAGGTCTCCGATCCCTTGTTCAAGCGAGAGCTGAGGTTGGAGTTCGAGGACTATCAGCTGTACCGGATGCGCATGGGTGACGCCCGGGCCGACCTGACATATGATCGCGGCCTCATGGTGCCGTTCTCCGCTTGGAATAACGGCGACTGGACATTCGGCGTGGTGAATGGGCAGGGCCTGCGCGACGCGTCGGAAGCACGGGTGTACGACCGGGACCCGAGCAAGAACGTGTTCGGCAGGTACTCGCACTCGCTAGGTCCTGTGCGTCTGGGCGTGTTCGGCTTCTATGGAAACGAGATCGCGAACGGCATCACCGACGAGATCTGGACCTTCGGTCCCGACGCGACGATCAACCTGTGGCGGTGGGGCGAGCTGAACCTGCAGTACCTCAGGCGGACGGACACCCGCCCGTTCTTCGACACCCCCGGCGCACCGACCGATACGTGGGCGAACTCGGCGCTGGCCGAGGTGATCTGGTGGCCGGATGGAGTCAACGGACGGTGGCACGTCACCGGGCTGTGGAACTGGATCGACGCGAGCGATCCGATCCTGTCGCTGCGCCTGAACGATCAGGTGTTCATCGGTGGCTACAACGTGTTCGCGGTGGACGGATCCTACCTGGTGTGGCGGAACATCCGGTTCACGAGCGAGCTGGCCTGGGACTTCGAGCAGGACTACGCTCGGATCGCGTTGGGCGTGGTGTCCGCGTTCTGACGTTGTGGTGAGAGGTACGCCTTGCATCGATCGCCGCAGGGCAAGGAGTGGGTCCCGGGAGCATGAAGGTCTCCCCGCCGCGGTTCAGAGCGTCGCCAGCCCCCGTTCTGAAACCGCCCGGACGATGTCGGAGCCTGCAACGAGGCCCACGAGCTCGCCCGACTCGTCCACGACCAGGATCCGATGCACTCCCGCCTCGAGCATGATCCTCGCGGCTTCGCGCACCGACGCTCCCGGCCCGAGGGAAACGACCGTGGTCGTCATGGCGCTTCCGACGGTGGCCTCGGCCATCCGGTTCCACTCAGGGCTCTCGCTGCGAAATCGCTCGAGGACGTCGGCCCCCGAGTCAGCCCAGTACTCCGTGAAGTACAGCCCGGGCTCGCTCTCCTCGCTTCCGTCCAGTAAGGGGAGAGTCTCGATCTCACCCCACTCCGCTCGGTCGTCTCGGCGCCGCGGGGCGCTCGGCGTGGTCGACTCGAACTCCACGAGGTCGGTCATGGAGATCACGCCTACCAGCTCGCGACCCGAGACGACAGGCGCCCCGCTGATCCCGCGCCCGGCCAGAACCTCGGCCAGCTCCTGGAGACTGAGGTTCGGGCTGACCGTGACCAGCTCCGTGGTCATGATATCGCTGATGGGCACCATCGCTCATGTCCCTTCCGTGAACACTCTCCCGCGCGGGTCCGAGCTGACCCTCCCTCACCCGATCAATATACGGTGACGGGGGACTGGAGCGACCCGCTATAGCTGTCCGAGCCCCCCGGAGACGGGCAGCTCGACGCCCGTGATATAGGAGGAGTCCTCCGAAGAAAGGAACACGGCGGCGCGGGCGACTTCTTCGGGCGTACCGATGCGACCCATCGGGACCTGGCCCGCCAGCCCCTTCTTGAGCTCCCCGACCTCATCGTCGGCCAGGCCCAGGCGGCCGAAGATCGGTGTGTCGATGATCCCCGGACTGAGAGCGTTCACCCGGATACCGCGAGTCTTGAGCTCTACCGCGAAACTCCGGGCGAGGGACCGCACTGCTGCCTTAGTGGCGGCGTAGACTGCGAGACCCGGCACGCCCGACTCGTTGATCGTGGACGTGATCAGGACCACCGAGGCACCTTCCCGGAGGAGCGGAAGAGCTCGCTGCACCGTGAAGAAGCAGCCGCGGAAGTTGACGGCGCTCAGGCTATCGAAGAAGTCGGGCGTGGTCTCGGACACGCTGGCGGAACGATACACACCGGCGCTGGCGACGAGGACGTCCAGGCCTCCGAAGGTCGTGCCGACCTCGGAGTAGAAGCGGTCCAGATCGTCAGTTCTCGAGATATCGCCCCGGACAGAGAGCGTCTCCGGTCCCAGCTCGGACGCCGCCCATTCGAGCGTGTCGGCATCACGACCGAGGATAGCGACGGAGGCTCCCTCGTCTCGGAAGGCCCGTGCGATGGCGAGACCGATTCCGCTGTTCCCGCCGGTGACGGCGGCGTGTCTGTTTTGTAGCCTCATGATCATCCCGATCCCGGAAAGACCTGCCACCGGTCGTCCATCCCGCTCCGCCCGGCAGCCTTCGTACTGCCTGCGCATGGATGATCGCTCTTTTGCATCGGTGGAGTCCAGAGCGCAATGTTATCTTCTCCGTTCAGGCACGTCTCTGCCGGCCGTTGTGGATCGAAGCGCAAGAGAGGGATACCGGATGGGCGCAGGCATCAAGAGAATCGTCCGCGACTCCGTCATGACCATGGCCAGTCGGGCCAGGGTGAGTGGAAACGGCAGCGGGTACCGTGTGGCGGTTCTGTGTTACCACTCGGTGCATCCTTCCAGTCCAACGGCGTCCGTCAGCGGCGACGGTTTTAGACGACACCTGGAATGGTTGTCCGACAATTGCGACATCGTGGCCTTCGATCAGGTCAAGGCTCGCGCGGATGCCACGGGTCGTGAACGCCCGGTCGTCGCGATCACGTTCGATGACGCCTTTGCAGACAACTACGAGCACGCCTGGCCTGTGCTCACTGAGTTCGGGATGCCGGCGACGTTCTTCATCACGACGGGACTCGTGGAAAGGCAGCCCGCCGTGGTGGCGAGGTTCGCGCGTCTTCTGGATGTCAGCCGCTCGGTCATCGTACCGCTCTCCTGGCCACAGATCATCGAGATGCGTGAATCAGGCATGGAAATCGGCGCGCACAGCGTGACGCATCCGAACCTGGCGTATACCGATGTGGACTCGGCTCGCTGGGAGATCGCGACCTCGAGGGACGTGCTGGAACAGGTCCTGGGCGTGAAGATCATCTCGTTCGCCTACCCGTTCGGGAAGCCGAAGCACAACTTCACTTCTCGAACCGTCGAGTTGGTGCGCGAGGCCGGCTTCATGAATGCCGGGGCGATCCACTGCAGAACCATGAGGGCCAACGAGGACCCGTTGCGCGTTCCACGCATCCCGATCAACAGTGATAGCGTGGAAGCGCTGAGGGCCGTCGTTTCTGGAGGCGAGGATATGCTCGGCGTGTGGCAGGAGAGAGCGCCTGCGTGGCTCTCCCATGCCGTCTCACCCGAGCGATCCCACAGACGGGAGCATTCGCTCCGAAGCGGAGCGATCGAGCCCAAACCATGACCGCGTACACGCGGCTGAGTCTATGGCCGCCGTATCCCCTCCGATCCGGTCGCCGTAGGGATCCGGCTCGGTCGCCGTTCCCGCTCGATCGGGACTGCCTCCTTTACGCTCGCGCCCGGCAGGGATTGTGGCACGGCGTGCAAGCCGTAGGCCTGGCGAAGGGAGATGTCGTTCTTGCGCCGGCTTACCACCAGGGAGCGGAGATCGAGGCATTCGTGCAGGCCGGCCTGAGCTGCCGGTACTACGAGACCAACCCGCTTCTCGCGCCCGATGCCGAGAACCTCAACGGGCTGGTGACGCACGAAGTGAGAGCTCTCCACATCATTCACTACTGGGGCTTTCCGCAGGACTCGATGCGATGGAGGGA
>JBDHFS010000190.1:0-6036 GCA_039590285.1 Gemmatimonadota bacterium
CCGTCATCCTCGCTCCGGATGTGGAGCGTTTCAAAAGTCCCGGCCGGAACCTCCACGCTCTCGTTTGCCACCACCGCAGACGACGCGCAGCGCTCGGCGAAATCCGCGATCGGATTCTCGCCCATCTGTTGCTGCATCATCGAGAGCATCTCATTGGGCAGACGCATCGCCGGCTGGCCAGCCATCTTGACTATCACACCCTCGATGTCGCCGGTCTCGAACGGCCAGCCCGGGACGTTCAGCTGAACGGTGACCGGACCCTGATTGGTGACCGCCGAAAACTCGTACCACGTGGTGTTCGCCTCTCCGGCCCTTTCGATCATGGCGAATCGAAGCGAAGTGACCTCGTCGTTTGGCGTGTCGGTCAGATCGAAGTCCGCCCAGTCGCCGGTCTGCGACTCGGTGACAGCCGCGCAGGCGGCGGCATGATCTTGGGCGGCCAGGCCCGGAGCGACCAACAGAATCAGCGCCGCGGCGATGATTGAAACACGTCTCAGCATCCAGTCCTCGTCTTTGTTCGTATCCGTGTATTGGCGCCGCGGATGTCCACCCTGCCGGAGCCCGGTCAAGCGCTCAAGATGGCGCGTTCGAGTCCGGGCGCAAAGGGAGAGGTGGAACCCGAGCCGTCGGAGCCCGCAACCGGTCGAGCCCGGAGCCGGCCGCGCCACCCGGCTACTCGCCGATGATCTTGACCAGGATCCGCTTGGGTCGTCGGCCGTCGAACTCACCGTAGAAGATTCTCTCCCAGGGACCGAAGTCCAGCCGTCCCCCGGTGATGGCCACGACGACCTCCCGGCCCATGATCTGCCGCTTGTGATGGGCATCCGCGTTGTCTTCCCCGGTCCGGTTGTGGTGGTAGCGCTCCGGGCTCGGATCAAACGGCGCCAGCTCCTCCAGCCACTTCTGGTAGTCCCTGTGAAGGCCCGGCTCGTCGTCGTTGATGAACACGCTTGCCGTGATATGCATCGCGTTCACCAGACACAGGCCCTCCTGCACACCGCTCGCACGGACCTCTGCCTCGACGTCGTTCGTGATGTTCACCAGGTCCATACGGGCCGAGACGTTCATCGTCAGATAACGAGTGTGCGACTTCATTCGTCTTCCTCCACCGGGGTACGTCGGGTACATCCGCGCCCTTGTACGCGCAGCCGGATCCCGTCTATCTTCCGCCACTCCCGGCAGGAGTATCCGGCGCGGGTGACCGCCGGGCAACACGGACGCTGAGCCCGGGCCGCGCCCCAGCGACAGAGTCGAGATGAGTCAGACGATACAACTGGTTTGGAAGGGCGACTTCCGCTTCGCCGGGCAGGCACGCGGCGGAGTCGTGACGATGATCGACGGAAACGGCGATGACGGGACCACGCCGGTCGACCTGCTGCTGGAGTCGGTCGGTGCGTGCGCAGCGATCGACGTCGTCGATATCCTCAAGAAGTCCCGCCAGGAAGTGCAGGGGATGGCCGTCGAAGTAGAAGCGACTCGACGCGAGGAGCCACCTCGCCGCGTGAAGCGCCTGGATTTTCGCTTCCGCATCAAGGGGCCCGTCGATCAGCAGAAGGCGGAGCGGGCGGTGGACCTGTCGCTGGAGAAGTACTGCAGCGTGTTTCACACACTGCGCATGGACATCATGCTGGACGTGGATGTGAGAATCGTGTCCTGAGACGGGTGCAGCTCAGAAGCCGCCGCCTTCCGGACCGGGCTCAGACCCTCAAAACTCTCTTCAGAACGCGGCGGGCCACTTCGAGGCCCACCAACAGCAGCACCTTCCGCAAGTCACGACCCCCAGTCTTGAAACGGTTGGATCACGCGACACCGGCTTCAAGCCGCCCAATTCCATCCTGTCGTACGTCTTACCACGGGACAGGTTTCACCGAACCTGACGCCTCACTCCGCAAGGCCCTGTCGTTTCACGAGGTAGGAGCTCAGACTGTCCTGGTACCGCATCAGCCATTCGTCGCTCTCCCGAGCCCATTCAAGCAGGTTGGCCTGCCGCTCGTTGTCCAGAAGAAGGCCGTCGATCCCGTAGTGATCGAGCAGGCTGTCGGCCATGATCCCGGCGCTGAGCCACCGATAGTCGCTCAACTGCGCGTATGGATACAGGAGGACCCGCACGTCCACGAACACTTTCGATTCCGGTGCGGCCCACATGAGATACGATCCAGCCGCCTCGGTGTGGAACAGCCGCTCGGGAGGACTAACGCTCACGCGATGGGCGGCGACGGCCCGGATGGGCGTGGCGGGCGCGATGAGAGGCTGAAGAGCCGGACCGAAGGGGATGGCGGTCTTGATCGGAGGCAGGACCAGAAGGACCGCCGCCAGCATGACCGTCAGAAGTCCAGCATTGACGGCTCTTTTTCCGCGCGTCGGTGCGCCTCCCTCGAAAAGGGGAAACGAGGCGAACTGGGTGACCAGCAGGGGGAGTGACACGATCGCGAACCAGATGATGTGCCTTTCTCCGCTGAGAGCGAGCCAGAAGAAGACGACCGCCAGAACGGTGTCCACCGGGTCGGGTCGGCTCCCGAACGACGCGGCCAGGGCCAGAAGTATCGCGTATCCGAAGAAGATCCTTCCGACGATCGACTCCGTCGTAGGTGGTGCCCACTCGGTGACGATGGTCCCTATCGCGGGATTCCCGAGCAATCCGAAAACGTACCGGAAGATGTCCGGACCGCGAGGGTTCACCAGCATGGCGGCGGCCGTAATGCCTCCCCACAGGAGCAGGGATCTGAGCCGGGCATCCTCTCCGAGGCCGGCGCTACCGCTGTCGTCGGCAGACCGACGCCGCAACAATTTCGAGGCCGCTTCCACGACGAAGGTCGTGCCGATCAGGACGCCACCCAGCACGAAGGAGCCGTGCAGGTTGACCCACAACACCATGATGATCGGAAGAAGCCAGAGGTTGTTGCCGGATGCTCGTCCCCCGGACCTGCCCACCTGCTTCGTTTCGGCCCCGGGCCCGAGGCGCCATCGGGACAACACGGTCATGGTGGCGACGAACAGGGGCAGCGCCAGCATCTGCGAGCGGACGGACCAGTTGGTCATCGCCACGGGCAGGGACACGAGCATCAGGCCGGCGCTCAACTTCAGGTTGCCGGTGCGGCCGGCGCAGAGCCTGAGGAGAGGCCCGTACGCAGCGACCAGCAAGCCGGCGAGCACCAGTAGCGAAAGCCCGGCTTCTCCCAGGCGATAGACACCGTACAAGGCGACCTGTGCCAGCCACGGCTGGTCGAAATGGGGCTGGCCGGCCTGCGTGAACGAGAAGTGGTCGACGCGCGGGATCTCGCCATTCTCCACGATCCAGCGCCCGTAAGCGAGCTGCCACCAGAAGTCGTTGGGCGGTATGGGCCAGGCCAGAGCCCGGACGAGGATTACCGTGAACGCCGCCGCCACCCAGACGTGAGTCAGGGTCGGAAAGCCAGGTTGGGATATGCGGTCCGGGCTCACAGACATGGCGTCACGTCTCCGTTCAGGCACCTCGCGGAACTCGACCGGGGCACACTCGTCCCCTCCACTCACAGCGTCAACACCGGACTCATCTATCACAGAGCGAACTGATACGAGGACATGTATGCCACGAGAAAGAGCAGAACCAGCAGCACGAAGGTCGCCGGAACGAGTCGCGGGCCCGCTTCCTCGGCACGACGACCCAACCGTGCCACCAGCTCATCGGAACGAGGCGAGGCGAAGAACCAGACGATGCCGGCGACGCTCATCAATCCGACGACCAGGCTCAAGGTGAGAAAACGAGTGGCGGGCCTCGTCCAGGGGCCGACCGCTCCCGGCAGCATCATGGCGACTCCCACCAGTACCAGGGTCCGGAACACGTAGCGGCGGCCCGGGCTCATCAACGCGAAGGCACCGGTGCAAACCACTATGGGAAGGGCAGGCAGGAGCATGCGGTCACCGAACGAACCGCCCGGAACGGCCCGAAGGTATACCGTGGCGGCTAAGAGCCCCAACATGCCCAGGAGCGCCCACATCCACTCGAGCCGGTATTCGAAGTCCGCGCGCAACGCCGCCGCGACGCCCAGAAACAGGCAGAACACGACGAGTGGATTCAGAGTGAGTTGATCGTACTCGAAGAACCGGCTGGCGGCGAAGGTGAACGGATTTCGGACGCTCTCCTGGTAGGCCGCGTGCAGAGAGAGCGTCTCGGTCAGCGTCGAGTCGGGAATCGCGAGCGCCGCGAATCTCTCGGTCAACCGGCCCGCCGTGAGTCCGGGCGTGGAGGGGTCGACCAGCCACGCGCTGTCGGGGAAGCCCGGGACACCGGCCCAGTAGTACAACTCGGGCGAGAAGTAGAACGGGATCGGCGTCCCGTACACGGTGTTGTGGATGACGATGCCCGCCGCCGCGACGGCAACAGCCGCCACCGCGAAGCTCCCGGCAGCACCAGCCGTCGAGCGGGCGACCGCTGTTGGCGCCACGCCGCCGAGATGCCGGGTCTGTCTCGAGTGGAGAGCGGGCGCCGCGCCGAAGTACAACAATGTGAGCCCGCCGAAGACCACCCCAGGAAGTGGGTGAAGCAAGCCGATGGTTCCGATGAGCAATCCGGCAACGGGGGCCACCCACGGCGCGGCTGTCGCTCGGTACTGAATCAGCAGCGCGAACACACCCAGGATGAGGGCTGCTTCCACGATGTGGTCGTTGTACGTACGTGCGAACGGGAGCAGACACGTCGCCCCGACGACGGCGGCGAACAGCCAGCCCAGGGTCGGCGACCTCTCCGGGAAGCGCCTTCGGAGTGTCCGGAGGAGCAGAAATATGGCGAGCAGAGAAACACCGCTGCCGGTCAGCACCACCAGGAAATACAGGAATCTCCAACCCGGGTCCGCGAACGTGACGATCTTATGGATGGGTCGGATCAATGCCGCCGAATACAGCGACAGCAGCGGCGGCTTGTCCGAGTAGAAGTGGCCGTCCACGTATACCATATCCACGGTATTGAAGAACCAGGATCCTTCGGTGGCGACCGTGCCTCGGGCCCGGATGCTGTCGATCGTGGCCAGGCGAGATGCCGGGTTGACGCTCTCGATGGGGCTCCAGAAGAAGAACAGGACGATGAGCGTGCGCACGAGGAGCTTCCGTGCCCGTTTCAGGCCGCGAGTGCCGCCGCCCATCACCAGGGACCCTTGCTCGACATGTCACCTTCTCGGAACGGAGCGGTCTGTCGTCCGGCTGCTCTGTCGCCCGAATCAGAATGAATGACGGTGCGCCGTGACACAACAGGAGGATGCTCGCGGACCTGACGGTGCCACTCTATTTTTGGGCCGCGATCCTAGCCATCGAGCGCGGCCGGCAGGATCGTCCGGAGGGGTGGCAGAACGGCTAATGCACCGGTCTTGAAAACCGGCGGGAGCAATCCCATGCGGGTTCGAATCCCGCCCCCTCCGCTCTTTTCTGACAAGGACTTACAACGTAACAAAGGCCCCCGGTTTGGACGCCGGGGGCCTTTTGGCAACGTTCTTGGCAACGTTTGCTCGCACGGCGGCGGGCGGGGGTGCTGTAGCCGCGCCACAGTTGACGTTGCCTAAGCAGAGCAATGAAGTCCTGTTACCCCCTATACCGTACTAAGACGTACCCGTACCAAGCCGTACCCTGAAGTCCCGCCGGCATCCCCCTGCTGGTATTGCGCCCATCCGCACGAAGGAGGCCCGCCATGAAACGGCTATTCTTACTCCCTCCGCTTTTGACAGGCAGCCGCCCCTCTATTTATGATTGAAATGTCCTATTTATTGTCCCGCCCCGCGCCGCATGGAGGTTTCGCATGAACGCTCGTGTTGTCGCACTGGTCATGGTTGGCCTGTTCGTCGCTGCTTCTTCCCTACAAGCGCAGGAGAAGCAGATCAAGAAGGCGATGAGCGCGGCACCGCTTTCCATCTCCGCGGATGCGACCATCCTGGACGGGGAAGGAAACGTGCTCAAGGAGGGCTCGAACGGGTGGACCTGTATGGTAGCCGGATTCGGTCCTGTGTGTCTTGACGCACCTTGGATGAACTGGCTGGAGGCCTACATGGGCAAGACTGAGCCGACCATCAC
>JBDHFS010000191.1:0-7834 GCA_039590285.1 Gemmatimonadota bacterium
GAGGACCTCGCGCGGGTAGTCGGAGCTCGCGGTGTCGGATTCGCGTGCGGGTCGGTCGTCGCACGCGGCGAGAACGAGGATCACGGCTGGAAGGGTGAGCGAAATCGGCAGGCTTCGCCGGTTCATTGGGGCTCCCTCCTTGGACGATGAGCCACGGACCGACTCGGCCGCGGGCGGGGCCGTGTTACCAAGATGTGTTGGACAAAAGAAGACCGCCAGCGACGAACCAGCTCACGCCCCCCTCGCATATCGCTTCGTGAGTCTGGCTGCCGCTGGCGGCGGTCTCACCGTTTCTGGGGCAATCGCCGGAGCGATGAGAGGGTCCGGGGTGAGCCCCCTTCTGCCCGTTTCACCGCGAAATCGCTGCAAAAAACGTGCTTCGTCGCGGTATCCGATAAAGCGAAAACACGCATATCTTAGGCCTTTTCGTAACTCGCCCTGCGCGTTGCCGTTGAGTGACCGGCAGGGGCACCGGATCCACGGTCGGGACCCGGTGCCGGAGACCCCCGGAAAGTCCACTTGGCTTGATGTGTGACACATTGGCCGTGCGCCCGAGCCTACACCGGGGGTCGGCGGCAGTGGTAGCCCGTGGCCTCCTGCCACGCGGAGGCCACGCTCAGCACGTCGGTCTCGCCGAACAGCCGGCCCACGAACGTGATGCTCGTGGGTGTCCCGTCCGCCGAACGGAATCCGTTCGGGAGGCAGGTCGCCGGATGTCCGGTGAGGTTCGTGAGCAGGAGTTGATCTCCGCCGAAGCTCGGAGTCACGAGGACGTCCACGTCGGCCAGGGCGGCGTCCATGTCGCGCATGAGCAGCGACCGGATCCGGTTGGCCCTGATGTACTCCACGGCCGGTATCAGCTGCCCCTGCCGGAACTCGTTCGGCCACGCGTTCTCGATCTGGCGCACCAGGAGGTCGTCCCGCCCGGTTCGCGTGAGCTCGTCGAACGCCGTGCTCGCTTCCGCCGTCAGTATGATCCCCAGTGGCCTGATCGAATACTCGGAGGGAAGCGTGACGGGTATGAGCCCGAATCCGAGATCGCGCAGCTCGTCCAGGGTCCTTCGGTCGAACACTCGCCATTCCAGGCTGTTCCTCCACTCCGCCCGCGTCTGGCCCGCCTCCTCCTGGGACATATCCGCCGTGTCGGGCTCGTCCGGATCCTCGAACAGCTCCGGTACGTAGCCGATGCGCAGCTCCGTGGCCGGCCGGGTCGCGGGCCACGCGAAAGGAGCGTCCACGGCCGAGGGATCCAGTCCGTCGCTCCCGTGCAGCTCCCGGAACACCAGCGCGCAGTCCTCGGCGGATCGACACATGGGACCGATCTTGTCCATGCTCCACGAGAGGGCCATCACGCCGTGTCGGCTGACGCGACCGAAGGTGGGGCGGAGGCCCGTCACACCGCACCGGGTGCTGGGCGAGACAATGCTTCCCCAGGTCTCGGTGCCTATCGAAAAGCCCACGAGCCCCGCCGCCGTGGCGGAACCGGGTCCGGCGGACGAGCCGCTCGATCCCTGCTCGGTGTTCCACGGGTTCTTCGTCGTCGCGTCGAACCACACGTCACCCCAGGCGAGGGCTCCCACCGACAGCTTCGCTACGAGAACCGCTCCGGCGACCTCCAGGCGTGTCGCGACAGTGGCCCTCTCCGGACGTACCTGATCGCGGTACGGTGCAGCACCCCACGTCGTAGGGTAACCCGGCACCGAGATGAGGTCCTTCGCCCCCCATGGGATGCCGTGCAGCGGCCCCCGGATCTGGCCGGAGGCTATCTCCCGGTCCGCCCGGCGCGCCTGCTCGAGCGCCAGGTCCGGGGTAAGCGTGATCACGCAGCGGAGAACGGGATCGTAGCGCTGCAGTCGCTCGAGATAGAGGCGGGTCAGCTGCTCGGACGAGACCACGCGTCGGCGTAGCAGGCCGCCGCGCTCCGCGATGGTCATGAAGGCCAGGTCTTCTTCGGCGTCGGGTCGGCTGACCGGTCCCCGCCCGGTGGCGTCGAATCGGAGCGCCGGAGGAACGCCGTTGTCCAGGGGAACGGCGCGCAGGGAGGTGTATCCCTCGATCGCCTCACCGACCCCGTCCGCCATGAGCTCGCGCTCCTCTTCCGTGAACTCCATGCCGGAGATCCACTCAGCCTGCCGGATCATCTCGGGGCTCACGGCGCCCGCCTCCTGTGCCAGAGCCGTCAGGGCGCGGGTGAACACGGCACCCCCCGCACCGGCCGCGGCAAGCGCGGTCAGGAAGTCGCGCCGGGCCCAGCCGGATGTCGGAACCTCGGAACGGCCCCTTCCGGAGGGGGTAATTGCGGTCTGTCGCGGGAGGATGTCGGACATGGTCTGCTCCGTGATCGATCGTGTCTGCCGCGGCCTTCACCGAACCCGTTGCGGCCCCTCGCGCCGCGCCGATCGGAGGATGACGATGAACTTACGCAACTCGGGGCGCGGTGGTCTTGTGGCCGCGCTGTTCCTGATGATCGCTTCCGCGCCTGCTTACGGGCAACGTGAAGCGAATCACGAGGGCTTCTGGATCTCGTTCGGCTTCGGAGGCGGTCTCGCACTCGGGGACGAGTTCTTCGAGGGCGACTCGAAGGCGGGAGGCGCCGGCTTCCTGAGGATGGGAGGCAGCACGAGCCAGCAGCTCATCATCGGCGGCGAGATGATCGGCTGGGGGACGGAGGAGGGCGGCCAGACGGTAGCGCGCGGGGCCCTGATGTTCACGACCCTGTACTATCCCAGTCCCAGGGGAGGCTTCTACCTCAAGGGAAGCGCCGGCTTCGCCGGTCGGTCGTGGGAGACGTCCGTGAGCACATCGCTTGGCACGGCCACGGTGACGGATGATGCCGGAGGCGTCGGTCTCGGTGCCGGTCTCGGCTACGACATCCAGCTGGCGCGCAACTTCTTCCTGACGCCGGCGCTGGACTGGGTGTACACGGGGACCGAGGGGGACGCGGCAAGTCTGCTCCTGTTCACCGTCGGAGCGACCTGGCACTGAGTCGCGGCGGTCGGCTTCAGGTCTCAGCCCCGTCGTGCTCCGGATCTCCGCTTTCGGCAGAGCCGCGGTCATCGTTCGGGGCTGACTCGCCGTCGTGGCGGTGGCCCTCGTCATCCTGCTCCATCTCCATTCGCGTGCTCGTGATGACGTGAGCGTAGTCCTCCGCGTACATGGGGTCCTGCGGATCGGCCGCCGGCCAGTCGCGCTGGTGGTAGGGTATGATCGCGCCGGCGACCGATCCCATTCCTCCGCCCACGATCGTATCGTGCGTGGGATTGAAATAGGTGACCTGCACCCGATAGCGGTGTGACGGCTGGATGGGGTACCCGATGCCACGCCCGCGGGGGAACAACACCGGCACCTTCTTGACGTGCCCGTCCGGACCGAGACTCGGCTCGTAGCGCCAGATCACCCGCCCTTCCGAGAGGTCGATGAACTCCAGCCTCTCGGCCCACGGGTGCAGGTGGCCGCCCATTCCGACGATCCCCCCTGCAACCGCCGGACTGCCGTCCCAGTACTTCACGCTCCGGCCCGGAGGAAGGTCGAAAGCCTTGCTCCCGAACGGGAACATCACGTCCAGGTGAAACGGATACATCCGGTATAGAGGCGTGGAGCCGGACCGGTTGTAGTCCATGACCAGCCTCACCATCACGCCCTCGTACGACACGTCCGTCGGGTTGTGAAGCATGGTCAGTACGAGAAAGGGGTCTTCCGCCTCGAAAGGCACACCGAGCAGAATCTCCGGTACTCTGACGGGAGGCGTCTCGTGGCTCGCCGCCAACACCCGACGCATGATCGGCAGGAAGAGCTCGCGATCCGTCGGATCCAGGAGGTTGAAGTGGTGGATCACGTCCTGGGGAACGCGCTCCCCGTGTCGGTCGATCGCTTCCACCCGGTAGGCGTCCACCGTCATGTCGAACGGGATCCTACCCTCCTGGACGGGCAGCTGCTGGAGAGCATGGTGCGACGTGCGCGCCGGAAGGTCGATCGGGCCGAGCGCGAACACCAGCTCCTCGCTCTGCGGGAAATGCTCGATGGTCAGAAAGTCGGCATCGGTCCCGGCCGGAGCGTCCGCCATGTGAGCCGGCTCCGGGGCGAGGACCCTCTGCGCCCCGCACCCGACCGCTACCACCACCACCGCCATCCATGTCGTCGCTGCAGCCATCGGCCGCCGCGACGCTGTATCGGTCATCGGGTCAGACCTCTTTGCGATATCTTCTCGAATCCGCGCCCGGCCCCTCGCGCCTCGTGCCAGAACTTCCCGTGCTGCCGGCTAACGGCACATCGGGGAAGGATAGGGGTGACGACGGGGACTGGAAAGCTCCCGCTGGAACCGAAGTGGAGCCCGCACCGGGCCGCGAGGGAGCCGGGTGCGGTCCAGGTACGCCGGGGTCAGCCGCCGCCGTGGTTGATGACGGTGAACTTGCCCACGTACTCTTCACCTTGCGGCGTCGCCACGTGGAAGAAGTACACGGCGCTGGCCACGAACTGATTGTTACGATTCCTGAGGTCCCACACGGCCCGGCCACCGCCGGTGGCGTCATTGTGATTGATCAAGTCCACCAGGACGCCGGTCAGCGTGTAGATGCGGATCGTCGCCTGCGTCGGAAGGTTCACGAACATGAGCTGCTTGGTGGTCGGCGCGAGATCGTACCGGCTGGTGGTCAGATACGGGTCCGGCACCGTGTGGACCTGGGTCAGGTCCAGCGGTCCGCTGGCCTGCGTGTTCGTAGCCACGCTCCACCCGATCTGGAGCCCGGGAATGAGCGGTGATCGCAGCCCGGTCTGGCCAAAGCCCGCATCGTAGATCGGGACATAGGCGTAGCCACCCGGATCCTCGGTCAGGACATTCTCCGACGCCGTGACCGACCCGTTGTAGGTCCGCAGCGTCCACACCGTACCGTCGGGCGGCAGCGTCTCCGCAAGAAAGAAGTGACGCATGCCGTTGAGGTACAGCGTGAAGCCGTTCCCGACGGTCTCCGGCAAGTCGGTGTTCGGCCCCAGCGTGATCTGGTGGATCGTCGGCGTCTGCGACAGCGCCAGCGTCGAGTTACACGTCGCACCGACAGCGTCTTCCCATGCCGCGCGGGCATCCGCACCCACGCAGAAGAAGTCACGCCAGGATAACGTAGCGTCCCCGTCAGCGTCGTCGTTGAGGAAGCCCCAACTCGATCCATACTCGGCGCTGAACGGCACGTCTACGTTGTGCGTCACGTCGCGCACCGAGATCGCCCCGCCAGTCCACGTGACCTGGATGTCGGCCTGTCGTCCTATAAACGCCAGGTAGTAGCCGAAATACTGGGCCGTGCCACTACTGGACAGACAGTTCTCACACGACGTCGTGGTCGCTCCGACCGGACCTATCTGAGTATGGTGGATCGGGATCCACACCGAATCGACCTCGGCCAGCGTACCCACCCGAATATACCTCGTCGGATCCGCCGTCGTCTCCTCCGTGCCGTTGAACCAGCGCGGCCCGCCGTGCAGGGTGTTGGCTGTGGCCCCGCGGCGGTTCTGCTGGCCCTCCCAGTTGATGAACTGGATCGACTCGTCCTGCGTCAGGGTCGCCACGGCCTGGCCCGATGCCTCGGGAATCCCGAACGCCGCCAGCGCTGACGGGTCGAACGGCACCTCCGAACTGATGCCTATCGCTTCTGAGCTTCCGCGCGACGTGAACCCATTCCAGTTCGAGGCATACCCTACGGCCTCCCGAATCTCCCCTTCCACCGTAACCCACATGCGCCAGCACGTGCTCGGGAAGTCGATGTCGGGATCGCAGGCTTCCTGCTCTACCCAGTCCGGCTTCACGCTGTCGATCCGTGCCACCAGATCGAATTGCGGCAGCAGAACGGGAACGAGCGGAACGAACGACTGCGCCACTCCGTTCGTCGGCGGAAACGGTCCGGAGAACGTCCCATGTTCCGGATCCACCGATGGACGTGGGGCGCTCGGATCCAACGGTTGATCATCGTCGCCCGCGATAAACGGTGAGAGCTCCGCAAACACCAGCTCCGGCGCGTCCGCGCGCGGCTCCGTCGACTGATCGATCATGGCCGAGCGCAGCGTGTGCGGTCCCGACGCCATCGAGTTCACGTCGAACGCCGTCACCGAGTAGAAGTACGTGAAGTTGTCCAGGACGTCCGTGTCCAAGTACGAGAAGGGCACTCCCGTGTCCCGCAGCGGCTGCACCTCGCCTATGTCGCGATTCGACACGATCGCCGTATCGAGCGACACCGACACCGGAGACCGGCTCACTCCCGCGCCCGGCGCCCCGCCCGGAAACCCGTTGTTGAACACGAGCTGCGAGTCGATCGGACGCACCAGAGGATCATCCACGTCCGCCGGACACACATCCCCCGCCGTGAACCCGAGCACAGGGTCGCCATCCGGGTCCGTCGCGTCCACGTCCTCCTCCGGCGGCACCGTCTCGCACGTCGCGTCCAAGAACCACGTGTCCGCGTAGTCGAACTGCACCAGCAGCTCCAGCTGGCCACGCTGTGTTCCACGCCAGATCCGGTAACCCTCCGTGTCGAACTCACGGTAGTTCGGGTTGTACAGCGCCGACTCCGGATCGCCCGCTACCTCGAAGAATGGATCCCCCGTCTCCTCGGTTGCACTCGGTTCCCACAGCACCGTCACGTTGTCGTCGCCCGGAATCAGGTAGAACGCCGGGGGATCCGGCGGAAAACCCAGCAGGAACTTGTTGTTGAACACCGTCTGCGCCACCAGCGCACGGCCCAGCAGGCTGCCCGGCACCACCTTCACCTGGAACTCGTCGATCGCGTTCGACGGGTGCTCCACCGCCGCCGGGTAGATCGACCCCGAGGGCGGAGGACCCTCGTAGCTGATCCACCCGGCCCCACGCTCGATCGTCTTCACGCCGTTCTCGATTGCCGTCAGCGTCTCCGTGCAGTTCAGACCGTTCACGTCACAGCCGCGTGAGCTCGCGAAGCCCGGGTGGAAGGAGGGAAAACCGGGCGGGTTCGAGCTGGCGTTGATCGTGCTCTGGATGATGCCGCTCGGCGTTCCGTCGGGCATCGTCTCCACCGTGGGGGCGATGATGTACGCCACGGCCACCGTGGAAGCCTCTCCGGGGCCGACGCTGAACGGTCCCGAGGACTGGAAGAACCGGATGTCCTTGGACTCCTGCTCCACGTTGCACACGGAACGCTGCGTGGTGGCCGGCGACAGCGTCTGGATCTCGGCCGCGACGTTGCACGGCGGATCGCCGGCCGCTACGTCCGTGCGACCGGAGAGATAGCGCCACAGCTGTCTCGAACCCAGGGGGCCGAAGAAGATCCCGGGGAAACCGTAGACCGAAATCATCGAAAGGCCCACTTCCTCCCCCGTCTCAGGATCGAGAGGGCTCCTCAGGTACTTGAAGGCCACGATTCCCGGCGCGTTAACGAAGAACGGGGGGTAGAAGACGGACGACGGGTACTCCCACCATGGGAGGCCATTGAAACCGCCGTGGTACGAAATCCCCATCTTGAACGGGAAGATCGCGCTCGCGAAGTTCTCGAAGGCGAGTGCGACATCATTGTCGGCCGTCACCGAGACGTACACCTCGTCCCATCCCCACCCGCCGTCCGGGAGCGCATCGTCGCCACCGAAGAAGGCCA
Source organism: Gemmatimonadota bacterium (assembly GCA_039590285.1). GTDB lineage: Bacteria > Gemmatimonadota > Gemmatimonadetes > Palauibacterales > Palauibacteraceae > Benthicola. The sequence continues at coordinate 7,608 of JBDHFS010000191.1, forward strand.
GCTCGTTGAGGCGCTGGAACTCCGGATCGTCCGTCACGTTCTCGAACTCCAGCAGGAAGTAGATCACCGACTCGTTACCGGCCGGGTAGTTCCAGGCCATGCTGCGCTGCGTCACCTTGAAACCCATCGGGTGGGAGCGGCCCGCGGTCAGCCTCGGGTCGCCATCCCAGTACTGCACCCAGGTGTCCTGCTCCGACGCCGCTTTGCGGCCCAGGAGGATCGGCGCG
>JBDHFS010000192.1:0-6017 GCA_039590285.1 Gemmatimonadota bacterium
TCTCCCCCCACACGGGAACCGAGACCGCGTGGAACTTGCCGAGGATCATGGGATCGAAGTCCACCTGGATCGTCGGGATCTTGGGTGTGATACCCGTGTGGTTGCTGAAGCTGGCCCCGAACACCAGTAGAAGGTCGGACTCGTTCATGAACCAGCTGGCGACCGGAGTCCCGCTGCGACCGAGGACGCCGCCGGCGAGCGGGTGGCTGTCGGGAATCAGTCCCTTCCCCTTGAAGGTCGTGATCACCGGACACGCCAGCCGGGAGGCCAGCTCGACCACCGCATCCATCTCGAACCGGGCTCCGTGGCCGACGATGATCACCGGACGCCGGGCTGCCGCCAGCATGTCAGCGGCCTTCTCGAACGCTTCCTCCGGTGGGAAAATCTCGCGCGCTGGAAGTCGACCTCGAGGGCCACCCGGGCTGACCTCGCGACCTTCGAGCGTCTGCACCTCATCGGGGAAAATGAGATGGGACACGCCGCGGTTCAGGATCGCGCTCTTGCACGCGAGATTGATCAGCTCGGCGTGACGGCTGGCGGGCAGCACCGTCTGGCTCCACTGGGCCACCTTCCCGTATGCCGCCTGGAGGTCCACCTCCTGGAAGCCGCCGTGGCCCATCACCTGCGTGTCCACCTGCCCGGTCAGCGCCAGCACCGGCGCCCGGTCGACGTTGGCGTCCCACAGGCCGGTCAGGAGGTTGGTGGCCCCCGGGCCCGCGATGGAGAAACAGGCGGCGGGACGGCCGGTCAACTTGCCGTACGCCGAAGCGGCGAACGATGCGGCGCCCTCGTGGCGGATCCCGAAGTACCGCAGCCGGCCCTGCGCCTCCTGCCGCCTGAGCGCCTCCGCCAGCCCGAGATTGGAGTGCCCGACCATGCCCCACACCCAGCGAACGCCCCAGTTGACCATCGTCTCCACCATGACATCCGCCACTGTCCGGAGGGCATCGACGGTGGCCGGGAATCCGACGTAGACGCCATCATCCCTCTCCTCAACGGGAAAGGTGTCGACACCGTCGTCGAAACCGCCGGGCGGCCGGCCCGTCAGGGGATGGAAGTCCCACCCGTGCCAGGGACACCTGAGCATCCCATTCTCGATCGATCCTTCGCCCAGGGGCCCTCCTTGATGCGGGCACCGGTTGTCGAGGGCCGCGTATTCGCCCTCGAATCGGGTCATGCAGACCGAGCGGTGCTCGCAGGTCACGGGCTTCACCCGCCCTTCGCCCAGCTCATCCAGGTCGAGAACGCGATGCCAGACCAGGTCGGTCGACGCCTCGCTCATACTTGACTCCTTCTCGTGATCGTGGCGGAACCTGTCGCTAAGTGCAGCCTCGTCCATGCTACGAGAACGCGCAGGCCCTCGTAAGGTTCTCCCGGCGACGATCCCCGATGTGATCGGGGCGTGGTGCCGTCGCCCCGAGGCCCTATCTTTATGCAGGCCGTGTGACGGAGCGCCGGCATCGGCGCCCAAGCGTGTGAACCGGACCCGAATCGACGACCGAGCATGAAAAGCAGAAACAGATCCCGACACTCTCTCCCGTTCGTTCTGGCCATTCCGCTGGTCGGCCTGACCGCCTGTGCCATCAACCCGGCCACCGGGGGCAGGATGTTCTCGCTCGTGAGCGAGGACCAGGAGATCGAGATGGGGCTGCAGGCCGCGAACGAGGTGGACAACGTCATGGGCCTGTACGACGACCCGAGCCTCCAGGCCTACGTCGATTCCATAGGCCAGGCCATGGCGGCCGTGGCCGAGCGGCCGGAGCTGCCGTGGACGTTCAAGATCGTCGACGATCCCGTGATCAACGCCTTTGCCCTGCCCGGGGGACCGGTGTACCTGGCGCGCGGCATCATGGCCCACTTCAACAGCGAGGCCGAGATGGCCTCGGTGCTCGGGCACGAGATCGGCCATATCACGGCGCGACACAGCGTCGAGCAGATCAGCCGCGCACAGCTAATGCAGGTCGGCCTGGTGGCGACCCAGGTCCTGGTCCCGGAGCTGCGGCCGTTCGGCGACGCGCTGGGCGGGGGACTCGGGATTCTGTTTCTGAAGTTCGGACGGGACGACGAGAGCCAGTCCGACGAGCTCGGCTTCCGCTATATGACCAGGCTGGGCTACGACCCGCAGGGCGCCGTGGACATGTTCCGAATCCTGGAGCGACAGAGGGATGTGGCCGAAGGTGGGGTCGTTCCCGAGTGGCAGTCGACTCACCCGGATCCCGGGAACCGGGTCATTGCAGCCCAGCAGCGCCTCGCGTCCTCCCAGATCGAAGGGGGCATCGTCCGCCGGGACGATTACCTGCGACGCCTCGAGGGGATGAAGTTCGGCAAAGACCCGGCCGAGGGCTTCTTCGTAGAGAGTCGTTTCATCCACCCGGACCTGCGGTTTCAGTTCGTCTTTCCCGAGGGCTGGACGACTCTGAACGCGCCGTCAGCGGTCGTGGCGCAGTCACCGGAGCAGGACGCCGTGATGCAGCTCACGCTGGCCGAGGGGGCCACGCCAGAAGAGGCCGCCGCCGCGTTCTTCGACCAGGAGGGTATCCGGCGAACGGGAGCCCGCAGCCGCACGGTCAACGGCCTTCCGGCCGTGCAGGGAACCTTCCAGATCGAGACCCGGCAGACGACCCTGGACGGGCAGGTTCTCTTCGTCCGCCACCGCGACGTCACGTACCGCTTCATGGGCTACACGCTCTCGTCCCGGATGGGCACGTACGCCGTGACGTTCGAGAGGGCGCTTGAGAGCTTCGCGCCGATGAACGAAGAACGCTGGATCACGCTGGAGCCGAAGCGGATCGAGATCGTGCGCGTTCCCGATGAGATGACCGTGGAGCGATTCTTCCAGCGCTACCCATCAACCGTTTCGCTGCCTACGGTCATCCTCATCAACGGACTAGAGGAGGGCCAGGTCATCCAGGCTGGAACCCTCTTGAAGCGCGTCCTGGGCGAGGGCGTGCCCGGCGACGAATGAGGCTCGATCGGGCCCACCGATGTGTGGCGCGGATCCTGCACGCTCCGGGGTAGCTCGAGACCGGTTCTGATCACCCCGGATGTAGCGGAAATTAGCGCCGTTCGCGGGGCACCGCTGCCCGGAAGGCGGCTGAGTACGGCTCGCCAACGAAGGAGGAAACGTTGCATAACGCCACGAAATACGGTGTGCTTCTCGCTTTCCTGGCCGTGCTGGCAATCCCATCCGACGGATGGGGGCAGGCCACCGGCAAACTCTCGTTCGACGCACGGGCCGGTGTCGCGATTCCCGCTGGGGAAATGGAAAAGATCACCGATATCGGCGGAATAGCCGGCGCGAGCCTGGCCTGGAACTTCAGCCCCAACTGGGCGATTCGGGCAGATTTCGACTACATCAAGCTGGATGACGGCACCGATGAATTCGGTGTGGTCCTGTCACCTCCCATGGACCTCATGTTCTTCGGCGGCGCCATCGAGGTGAATTTCGACGCGCCCAAGTTTCAGGATCTGCCGTTCACCACCATGGTGAGCGTGGGCGCCGGAATGATGAGCATGAAGGTGGACGACACGTTCGACCCCGGGCACCCGGCGAACGCCTTCGACCACAGCTACCTCACGCTTCAGGGGAATTTGAAGCTCGGGTACCAGCTCAGGCCGTGGATCAACATCTTCATCAACGGCACCGCCTACTTCATGATCATGGACTCGAACGACTCGCTGGTGTTCGTCGATCCCGATGCCGGGGTTGAGCCGTTCGACACCGGGTGGGTGATACCGTTGACGGCCGGAGTGCGGCTGACCTTCTTCCGCTGATCGCGGGCCCGCGGCGCGCGTGACGGAACCGGTCGAGAGCCAAAGCAGCCCCCAGACTCTGCTCGTCGCCCTCGCCCACCCCGATGACGAGGTGGGCATGGTGGCGGCAATGCAGGCCCAGCTGGCCCGAGGCGATCGGGTCGTCCTCGTATGGCTTACGCGCGGTGAGATGACCGAGGCCCTGGGCCCCATCTCCTCCGAAGAGATCATCCGGCGCCGCACCGAGCACGGTCGTGTAGCCGGCGAGATCCTGGGTGTGGAATGCCGTTTCATGGACTTTCCGGACGCGGGGGTCCACGCCACGCCGGAAGCCGCTGCCACCATGGCCCGGGTCATCGCGGAGGTGAAGCCGGACGGCGTGCTCACGTGGGGGCACGCCTGGCGGCGAGGCCTCCGCCATCCCGATCACCAGGCGACCGGTCAGATCGTCCGCGACGCCATCACGCTCGCCCGCCTGAAGCGCCTGGTGGCTCCTCTGCCCCCGCACAGGAAGCCGGTGCCCGTGTTCACTTACCGCGGCCGTCATTCACCGCTGCCCGCGGTGGCCATCGATGCGACCCCGTATCGAGACAAGATCCGTGAGCTGGCGGTTCACTATCAGAGAGAGCTCGAATTCCCCGATCCGGACTGGCTCGAGGGACGGCTCGGCGCGATCGGGAGGAAGTGGGACCTGGCGCTGGCCGAGGAGTTCGACGCCTGGGAAACGGCTGGAGGAATCGTGGAATCGCTGCTTCCGGTAGAGGTAGACGGGGCGCCGGATCACCCGGAGCGGACCCGGGAAGAGACCCTCTGATACCTCCCCATCGATGGAGTGGCGTCACGAGCCACGTCCACCGATCTTGTTCCAGCAGGTTTGCCGGCTGCGCGCAAGGCCGGCCGGCAGGGTAATCCACCGAGGCTGATCCAGGAGATATCGGACATGAAGAGCAGATTCACATTCGCCGCACTCGCGGCTTTCGTCGCCCTCCAGCTTGTGATCGCCGCGACACCCGCGGCCGCCCAGGAGACCGAGGCGACCGAGAAGGCGACCGCCGAGGCGAAGGCCGACATGAAGGAAGCCCAGGAGGGCATGGCCTGCGAGTGCGAGTGCATGAAGGGGGGCCACGCCGCCATGATGCAGGCCCATGCCCAGGGTGAGGCCCACGCGGCTCACGCCGAGGGTGAGGGTGCCGAGATGGAAGCCGGGGCCGAGGCCCACGCCGGGATGGCGGATATGGAGGAAGGCCACGCCGCCATGACGGAAGGATGCAAATGTATGCAGGGAGGCGGCGAGAAGGCCGGCGGAGCGGCGGCCGAGGGCATGAAGTGCGAGATGCACGGCATGAAGCACGGTGAGGGCGAGGGGATGGAAGACCACGGCATGGAGCATGAGACCGACGCCGAGGAGGAAGGCGGCGCCGAAGGCTGAGCCAGGCTCTCAGACAGCGACGGCAAACACGGCGGGGGCGCTCCCGGAGCGTTCCCGCCGCAGGGCATCCACGACCCGGGCCGTCTCGATCTCGTCGAGATCGAACGCCAGACCCTCCGGCGCTCCGCTCTCCAGCCACGCGCTCACGATGAGGCTCGGAGTCAGCTCGGCCGGCTGAAACACGGCCTCGGCCCGCAGCTCCCGAACGCGAACCGAGTAGCAGGCGTCCTCCACGGCCGATGGCCATCCGGGAGCTTCCCACGACACCCGGCGGCGCTCCAGAACGCGGCCTCTGGCCACCGGTATCAGGACACCCTCGCCGGCCTCGGCACCGGGGAGGACGAGAAGCCACGAACGGTCCACCCAGGGCTTCTCCAGCACCCTGCGGAAGCTGTCCAGCTCCTCGAGCCAGCCCAGCCTGCGCTGCCAGGAGATCGCTTCATCGCTGAATCCGGCTCTGGCTGCGGCATCGCGGAGGGAGGCGAACCGTTCGTATACGACGCGATGGTAGTCCGGCTCCTCCAGCAGGCGGACGGCCTCCCGAACCTGATGGCGATACGCGTCGATGCCGACCAGGCTCACGCATGGGCCCGTGCACTGGTCGATGCCGTGCTGCAGACAGGGAGAGGCTTCCGCGTCGGGGCGGACGGCTCCCGAGCAGCTTCTCAGCCGGAAGATCTTCTCCACGAGCTGCGCGGCCTCGGAGGGCAGACGTCGACCGCGAAACGGGCCGAAATGCCTGGCGCGGGGCCGGCGGGGTCGGCTCACGATGCGAAGTCGGGGGAAGGGGGCTCCCCAGTCGACCTCGATGTACCACCCCTTCGAGCGGTTCTTC
>JBDHFS010000193.1:0-6001 GCA_039590285.1 Gemmatimonadota bacterium
GCGGATCATCGAGCGCGACGTAGATCTCGTGCGTGGATGGAGATGTGGCCAGCCCGATCACGGTGCCATCCATGGCGAGGCGGCCCGCCTGCTCGATCGGTGAGGAGGTGAGGATGACGAGCCCGCTTCCATCGGCTGCGGCGAGCACGACCCGGCGGCCCCACGCGGTGGCGACCCCCGGCGGCGCAACACCGGCCTCCCCCGTCTCCGCCGGTCGGTCCTCGTCGCGGCGGAGGAGCCATACGGGAGACGCTCCGGCGCCACGGTCGAGGAGCACCAGCACGCCACCTTCCACGGGGGCCGCCCATCGGATCCCCTCGTCCAGAGCGTAGCGCCACACTCCCTCGCGGGAGATCTCGAGTAGGTCCCCATCCACCGCATGGAAGAGCCCCACCGATCCGCCTCGGGTCCACGTGGCCTCAGGCCCGACTTCGCCCACGCGAACCAGGCCATCCGACATCGGTTCGTACGTGTATACGTCTCCTTCCTCGCCACGCAACACGATCAGTCCATCCGCGAGTGCGTACGCCGCCGTCGACGATGGCAGTTCCGCGGTCCCTGTGGACACCACACGGCCCGGGTCGGAAAGGGAGCGCGCTTCGACCACGCCTCCCGCCCGCGGGATCGAAAGGAGACTCCATTGATCCACGGACTGCCCTACCACGAGGCGCGCTCCGTGAAGCGGCGGCTCGGGTCTGAGGGCTTCCGTCTCGGGCGAGGCTTCACATGCGCACAACAACGCCACCAGCAGGGCAACTGCTCCACGCGGGGCGAGGGAGTGCAGGAAGACCCTCGGGATCGGGCTCAAGGTGTCTCTTTCCGTGGATGGTCTCGTCACGCTTCGACTTCTTGTGTCAACTTAGAGGAGCGGCGAAACGGGTGGCAAGAAAGGCGACGCAACCGACCTCCGTCGCATCATCTCGCTGAAGGAGAGTGCCCACGGTCCGCTGCTGAATCCACGACCGCGATCGCGGGGACCGCGCCGTCGATCCCGGGTGGGGACGAACAGGAAGAGCGCCGGCCGTCCGAGGACCAGCCCGAGACGGCTCTGAGGATTACGAAGTCGTGCGTGGTAGCCCGGGCGCTCTTCACCCGAGCGGCGCTTCCCTACTCGAGGGCGAGGGCCGGCGCGTCGCCCCAGAGCCTTTCCAGTTGGTAGAATTCGCGCACGCGCGGTAGAAACACGTGGATCACGAGCGTAATGTAATCGAGCAGGATCCAGGTGGCGCCGGACTTCCCTTCCACTCCCGCCGGTTTGAGTCCCGCCTCCCGCATCCTTTCCAGCACGTTCTCCGCGATCGCCCGAGCGTGCGTGTCCGAGTCGCCGGTCGCGATCAGGAACCAGTCCGTGGCATCGGACAACCCCCTGAGGTCGAGCAGCACGGGCTCCCTCGCGTTCCGCTCAAGGGCTGCTTCAACGGCCAGGTCAACCTCCGTCGGTCTCGCGTCGGATGCGTCGTCGGTCGGTAAGATCTCTTCCGGCATCTGCGCGGCTTCGCTCACGCTGTCCTCTTCCTGTTGTCTACAAGCGGAGAGATGGATCGGTGTTCCGGCGGCCCCGGGACCGGTCGCCCCTGGTGACGGCTTACTCCTCCACCTGGCAGGCAACGGCCCATGCGCCGGGTCCCGTGTGGACGGCCAGGGAGGCCGTCGTCGGTCCGCTCAGTATCTCGACGGGATCGAAGCGCCGGTCAAGCTCGCTCACGAGAGAAGTCGCTATCTCAGCCGCCTCGAAGTGTGCAACGCCGAACCGGGAGCGGCTGGCGCCGGCGATCGTCTCCTCCACGAGTTCCAGCACGCGCTCTTGAACACCCTCCGGCCCGCGTGCGGACCCTGCCTTCACGACGCGTCCCTGTTTGTCGAGCGACAGGATGGGCTTGAGGTCCAGAAGTCCCCCGAGCCATGCCTTTGCGCGGCCGACCCGACCCGAGCGCAACAGATACTCGAACGTGTCCACGGTCAGGAACAGGCGAGACCGGTCGCGAACGGTCCTGAGCTCGCGAGCCACTTCTTCCAGACCGCGGCCATCGTCCAGCAGCTCGACCGCCCGCGCGACCAGCAGCCCGACGCCGAGTGAGCCGGAACGGGAATCGATCGCTTCCGCGGGAGTGTCCTCGAACGTTCGAATCGCGGCCGCCGCTGACGCGTAGGTACCCGACAGCGAACCGCTCACGAAGATGCCGAGAAGCGACTCCGCACCCCTGTCCAGGGCCTTCCTGTACCGATTCACGAACTCCGATGGCGCCGGCTGAGATGTCTTGGGCGTCGGAGCGCCCGGAGTCGTCAGGATTTCCTTGAGGCCGGCGCTGCTCAGGTCCACCCCGTCCCGATAGGTCCGGTCCCCTACGATTACCTGGAGCGGCACGACAGACACGCCGTGGCGCTCCGCCCAATCATGGGGCAGGTCGGCCGATGAGTCCGTGAGCACGGCCACATGTCGGCCCGCGCCGACCAGGAATGTGTCCTCTACTCGCTCGGAAACGAGCTGGCCGTATCCGGACAGGAGCTCAACGACCGCCTCCGGCGTGTCCGAGTGGATGTGGACTTTGGCCACGGCGCCGGTCCGTAGGACGATGGTCGATGTGCCCAGACCCGTTAGCGCGTGCCTGAGATCCGCCGTCTGTGGCACTTCTGGGCCGCGCACGGCGACCTGAGTGCAGTATCGACCCTCGCCCGCGCCGATCCCGGCCTCGCGGGCCACGTAGAGGGAAGGTCGGTCGCCACCATGAGTGCGCTCCAGAGGCGCCGCCGCGATAACATCCCCGGGCGCATGACCCTCAATGTAATGGATCACACCTTCGAAGAACGACACGAAGCCCTTGGCTCCGGCGTCCACGACACCAGCCTCGCGCAACGCCGGGAGCATCTCTCGGGTGCGCCTGAGAGATCGCTCGGCGGCGGTCTGCAGATCGCGCAGCCACAGATAGACATCCTGTCGCGCCCGCGCCCGGCGACGGGCCTCCGTCGCCAGGTCTCGGGCCACGGTAATGATCGTTCCCTCGCGCGGGTCTTCGAGCACACCGTGCAGCGAGGCGGCGGCCTGGGAAAGGCCATCGGCGATCTCCGCGGTTCCCGCGCGAATGCGTCGTCCGAGACTGTCGGCGAAGCCGAGCAGAAAGTGCGAGAACAGCATGCCCGAGTTGCCGCGCGCGCCCAGCACGCTGGCCTCGGCAACCACGCCCGCTACCTCGGACACGGATTCGCTGCGCACGTTTCGCAGGGCGTCCGAGATCGTGCGCAGAGTGAGTGTCAGGTTGGTGCCCGTATCCCCATCGGGAACGGGAAACACGTTGATCCGGTCCAGTTCGGCCCGCTGCCGTCCCACATGAGCCGCCCCGGCAAGGAAGCCCCGACGCAGGCGGTGACCGTCGAGGTAGGCGATCCTCAACCTGGGACGGGCCGACCCGCTGTCCTTCGACGCCTCAGCGAGGGGAGCCAGCCGGCTCGCTTCCCGCGCTCCTGGGTGGTCGGTCAAACCCCGGATTCCTCCTGTCCCGGCGACGCCGCTACAGGCCGGCGCCGCTCATCGCTCCGGTCAGCTCTCGGACTCGCCCTCCGCCACCACCCACACCGTGATTTCCGGCCGCACCTCTGAGTGAAGCCGGACGGTGACCTTATAGACGCCCAGTTGCTTGATCGGCTCCTCGAGGCGGATGATGTGGCGATCCACCTCGATTCCCTTCTCGGCGAGGGCCTCCGCAATATCGGATGCCGTGACCGAACCGAACAGCTTGCCTTCCTCGCCAGCTCGCATCGAGAAGCTAACGGATTGCCCATCGATACGCTCTGAGGCCGCGCGCGCGCGATCCAGATCTCGGGCCGATCGCTCCAAGATGTGTCGGCGCTCCTCCTCGAAGCGCATCCGGTTCGCCTCGGTCGCCTCGTAGGCGATCCCCTGTGGAATCAGATAGTTGCGTGCATAGCCCGGCTTGACGTCCACGATCTCGCCGATGTCGCCGAGGTCATCCACGATCTCTCTCAGAATCACCTGTACCATATCCCACACCTCTCGGTTCATGGTCGAGCCGACCCACTCGTCTACCGGCCATCGGGTCGACCCGGCCCCTTAATTGTCTCTATCAGACCTCGCTCGCGAAAGCCGACCGCGCAGATCCAGCCACGTATCGCTGAGGCCCAGCACGAGCGCCGTGCCAAGTACCACGGGATACAGAAGCACCGCGGCTACGGTCAGCAACACTCCGGACCATACCGATGTGACGGCGGCCGCTCCGACCCACACGAGAATGGCCGTACCACGTAGAAGATACAGCCCACCCATGAACAGAGCCGCGTTCTCGCCGACCCTGAACGCGGCCCCGCCCAGGGGGAGAACCAGCATGGCCAGGCCCCCGATCAACAGCCACACAAGGTGATCGCTGAACCGGAAGTCCCTGACGGCTCCCGGACTTCGCACCGTTCCGGACAGCCGTTCCAGCCCGAACCAGGCGAGGCCCAGCGCAGCCAGGGTAGCCAGGGACAGCATGGCAGGGTACACGTCCTGCTGGAAGGCCACCCAGCGTCGGATCGCCCCCTCCAGCTGACGCCTGACCTCCGGGTCGGCGCCTACCTGGATCTGCTCCAGGATCCCTCCCGCCACCATGGCGGCGTGACGGATCTCGGATGCCACCCACCAATCCACGTTCTGTATCACCGACGGCCGCGCGATTCCCAGTGCCAGGACGATGGCCAGAGCCAGGATCACCGCGGCCAGGGCCCGTCCCAGGAGACGGTCCTTCCCCTGAACGGTCGTTACGGCCACGAAAGTGCCTCCGGCCATGAGGCTCCAGGCGCGGGGAACGTACCATTCGATTCCACCCGGCCGGCTGCCGGCGAAGCCCAGACCCAGAATCACTGCCGCGATGGCTACCGACACCCAGTCACCCGACCGGAAAGCCAACAGCAGCAGCGCCAGCGGGACGAAGACCAGAAAGACGGGGCTCACCGGAGACAGAAGGACGACAGCGCCGACAAGCAGCGTCGCTCGGGCAAGCGTCCATCCTCGTGCCGTCATCGAGAGCTCGTTCCCCGCCGAACGCTACGGCCCGGCGGCGTTCAGGAGTGGTAGCCCTGAATATATGGGATGAGAGCCAGATGCCGGGCTCGCTTGATGGCTGTCCCCAGCTGCCTCTGATGGCGGGCGCAGGTCCCGGTAGCGCGCCGGGGCAGGATCTTGCCCCTGTCCGTGATGAACCGGCCCAGCGTGTCCGCGTCCTTGTAGTCGATTCGCCGCACGCTTCGCTCGCAGAACTTACAGATTTTCTTGTAAGCCATGGCTCAGTCCTCCCGCTCGTCTTCGTCTTTGTCCTCGTCGTCTTCGTCGCCAGAGTCATCCGCGGCTTTTGGACCTGGTTCATCGTCCATCAGGCCCGGCACCGCGAGCTCACCCTCGGAAAGCACGACGAGGTGCCTGAGCAGATCGTCGTCCAGCTTGAGGACGCGCTCGAAGTCGGGCAGAACGGTGGGGGACGCGGTGAACTGCGTCACGACGTAGTAGCCGTTTTCGTTGCGGTCGACCGGATAGGCAAGCTGGCGCTTGCCCCAGTGTTCTACAGCCGTGATCTCGCTCCCGTCGGCCGCCAGGATCCGGGCGTTGTAGCTTTCCAGCCGCCCTTCGATCTCCTCGGTCGTCAGGGAGGATTTGAAGATGTAGACGACTTCGTAGTCTCTCATCACCATCTCTCCTTCGGTCTCGGTCGGCCACGGGCGATCGCCCGCGGCAGGAGTCTATGTCATCCGGCGTGTCGCCGGACCGCACCCATGGGATATCGGCCAGCCAAGCTAAACCCTGCCGGGGAAGCATTCAAGCCCGCCGAGGACGCCCTCGGCAGGTCAACCGGCGAACGGCAGCCAAGCCACTAGCTCGGCGATCGCGTCTCCCATGAACGTGTCGGACATGGCCCGGCCGTGGACGCGAGCGAACCACGGTGCCAGCACCAGGGACACGACGCTGATCAGCTTGATCACTATGTTCATCGATGGGCCGGACGTATCCTTGAAGGGA
>JBDHFS010000194.1:0-5959 GCA_039590285.1 Gemmatimonadota bacterium
TCGCGAGAATCCGGGGGCGGCGCGCGCCGCCCTGTGGGAGCCGAACGTGATCTGCACGTCCATGGAGCTCTGGTTATCGACGCGGACCGTGACGGTGGCTTCGAGCTTGCATACTCGTCCGTTGTCCTCTTCACCACCCCCACCCTCCTCCACGACCCGGGCCGCGCTCTCTACGCCGTCGCCGTCGGTGCCCTCCGCCAGCTCTCCCGGGTCCGGTTGCGGATCGCCGCCCGAGGCGCAGCCCACAAGGACGAGCATGACGAGCACCCGCCGCACGATCGACCACGCATCGATTCCCACTGCCGCTCCCATCGCTGCCGCACGGCCATGAGTGCCAGGGCCGTTTCGCGGTGACGGATGCTACCCATGCGGCCGCCGTTGGGTTTCAGGATCCACAACATGGGTGCGCGCCCGGGGGTCAGGAGACCCCAACTTCCTTCCTTACTTGACTTCCGCTTGACTCCCCTCCGACACCCTCCTCGCAAAGGGAGGTGACCCGTGTACCGAATCATCCTCGAAAGCATGCATGCCGCGCTGATCGCGCTCCTTGTCCTCACGACGTCATGCGCCACTGTCGACGGTCTGAGGGACTCGAAGGGCACCGGCGAGACGAGTTATTACCGGGCTGATCGTGAGACGCTGCTCGACGCGAGCGTGATCGCGCTCCGCGATCTGGGCTTATCGATTGAAGACGTAAGGGAAGACGAGGGCTATGTGCTGGCTTCCCAGGGCGCAGGCGTGACCAGCTACGGGGAGGTCGTCGGCGTCTTCGTCAGAGACCTGTCACAGGACACTACCGTCCGCGCCGTGGAGGTAGTCAGCCGAAAGAGATTGGCAACGAACGTGTTCGCGAAGAGCTGGAAGGACGATGTGTTCGGCAATCTCGAAGGGCAGCTTCCGGTTGAAGCTCTGCTCCTGGCGCCACACGATGACGACGCGGATCCGGTGGCGCAGACCGAGTACGCCGAGCGGGACCTCACCTTCCTCGAGCCCGGGACGCGTGTCCGCGTCACGACGGAGACCGCGCGGCACGTGGGATCGTACTCGTCCACGGGGCGGGATTCCTTGGCCGTATTTCTGGGCAAGTCCGAATCGCTGTCGGCCTGGGCGCTCTCCGACCTCACGTTGGTTGAAGTGAGCCGGGGAAAGACCAGGGGAAGCTCTACGCTTGCCGCGGTAGGGGGACTCGTGGGAATGGGCATCGGCCTCGTCTATGCCGCGAACGAGGAGTGCGACCCATCCGGGTATATGGGTGAGCTGTGCACGACGAGGTGGCTGGTAATCCCGGCCGTCTTCGGGACAGGCGGTCTCATCCTCGGCTGGGGCGTCGGCATGGCTTTCGTGACGGGCGAGAAATGGCTCCCCGTGGAGTCCGGCTCGACGCATCCAGACCATCAGCTATCCATGCGCACGCAGAGCAAAGGACCGGGCCTCACAGTGGGCCTGAATCTGAAGCTGTAACGGGCCAATCACTCGTAGCGGATCGCCTCCAGCGGATCCACGCGCGCTGCCCGCACGGCCGGAAGGAACGCCGCGACGACGGCCGTCGAGAACAGGCCCATCAGCGCCGCCAGCCACACGGATGCGCTGAGCGGACTCACCCCGTACAGCATTCCGGCCAGGAGCCGCGTGAGCCCGAGCCCGCTAAGGGCTCCGATCGCCAGGCCCACGGCGGCCAGCAGCATCGCGTCGCGCAGCACGAATCCCAGCGTCTGGCTTCTCGTGGAGCCGAGCGCGGCCCGAATTCCGATCTCGCGCGTGCGCTGCGCCACGGCGTAGCTGATCACCCCGTACAGTCCCGTGATCGTGAGCACGAGGGCCACGGCCGCGAAGCTCCCGAGGAGGATCATGAAGAAACGCTGCCGCCGGACCGAAGCGGAGATCACCGCCGCCATCGGCCGCACGTCCGTAACCACCGCGTCCGGGTCGACGGACTGAAGGGCATTCTCGATCGACGCCGCGTGAGCCGCCGGCCGTCCCGTCACCCGGGCCACTAGCGGCAAGCGCGTGGTCCGGCGCCCGCTGCCCATGAAGTTCCAGTATACCTGCGGGTGCGGATCCTCGATCGGGCCGAAGTTCCGGGTGTCGGTGACCACCCCGATGATCTCGGCAAACGTCGAGTCCGACAGGTGAAACCGCTGTCCGAGGGCGTTACCGTCCGAAAAATCGCGCCTCACCAGCGCCTGGTTCACGACCACGAGCGTCGGGAGCTCCTCTCCCCGTGCCTCCGAGTCCGTGAACAGGCGGCCCTCGACGAGCGTCACACCGAGCGCGTCGAAGTAGCTCGGCGACACGATGCGGCTCTCGGTTAGCGGGAGCTGCGTATCGTCCCCCGTCACGCCCTCGTAGCGGATGTTGAAGTTGTTGCCCCAGCCCATGTAGGGAATGATCGATGTCGTCCCCGCCTCGTGGACGCCGGGCAGGTTCCGGATCGCCTCTAGCGCCGGCTTCACGAAGCCCTCGTCCACGCTCACGTCCTCGTATCGGTCGGGCGAGATGTTCACGACCATGGTGAGCAGCGACTCCGTCTCGAACCCGGGAGTGCGCGCCAGCACGCCGAGGAACGCGCTGATCAGGAGCCCGGCCCCGATCAGGAGGACGGAGGAAGCCGCCAGCTCGGCGACCACGATTCCGCGAAGGAACCGGTGGTGCGCACGCGAGACTCCGCTGCGGGCGCCTCCCGATCGAAGCGCGTCCTGGGGATCGACGCCCGAGATCCGCCACCCCGGGAGAACGCCGGCCGCGATGGCCACGAGCGCGGTGGCAACGATCGCGAAGCCGAACACCCGCGCATCCAGGCCCAGTCCCTCGAGCTGCGGATACAGGGTGGCGCCGAGGTTGCCTATCACTCGCACCCCGAGCCACGCTACGAGCATGCCCAGCGCGACGCCGACTCCTGCCAGCAGGGCGCTTTCGACGAGGACGATGCGCACGATGCCCCGGCGTGTCGCCCCGAGTGCGGTGCGCAGCGCCACCTCGTGTCCCCTCTGCGCCCCGCGCGCCAGGATCAGGGAAGCCACGTTGGCGGTCGAGATGAGAAGGACGAGCCCGACGGCGCCGATCAGCATCAACAGCGGCCCCCGGATCGGACCCGTCGATTCGGCCCGCATCGATCCCACCCGGAGCGATTCACCGCGCACGGCGGGGTAGATCTCGGCGATCCCGGCCATCAGTCCCACCAGCTCCGCGTCGGCCTCGGCCACGGTCTTCCCGTCCGCGAGCCGGCCGAGGAGGAGCAGGTAGTTGCTGTTCCGCACTTCCGCCTGCTCCGGCGAGAACCGCAGGGGGAGCCAGATGTCGCTCTCCAGGTACCGCGTGCGATGCGGAATGCGGAACTCCGGCGGAAGCACTCCGACCACGGTGCGGGACTCACCATCCAGCAGGATCGACTGGCCGACGATCGAAGGATCAGAACCGAAGCGGGATCGGAACACGTCGGCGCTCAGCAAGGCGACCGGCGGGGCTTCGGCGCGCTCGTCTTCGGCCTGCAGGACACGGCCCAACATCGGGGTCACGCCCAGCATGCCGAACAGATCCGGGCTCAGGTCACGCGCGCTGACCTGGTACGTGCGCTCCGAGCGTTTGAGGAGCGCGGAGCCGTATCCGACGGCGCCCAGCGTTTCCAGGGTCTGCGTCTGCTTGCGCAGGTCGAGGAAGTTGGCCGCCGCGAACGGTCCGTTCCGGAAGTGCGGTGTGGTGCGGAAGACCGACACCAGAGTCTCCGGCTCGGCGAACGGCATCCCATCCAGCAGCGCGGCGCTGACGGCGCTGAACACGGCCGTGGTGGCGCCGAGCCCCAGGCCCAGGCTGACGACCGCCGCCGCCGTGACCACCGGAGTGCGGATGAGCGAGCGGACGGCGACGCGTATCTGCTGAATGACATCTGACATGGATCTATCCTCGTCGGTCTGCCCGGATCAGGTTGCTGCCACGATCGCACACCTGTCAGATAGCGTGAACGGCCAACTCGTTGGCAGGCGTACCCGCCGGCCCGGCGATCTGACGCAACCTTGAGCGTGGCGGGGTAGTCCAAGAGTGTGAACGAACCATCAGCCGCTTCCACCCACCGAGGTCCGGAGGAAAGCGTGGTGCAGACATACAGAATCCGTCAATCGATACGCATACGCACTCCTCGACCTCTCCTGGCCGCGGCCGTTCTCTCGCTCGCCCTGACTGCCAGCGCGTGCGGCTCGGGCGACGCGACCGCGGGTGGCACCCGGTGGACCGCCGCCGTGGATACGGTCGGCGACACCATCACGGTCAGAACCGTGGCGGGGCAGGTGTGGGAGTCGGATGGGGCGCTCGTCTCCGAGCTGAGCATCGGCGTCCTCGAGGGCGAGGCGGAATACCAGTTCGGCAACGTCCGGGCGATCGCGGTGGACGACGCCGGACGAATGTTCGTCTATGATGCGCACGGGCCCGTGCTTCGGATGTACTCGCCGGATGGAACCTGGGTCAGCGACGTCGGGCGCGAGGGCGAGGGGCCGGGAGAGTACAAGCGGCCGGACTCGGGCCTGGCCGTGCTTCCCGACGGCACGGTGGCGATTCGGGATCCCGGCAACGGCCGAATCACCCTTTACTCACCGAACCTTGAGTACGTGGACTACATTCGGATCATCGGGAGCTTCAATACCAGCCGGCCCTTGATCGCCGATACTTCGGGCGCCCTGCTGACGTTCATCATCACGAACCTCGGTGCGGAGGTCTCCGAGTGGCAAGGTGGCCTGGCGCGCTTCCACCCGGACGGCGCCGTGGACACGCTCGTAAACCCGGACCTGGAGTACGAGGAGGCGACGGTGTCGGGTCAGCACGAGGATAACGCGAGCGTCAGCGGCGTTCCGTATGCTCCGGAACAGGTCACGGCTTACAGTCCGTTCGGGTATTACATCGTCGGGGTCAGCGAAGTCTACGGGTTCGATCTCCTCCGGCGGGACGGTGTGCTGAGGCTCGAGAGAGTCTATGATCCGATACCCGTCGATCCCGGAGAGGCTGCTTCCGAGCGGCAGCTCATAACTGACGAGTTCAAGCGGCAGTTCCCGGGCTGGAAGTGGAACGGTCCCCCCATTCCCGACTCGAAGCCCGCCTACGCCGGCTTCTATCCCGCCGACGACGGGAGGATCTGGGTCCAGGTGCATGCGCCGTCGGAGCGCTACATGGATGCCGAGGAGCAGCGGGCCGAGGAGGAGCGGCTCGGCTACTCGGTGAACCCGTACCGCGAACCCGTCCGGTTCGACGTGTTCGAGCCTACGGGCGAGTACCTGGGTCAGGTCTCGACGCCGACCGGCTTCTCGCTCCGTCCGAGGCCCGTGTTCCGGGGCGACACCGTGTGGGCCGTGATCCGCGACGAGTACGACGTTCAGCGCCTGCACCGGTTCCGGCTGGAGGCGATCACCACCGAATGAGGGCTCCGGTGGAGCGCTGATTCAGGCTCGTCGCGACCGGGCCCTCAGCCTACGAACACCTCCCTGAGCGCCGCCAGGGCCTCCATCGTACTCGCGTGTGCAAGTTCCTCGCGCCTGGACGTCCCCTTAGACGGAAGGAGGTCAATTCCACGCTGCCAGGGAGCGCACCATGAGAGCTCTGATCATTCTCGGACTCGCCGCGGCCTTCATCTACGTCTTCGGCCGGCCGGCCATCTTCCCGATCGTACCTGTGATCCCAGGGGTCCTGCTGGCCACCGGCATCGCCGGGTGGGCACTTCTGAGGCGCCGGCGCCGGCACGCGGCTCTCGCGTTCCCGATCCTCGCCGTGGTCGCAACCCTTCTCACGGTCGGGCCCATCGACATGGGCGTGAATCACCGTGCCGCACTCGGTGTGCGCCTGGTACCCGTCCTGTACGGGTTGCCGTCCGCGGAGCTGTTCGAGCGGGGCGAGGCGGGCGACTTCGACCTCAGAGGATGCATCATGCCACGCTTCCCGAAGGTCTATACGGTTCGGATCGGGCTGAATCCGACAGGAT
>JBDHFS010000195.1:0-7711 GCA_039590285.1 Gemmatimonadota bacterium
ATCGATTTCCCCCGCCATCGCGGAGCCGGCTCTTCGGACTTCGACTGGATGCAGATCAAGATCGCCTCGCCGGATGAGATCCGGTCGTGGAGCTACGGCGAGGTGACGAAGCCCGAGACGATCAACTACCGGTCATTCAAGCCCGAGCGCGACGGTCTGTTCTGTGAGCGGATCTTCGGTCCGGTCAAGGACTGGGAGTGTCACTGCGGCAAGTTCAAGCGCATCCGGTACCGCGGGCACGTCTGCGACAAGTGCGGAGTGGAAGTGACGCTGTCCAAGGTCCGGCGCGAGCGCATGGGACACATCGAGCTCGCCGTGCCGGTCGCTCATATCTGGTTCTTCAAGACCCTGCCGTCCCAGATGGGTTACCTGCTGGGCATGAAGCTGCGTGACCTGGAGAGCGTGATCTACTACGCGGCCTACGTCGTGACCCACGCGGGCAAGCGGGAGGTCGAGGTGGGCCAGGTTCTCACCGAGGACGAGTACTGGGAGCTCGCCGACCAGGCGCGAGAGGAAGGGGACTCCGACTACCGGGCGGAGATCGGGGCCGAGGCCGTCCGTACGCTGATGAGTCAGCTCAAGGTGGATGGCGAGGCGGAGCGTCTGCGCGTGGAGGTCGCGACGGAGACCTCCAAGCAGCGCAAGAAGAAGAAGCTGAAGCGGCTCAAGGTCATCGACGCGATCCGGAACAGCGACGCCGACCCGGCCAAACGGAACAACCCCGAGCACATGATCATGGACGTGATCCCGGTCATACCGCCGGATCTGCGTCCCCTGGTCCCGCTGGACGGCGGACGCTTCGCCACGTCCGACCTGAACGACCTGTACCGGCGCGTCATCAACCGGAACAACCGGCTCAAGAAGCTGCTCGAGATGCGCGCGCCGGAGGTCATCCTGCGTAACGAGAAGCGCATGCTGCAGGAAGCCGTGGACGCCCTGTTCGACAACGGGCGGCGCGGCAAGGCGATTCGCGGCCGGGGCAAGCGGCCGCTCAAGTCGTTGTCCGACATGCTCAAGGGCAAGCAGGGACGCTTCCGGCAGAACCTGCTGGGCAAGCGTGTGGACTATTCGGGACGGTCGGTGATCGTGGTGGGGCCGGAGCTCCAGCTGCACCAGTGCGGTCTGCCGAAAGTGATGGCAGTCGAGCTGTTCAAGCCGTTCATCATCCACGAGCTCGAGCGCCGCGGCGACGCGGAGACCGTGAAGCGGGCCAAGAAGCTGGTCGAACGCTACGACCCCAAGGTCTACGAGGTGCTCGAAGACATCATCAAGGACCACCCGGTGCTGCTCAACCGCGCGCCGACACTCCACCGACTGGGAATCCAGGCGTTCGAGCCGGTGCTCGTGGAGGGTAAGGCCATCCGGATCCACCCGCTCGTGTGCGCGGCCTTCAACGCCGACTTCGATGGCGACCAGATGGCCGTGCATGTGCCGCTCTCGTTCGAGGCACAGCTCGAGGCGCGCGTCCTCATGCTCTCGAGCAACAACGTGCTCAAGCCGTCGAACGGTCGACCGATCGCGGCACCGAGCCAGGACATGGTGCTCGGCTGCTATTTCGTTACGAAGGCGCCTCCGGGATTCTCCGACGTGACGGACGCTCAGGAGCTGCCCCGTTTCGCGAGCGCCGATGAGATCGAGCTGGCGCTGGCCAACGGCAGACTGCAGACGGAACGGGGCACGCCCGACTACCATCAGGCCGTTCGCTACCTGGACGGAGACCGGTGGAGTCTCACCACCGTGGGCCGCGTCCTGTTCAACGCCATTCTCCCGGACGAGATGCCGTTCCAGAACGCCGCCATGAACAAGGGGATGCTGGGCGACCTCGTGTTCGAGGTATTCCGGGCGACCGGAATGGCGCGAACCACGGAATTCCTGGATGAGCTGAAGAACTTCGGCTTCAGCCACGCGACCCGCGGCGGTATCTCGGTGGGTATGGAGGACATGGTCATCCCCGAGGAGAAGGCCAGGATCCTCGCGGAGGCGCAGGAGGACGTCGATCGATTCACCCGCGCGTATCACAAGGGTGTCATCTCGTTCGGCGAGCGCTACAACAAGGTCATCGACGCGTGGACGCATGCCAACAACGACGTGGCCGACGCCATGGTCAGGTCCATGGCGGCGTCCCGAGACGGCTACAACCCGATCTACATGATGTTCGATTCGGGCTCGAGAGGCTCGAGAGACCAGATCCGGCAGCTCGCCGGAATGCGCGGCCTGATGGCCAAGCCGCAGAAGAAGCTGACCGGTGGCATTGGCGAGATCATCGAGAGTCCGATTCGCGCGAACTTCCGGGAGGGACTCAGTGTGCTGGAGTACTTCATCTCCACGCACGGAGCCCGCAAGGGTCTGGCGGACACGGCCCTCAAGACGGCGGATGCCGGATACCTCACGCGCCGCCTGGTGGACGTGGCGCAGGACGTGACCGTGGTCGAGGAGGACTGCGGCACGGTCCTCGGACTCGACATCTCGGCCCTCAAGGAGGGCGAGGACATCATCGAGCCGCTGGGAGATCGCGTCGTGGGCAACGTGGCCCGCGAGGACGTGGTGGATCCGATCAGCGATGAGCTCATCGTCAAGGCCGGTGAGATCATCGGAGATGAGGACGCGGACGCCATCGAGGAGGCCGGGCTCCAGGCCGTAAAGATCCGATCGGTCCTCACCTGCGAGTCCCGTCGGGGGATCTGCCAGAGATGTTACGGGCGGAACCTGGCCACCATGAAGATGGTGGACGTCGGGGAAGCCGTCGGTATCCTGGCGGCGCAGTCGATCGGCGAGCCGGGGACGCAGCTCACGCTGCGCACGTTCCACATCGGAGGTACGGCCGCCCGGATCGCGGCGCAGACGCAGAGGAAGTCTAAGCTGCACGGTACCGTGGGCTTCGAGCGCGTGACCACGGTTGAAAGCCCCGACGGGCGCATCGTGGTTACGAGCCGCGAGGGTCAGCTGTTGATGCGCACGGAAGAGGATCGGATCCGTTCGCGGCTGGCCGTGCCGTACGGCGCACAGCTCCACGTGACCGATGGCCAGGAAGTCAACCCGGGTGATCTGCTGTTCGGCTGGGACCCGTATTCCGAGCCGATCGTGGCCGACCATGTGGGTAAGATCCAGTACAACGACATCGTTCCAGAGGAGACCTTCCGGGAGGAGCTGGACGAGGCCACCGGCAGGCGCCAGCTGGTCATCATCGATGACAGGGACAAGAAGCTGCACCCGCGAATCGAGATCGTCGATTCGAAGGGCAAGAAGCTGCGCGAGTTCATCGTTCCGGTGGGGGCCCAGCTGCTGGTGCACGACAAGGAGAAGGTCCAGCCGGGTGACACGATCGCCAAGATCAGTCGCGAAGCGTACAAGACACGTGACATCACGGGCGGACTCCCGCGCGTGGCGGAGCTGTTCGAGGCTCGCCGTCCCAAGGATCCGGCGACCATCACCGAGGTCGACGGGCGAGTCTCGTTTGGCGGGATCAAGCGCGGGAAGCGCGAGATCATAGTCACGATGGAGAACGACGAGGAGCAGGTCTACCAGGTCGCGGTGGGCAAGCACCTCCGTGTTCACGAGGGCGACCTCGTCCGCGCGGGAGACCGGCTGTCCGAAGGTCCGGTGAACCCGCACGACATCCTGCGGGTCAAGGGCCCGAGGGCAGTGCAGGAGTACCTGCTCAACGAGATTCAGGAGGTCTACCGACTGCAGGGCGTGCGGATCAACGACAAGCACATAGGGGTGATCGTCAGGCAGATGCTCCAGAAAGTGAAGATCACGGAGCCGGGCGACACGGAATACCTCGAGGGCGAGCACATCGACCGGATGGAATTCCGCGAGCGCACACGCGAGGTGATCGGGGGTGGCGGTAAGCCGCCGCGAGCAGAGCCGGTGCTGCTGGGCATTACGAAGTCCAGCCTCACGACCGAGTCCTTCATCAGCGCGGCCTCCTTCCAGGAGACGACGCGAGTCCTCACGGACGCGGCGGTGCGCGGCGCGATGGACGATCTGCGCGGGCTCAAGGAGAACATCATCATCGGGCACCTGGTCCCGGCGGGCACGGGAATCCACCGGTATCAGAACGTGGAGTTCCTGGTCGGAGAGCCGCTGCAGCGGGAGCTGGACGCGATGCGCCGTGTGCAGCCGGAGCCGGATGAGGCCGTGGCGGCGGGCGGCCTGTTCGCCGAGCTGCGAGGGGAGATGGAGACGGACGAGGCGGAGGTCCAGGCCGAGGCCTGACGGCCTGGTCCGCGACCCCCCCGACCTTCCGAAAAGGCGGTTCCGGGGCCTATTCCGGCCCCGGAACCGCGCCTTGACAACTCTAATCAGCGCACCTACCTTGCTCAGTCTATCGACCAATGGGTCGGTGTCGTTTTTCGGCGGAGGCGGTGGTCGTCTCCGCGCACGTTGAACCGCTGCTTCGAGTGTCGCGATGCACGGCACGCGGGGGAGCGGTTTCTGTCGCTACCGAGTCACAGGGAGAGCGGCCGGGGTATGCCCACGATCAATCAGCTGGTGCGCAAAGGGCGCCGGGACCTGGTGAAGAAGCGGAAGGCGCCTGCTCTTGAGGCGAACCCGCAGAAGAGAGGCGTATGCACGCGCGTATACACGACGACTCCGAAGAAGCCGAACTCGGCCCTTCGAAAGGTCGCCCGTGTGCGGTTGACAAACGGATATGAGGTGACCGCTTACATCCCCGGTGAAGGTCACAATCTTCAGGAGCACAGCATCGTGCTCATCCGGGGGGGCCGTGTGAAGGACCTTCCGGGTGTTCGGTACCACATCATCCGGGGGACTCTGGACGCATCCGGCGTATCCGACAGACGACAGGGCCGGTCGAAGTACGGCTCGAAGCGTTAGTACAGCGAGGGGAACCATGCGCCGCACGGGCGCACAGGCCCCGGTGTAAGGAACTCGAGAGAAGCAGTGGGATCGACCCGGCCTGCACGTCTCGGCCGGGTTTCCGTTTCAAGGAAGGGCACATGTCACGCAGGCAGAAGGCGGTACCGAGAGAGACGCCCCCGGACGCGAAGTACGGGAGCCAGGAGGTCACTCGGTTCGTCAACGTCCTCATGCTGGACGGAAAGAAGTCGACGGCCGAGCAGATCTTCTACGACGCGATGCGGAAGATCGAGGAAAAGACCGGGCAGCCGGGTCTGAACGTGTTCCGTCAGGCCCTGACCAACGCCAAGCCCGTCCTCGAGGTACGCAGCCGCCGCGTCGGTGGCGCCACCTACCAGGTACCGATGGAGGTGCGTCCCAACCGCCGCGATTCGCTGGGCCGTCGCTGGTTGGTCAGCTTCGCCCGCGACAGGCCCGGGAAGACGATGGCCGATCGGCTGGCATCCGAGCTCATGGACGCGGCGCGCGGAGACGGCGGAGCGGTTCGCAAGAAGGACGAAGTGCATCGCATGGCAGAGGCCAACAAGGCGTTTGCCCACTACCGCTGGTAGGGACGGCGAGCGACGGTTCGGGTGGGCCGTGGCGAGGAAGCACGCGAGAGAAGGTATCAGGATAGATGACGCGCAGCACGCAGCTCGACAAGCTCCGGAATATCGGCATCATGGCTCACATCGATGCCGGTAAGACCACGACGACCGAGCGCATCCTGTACTACACGGGCCGGGTGCATCGGATGGGCGAGGTACATCACGGCGACGCCACGATGGACTGGATGGAGCAGGAGCAGGAGCGCGGCATCACGATCACGTCCGCGGCCACGACGACGTTCTGGAACCGGTTCAAGGACCAGTACCAGGTCAACATCATCGACACGCCCGGTCACGTCGATTTCACCGTGGAAGTGGAACGCAGCCTCCGCGTGCTCGATGGAGCCGTGGCCCTGTTCTGTGCCGTGGGCGGCGTCGAGCCTCAGTCCGAGACGGTCTGGCGGCAGGCGGACAAGTACGGCGTTCCCCGAATCGCGTTCGTCAACAAGATGGACCGGGTCGGTGCCGATTTCGAGCACGTCGTCGGGACCAGTACCCGCTTGGCGAGGGCG
This sequence comes from Gemmatimonadota bacterium, assembly GCA_039590285.1. Classification (GTDB taxonomy): domain Bacteria; phylum Gemmatimonadota; class Gemmatimonadetes; order Palauibacterales; family Palauibacteraceae; genus Benthicola. Next base: position 5,981 of record JBDHFS010000195.1, read on the forward strand.
AGCTGTACACGGGACACATCGACCTCGTGCGGATGGTCGAAGTCGTGTACGACGAAGACTCCCTCGGCGTGCAGTGGGACGAGGGCCCCGTGCCCGACGCCCTTCGGGAGAAGGCGGAGCAGCTGCGCCACGATCTGGTCGAAGCGGCCGTCGAGCACGACGAGGATCTCCTGGAGCACTACCTCGAGGGTCGCGAGCTCGAGGAGGACGAAGTCCGCCGGGCGGTCCGCAAGGCCACGCTCGCCGGAGCGATCACCCCCGTCCTGTGTGGCGCGTCCTTCAAGAACAAGGGTGTCCAGAAGCTGCTTGACGCGATCGTGGACTACCTGCCGTCGCCGCTGGAAAAGCCCCCGGTCGTGGGACACCTGCCGAACCGGGACGAGCATTTCGAGGAGCGCAGCCCGTCGGACGATGACCCGTTCTCCGGACTCGTGTTCAAGATCATGACGGACCCGTACGTGGGGCGGCTGGCCTATTTCCGGGTCTACTCGGGAAGGCTCGAGGCCGGGTCGCACATCCTGAACGCGACACGGGGCAAGAAGGAGCGGATCGGCCGCCTGCTCCAGATGCACGCCAACAAGCGCGAGGAGGTAGAGGTCTTCTTCGCGGGCGACATCGGGGCGGCCATCGGCATGAAGTTCGCCAAGACGGGCGACACGCTGGCGGATACCGACCGGCCGGTGATCCTGGAGGCCATGAGCTTCCCGGAGCCGGTGATCCGGGTCGCGATCGAGCCCAAGACGAAGGCGGACCAGGACAAGCTGTCGCAGGCGCTCGCCAAGCTGATGGAGGAAGATCCGACCTTCCGTGTCTACACGGACGAGGAAACGGGCCAGACGATCATCAGCGGGATGGGAGAGCTGCACCTGGAGATCATCGTCGACCGGCTTCAGCGCGAGTTCAAGGTGAACGCGAACGTGGGCCGGCCGCAGGTGGCATACCGTGAGACGATCCGCCGGGCCGTGGAGAACGTCGAGGCCCGCTTCGTCCGCCAGACGGGTGGTCGCGGACAGTATGGACACGTCGTGATCCACATCGAGCCGACGGAGCCGGGAACCGGGTTCCTGTTCGAGGACGAGGTCGTCGGCGGGGCGATCCCGCGAGAGTTCATCCGGCCGGTGCGGGAGGGAATCCGCGAGGCCATGGATTCGGGAGTCATCGCCGGCTATCCGATGATCGACATCAAAGCCAGGCTCGTGGACGGCTCGTCGCACGACGTCGATTCGAGCGAGATCGCGTTCAAGATCGCCGGCTCCATGGCTCTCAAGGACGGCGTGAAGAAGGGCGATCCGGTTCTGCTCGAGCCGATCATGGACGTCGAGGTGGTGACACCCGAGGAGTACCTGGGCGACGTGATGGGCGATCTTTCCAGCCGGCGGGGCAAGATAGGTGGCATGACGCAGCGGGCGCAGGCGCAGGTCATAGGCGCCTCCGTACCACTGTCCGAGATGTTCGGGTATTCGACCACGCTGCGCTCGCTGAGCCAGGGCCGGGCCGTGTACACGATGCAGTTCTCGCACTACGCGGAAGTGCCGAAAAGCAAGGCCGAGGAGATCGTAGCCGGGCGCGGCTGACGGATCGGCCGAACGGATAAGAGCGACACAAGGATCACGAGACATGGCGAAGCAGAAGTTCGAGCGGACGAAGCCGCACGTGAACGTGGGGACGATCGGACACGTGGACCACGGGAAGACGACGCTGACGGCGGCGATCACGGAGGTACAGGCGGCG
>JBDHFS010000196.1:0-5929 GCA_039590285.1 Gemmatimonadota bacterium
GAACCTGGGCAGCGGAGAACGTCCGCCGAAGACCGCCCGGAAGGAAGCAGGAACGCGCTCCCTCCGGCAGCCCGTGAAGGGCGCGATCGCAGTCGTCGCATCCGTCGGCGCCAAGTGGCGCCAAGCTCGTCGGATGCGGGAGGTGCAGTCCCAGCCGATGGCCTTTGGGTTTCGCGACACCGTCCCGTGGGGATCTAGAGAAGCGTCTTTCCGTGGGAGTGGAAGATGTTTTCCACTCTTCAGCCGAAGCGTCCCGCCCGATCTCGTGGCCGGGTCTCAAGCCCTTGATTTCAAGTCGATTTTCCCGACCGCGCCAAGTCGAAGGAAGGGCACGGAAATTGCTCCAACCGAAATAGGTCCTTGACCTATTCGACTATTTTCGGATAGGGTGGAGCGCAGACAGGAGTCGCCGAGTCGCTCGGCTATGAGATGGCTGGGGGCGCTGGCGAATCGACGGAGGCCAGTCATGACTACACACGATCAGGTATCAAGCGTAAACTCACGATTAAGGAGCGGGAGGGCACTGGGGCTGATCGCTGCAGCACTCACGCTGCTCGGGGCCCATTCGGCTTCGGCAACTGGTCCGACCCTCTTCACGGGAGTAGTGCAGCAGTCGGGCGGGATCGTCCTCTACACCTACCTGGTCACGACCAGCCCTACGACCTACGGCGCGGGGGGTGGAGCGGGCACCGCACAAGTCACGTCTGCGGGGGGATTTGCCATTGACGCCAATGCGTTCAGCACGATCGTCACAAACACGTTCTCCATACCGCCGATATACCCCTACATCAAAACCGAAAAGACGGTGATGAACGAAGCCGGGACGTTCGGCAACAGCTACTTTGTTCCGAGCGTCCCTATCACGCGTCCGGCCTCGGTCATGATCGATCCCACCCTCCCGACAACCATGCGGACCGGATTCATTCGAGCCGTGCCCGGTCCCAAGGGGTTCGGTGGCCAAGTGAAGATGGGTCGCACTAGGATATATACTTTCGATTACGTCACCAGCTTGGGCACTCTCCGCCTGCGCATTCATCCTGACCACAATCCTGCTGGTAACTTCGACATCGGCGGGGATCCGCTCGGTGGAAGGGGTTACACTGACAATCCATGCTGCATCTCGTACCCCGTCGGGTACCCCCCCACCACGTTCCCGCAGTATGCTTACACGGCTCAGCTTGCTACGTTCCGCGGGCCTTGGCTCACCGGCATGCTGACGGTCGGAGCACCGCAAGGTGCGGTCGTCACTACCACGACCCAGACCGGCGTCGACGCGCGAAGCGCGCCGTTTGCTACCGGCGTGATTTCGATGGTGACACCGCGGAACCAGTACGTCTATCAGGGCGATGGCGCGGGGAGCCTGCTCAGCCTGAGAAGCAATTTTGGGGTGATTCACGCGCTGCAGCTCACCTTCGTGCCCGAGCCGGGCCAGCTCACCATGCTGGCGAGCGGGATCGTTGGCCTGCTGGGTCTGCAGTTCTTCCGACGCAGGCTGTTTCCCTTTAGCTGAGTTGGGGCCAGATCGAGGGGAGAACTCAGAGAGGGTTCTAGACTCCGAGAGGAGGTAGGGCCCATGCCCCAGAAAGACTCCGCCGAGAAGGCCGTTCGCGACATCCGTCGCAAGACCCGCCGGAAGTTCTCCGCGGAAGGCGCGCTTGACCGCCACCGTGTCGTTCGCATCTGTTCGCATCCGGCCAAAGGAATCCAACCAAAGCCGCCAGTTCTCGTTGCTGCGCGCAGCGAACTAGACTGGGCTCGTTCAGGGAAACGGAATCCCTGCTCGTGACGCAGAGATTCCCTGCTATCAGCCTCAGGGAAATCCCCGCCGAGGACTCGGAATGGGGCCGGAATTTCAGGATCTGGTCGCGAGCATTTTCGCGGATTCGCACTATTTCCCTGTATTTTCCCTGTGGATCAGGTTTCCTGGCCTGGAGACGGGTTCGCACGAGACTGCGCCCACCGCCATTCAGTCTCGGGTCGCAGAGATTTCGCCCTCGTACCTGGCGACCGCCCAGCTCTTCCGCCTGCTCACGTGATCGGTCTCTCCCGGCGCGTGCGGGTCTTCGCGTACACCACGCCTGGTGAACACGCGCAAGCAATACGAAGGCCTCTACGCGCTAGTCGTCCCGGAGCAGGGCGGTCGGGTATGATGCTGCCGTTGGGAGAAGCGTGAGATGCAGCATGCGCCTTGAACTGGGTTCGTTTCCCGTCGCTGACGTACAGGAGTCGGATCGACTCTCCTACGCCGACGGCGTACTCGGCGTGGACACCGAGGCACTTCGGCAGCTCGTATTGGAGGGGGGTGAATTCGCCGACGTCTCGGTCCATCTGGTTCGACCAGGCGATCAGACGCGCCTGATTCACGTGATCGATGCGGCAGAACCCCGTTTCAAACCAGCTGCCGGTAGCACGTTCCCCGGCTTCTGCGGGCCCGTCGAGATGGTTGGAGAGGGCGGGACCCACCGTCTTGCAGGTGTTGCCGTCGTCACGACCAGCGACCTCGTGGCCGGTGATCCGGTCTACGCGCCCGAAGCCATCATCGACATGTCGGGACCCGCGGCGGACCTGACTCCTCTCTCACGCACCGTCAACGTGGTGCTCGAACTCGAACCCCACCCGAAGTATCTGCGCCCGGACACCCCAGACGGCGAACTGCAAAGCCTCGTCTACCGGCGCCAGATTCGGGCCACCGAGTTGAAGGTGGCCAGCCATCTGGCGCGCGTTACCGAGGGGCTCCGGCCCGAGCGCGTGGTTACCTACGAGTTGTCGAAACCCGCTCGCACTCTGCCCCGAGTGGCGTATCTGTTGCACGACATCCCCTGGATGTACGGTGCGCTGTCGGCGTCGCCCGACAGCGAGGCCTACGGGTCGCTGCCCACGCTGATGCACCCCAACGAAGTGCTGGACGGCGCCCTCGTTTCGATCCGCGACTATGAGGGTTGCTCCAGGGATGCCACCTACTTCTACCAGAATCCGTCGATCCTTTCGGAACTCTACCGGAGGCACGGCGTCGATCTGGACTTCGTTGGCGTGGTGCTGTTCACCGGCGGGCCCGACATGGATGCGAAGCGGCTGGCCTGCGAGTACGCGTATAAACTACTCCGGATGCTCGACGTTCAGGCGGTCTGTGCCAGCTCCAGCCCCAGCGGCAACCCGTGGGTGGAGTTCATGATGTTCTGCCAGAGGTGCGAGCGCGGCGGCATCAAGACGATCCTCGCGATGCCCGAGGAGGTCGGCGCCCCCGAGGATCACGGCTTCTCCCACTACGTCCCCGAGGCCGTTGCGATCGTCAGCACGGGCCGCGCCAGCCAGGAGATCGAGCTTCCGCGCGTGAGCACCGTCATCGGGGGCAGCGAGTTACACGAAGTGAGTGACTCTCCGGTGGGCCCGGTGAGTGTTCCGTACACGTCCATCTTCGGGGTGTCGAGCAACATCGGACAGAGTTGGCTGACGGCCAAAGAGTATTAGGGGGAGATGTGAGCAAGACCAGAGTCGTCCACTACATCAACCAGTTCTTTGCCGGCATCGGAGGTGAGGACCAGGCGAATGTGGGACCGAGTGTCGTGGAAGGTCCCAAAGGCCCGGGTCTGGTGCTGCAGAAGATCCTGGAGGGATCCGGCGAGGTAGTCGCCACCATCTACTGCGGTGACAATTACGTCAACGAGTTCGAAGAGAAGGCCCGTGACGCCTTCGTCGAATATCTGAGGAGATACCAGCCCGATGTAGTCCTGGCCGGGCCGGCGTTCACTTCCGGCCGATACGGGCTCGCGTGCGGCCTCGTTTGCGCCATCGCGCGGGAGCTCGGTATCCCGGCGGTCTCCGCGATGCACCCCGAGAATCCGGCCGTCGAGCTGTACCGCTCGCGAGTCCACATCGCGCCGACGGCCGCGACGACGGCCGAGATGCTGGACTCCATGTCGCGAGCTTCCACTCTTGCGTTGAAGCTCGCAGGCGATCAGCCCATCGGCCCGGCGGCGGAGGAGGGCTACCTGTCCCGCGGCCTTCGCTACAGCCAGGTCGCTTCCGACGACGTCGGCGTTCGAACCGTGGACATGCTGATGAAGCGGCTCCGCGGCGAGGATTTCGACACGGAGTGGCCCGTGCCAACCTACGACCGCGTGCGACCGGCGCCGCCGCTCGAGGCTCTCGAGCAATCCACTCTCGCCATTGTAACGTCGGGCGGTGTCGTACCCAAAGGCAACCGAGACGGCCTGCAGTCGGCCCGCGCCACGCGCTGGTACTCCTACAGCATCGCCGGCCGACCGTCACTGTCCTCCGAAGACTGGGAGTCGATCCACGGCGGCTTCGATACCACGCACGCCAACCGGGATCCGAACCGCATCGTTCCACTGGACGTTCTTCGGGAGTTCGAGGCGCGCGGCGCCTTCGCGCGTCTGGCCGACACCATGTACGTGACGACGGGCAACCAGTCCGGCCTCGAGAATGCCATCCGCTTCGGCGAGGAGATATCGGATGAGCTGGTGAAGACGGGTGTCGATGGGGTGATCTTCGTCGCGACCTGAGGCACATGCAATCGTTGCGGTGCAACGATGGCGAAGGAAATCGAGCGACGGGGAATACCGGTGGCCCTGATCTCGGCGATCGCACCTCTGCCCATCGCCGTGGGTGCGAACCGCATCATCGGCGGACGAGCCATCCCCCATCCCGTCGGAGACCCGGCGCTGCCCCCGGACGAGGAGCGCACCTTCCGGAAGATGCTCGTGTCGCGGGCCCTCGATACCCTCACTACGGAGGTTCAGGACCAGCTCGTGCTGCCACTCGAAGGTCCGTAGCCCCAGACCACGGCCGGCGGCGCGGGCAGCGCGCAGGTCGGTAGGTTCAGCGGGGAGATAATGGGATCGTGAGTGTCGACCGTACATGGGCAACGCGATCATGAGACCGGTGATTACAGGGGCGCGGTACTTTCTGACTCACTGCACGGGTCTGATGCGCTATGGATCCAAGCCGGCACGCGAGATCTCCAGGAGTCCGGCGCTGTTAGGCGAGATCTCCTCTCATCTGCGAACCCACGAGGAATCCATTGGTTACGCTCCGAACCGGGTCTTTCTCGGCTCCATGCACCCCGACGAGCTTCGCCTGATCCCAAGGCCCTGGTACGGCAGGAATGAGGCGGCCGAACGGCGACAACCCCACGGCGAGGTCATGCCCGAGGAGGAGTTCTACGGGATCCTGAAGCTGTCCGACGACTTCGACCTGCTCTGGCTAGAAGAGACGTTCCTGGCCGGAGCCCGGGAGGCCCTGTCGCGACACCCCCTGATCGATGCATCGGACCTGGATCGTCTCGGCGATGGGACGGCCGCGGCGGCGATCGAGGAGCAGACTGCCGACGCTGCGAAGGCCCTCCCCCTCCATCTTTCCGACGGGCGCCTCATCGGATGCGTCAACCGGGCGCACGACGAGGACGATGCGCTGACGGCGCCGGTCATCCTGGAAAACCTGGCGTGCAAGGGCTCAGCAGCGATGGCACTCCGGACCCTGCTGGGGGATGGGCAGCTGGATCCCGGAGGAATCGACTACGTGATCAACTGCGGAGAAGAGGCCGTCGGTGAGCGCTATCAGCGGGGCGGCGGAAACCTCGCGAAGGCGATCGGCGAGCTGTGCGGACTGGAAAACGCCACCGGATCCGACCTCAAGGCCTTCTGCTGCGGCCCCGTGCACGCGTTGGTCATGGCGGCGTCGCTGGTGAGCGCCGGCGTGTTCCAACGGGTTGCCGTCGTGGCGGGGTGCTCACTGGCGAAACTCGGTATGAAGTTTCAGAGCCACCTGGCTGCCGAGCAGCCGATCATCGAAGACACGCTGGCGGCCGTGGCGATCCTGGTTGGGCAGGATGACGGCGTCAACCCGGTCCTGAGACTCGACTCCATCGGACGACACACCATCGGTGCGGGCTCGTCCCAGCAGGCCATCT
>JBDHFS010000197.1:0-10931 GCA_039590285.1 Gemmatimonadota bacterium
TCGAGTGTCTCCGCCGTCGGCATCCTGTCGCTTCTCCTCGTCCACCCGATCGAGGATCAACAGGAGAATCGGTGGATCCGGACGTACGGCCGCTGGTTCTACGTGGCCCTGATCCCGTCGATCGTGATGCTCCTGCTCGCGATATGGAAGCGAATCGCGCAGTACGGAGTTACGGAGAAACGCTACTTTCTGGTCGTCCTCTCGGTGTGGGTGGCGGGCATCGCCCTGTTCTTCATCTTCCGGCGCAGCCGGAGCATCAAGATCATTCCCATCTCCCTTTGTGTGGTCGCGCTGCTGACCCTCGGCGGTCCGTGGGGTGCCTACGCCGTGTCGCGTCGCAGTCAGACCGCGCGCCTGGAGCGGTTGCTCGCGGCCAACGAGATGCTATCCGACGGGCAGGTCCGGCCGGCCCCGGCCGCGCTCTCGTTCGAGGACCGAAAGGAGTTGAGCGCAGTCATCCGGTATCTAGCCCAGACGCACGGCACGGCCAGACTCGACCCGCTGTTCGGCGGCCGGCTCGCCGAGATCGACACCGTGGCCGCCGAGGGTCTCGGCCCGTCGGATAGAGACGATGCCGATCTGCGGGCCGAGCTCGTTCTCAGCTCTCTGAACGTGGATTACGTGGGCCGCTGGGCCGGGGACGGCGAGGATACGTTCAACATGCGCGTGCAGCCGGACGGCGCCGTCATGTCCGTCTCCGGTTTCGATTTCGGTCTCCGCCACTCGGGAGTCGTTCCGGATTCAGTCGAGGCCGGCGGCCGGCGATACGTGTTCGATCTCGACGAGGAGAGCTCTACGATCACGCTGCGTCGTGAAGGGGAGACCCTGATCGAGATCCCGCTCGAGGCCGTCATCCAGAGGGCCCGGGAGTATCGCCGCACGGCGGTGGGCGTGCCCCACATCCCGCAGGACGTCTTCCACGTCTCGGTCGAGAACGAGCGCGTCCGAGTCTCCGTGTACGTGAGGTCCGTGAGCGGGTCCGTGGAAGGCCCCGGCGAGGCGGACGTCGGCGAGCTGGAGGAGGGTGCGAACCGTTACAGCATCACCTCGTTGAGCGCCGACTACTACTGGTCGGAACGTAACGAGACTCCCTGACGAGCGCGATCTCGCCCCGACCGGTTACATTGAGGTTAGTCGTTCCGGCGAGCCAGGCCGTTCCCCACCTGCGACGTGACTCTGCCCTGCCACCGTCTGCACGGCCGGAGGTACACCATGCGAAGACTCGCCCCGCTCTTCCTGCTGCCCCTGCTCCCGCTGACCAGCTGCCAGCCCGCGGACACGGACACTCCCCTCACGGCCGATGTACCGCTCCACCTCGAGGAACAGCTGGAGTACGCGCTGATCGAAGGCTCCGATGTACCCGACGACGTTCCGCAGCCCGTAGTGTGGAACTTCGACGAGCCGCAACCGGGGTGGAAGATCCTGGAACCCTGGGAGCCCGAAGTGACGCCGCCCGAGCTCACGCAGACGGAGGACGCGCTTCGAATCGCGCTGGGCGATGCGGACGTGACCGACGACGACAACAACTTCGCGTGGGGCGCCATCTACGTCGATCTTCCGGATTGGGAGCGCGATGACTGGGCGCATATCCAGGTGCGCGCTCGGTCCGACGTCGATGTCGATTTCATGGGCCTCGGCCTCGGATTCAACCTGCGAGACACGTCCGATGCGGAGGAGGGGGAAGACCATGACCCCGTAGAGTTCCGGGGCGAGAACGCCACGGTCATTCACGATGGCACCGTCCAGACGTACACCCTGCGGGCCGACTGGTCCGGTGGGCGGTGGGAGGGGCCGTGGAAGCAGATCATCCTCGGGTTCTGGGCCGAGACGGAGGCCGATATCGACATCCTCTCGGTGGCGGCCATTCCGAAGGAGGCGACGTACGCCGGCGAGCCTTCCGGAGTGCACAGCGAAGTGAGAAACCGCGTGTATGGCAGGTCCCTGTACGCGCACGCGCCCGGCCGAGTGGCGTACACGGTTCAGGTCCCGCAGGCCGGCCGCCTCGACCTGGGACTCGGAGTGTTACGGGATGACGCGCCGATCACATTTCGTGTGGCGGTCGATCCCGAGGTTGGCGATGAGGAAGTGCTGCTCGAGGAAGAGTACGTCGACAAGGAGAACTGGGGTCAACGCTCGGTCGACCTCTCGCACCTCGCCGGACAGACGGTAACCCTGGCGCTGGAAGCCGACTCGGAGCGACCCGGAACGGTCGCGTTGTGGGCGTCGCCGACGCTGACGGGAGCCACGAGTCCCGAGAAGCCCAACGTCATATTCTATGTGATCGACGGTGCCGCAGCCGACTTCATGAGCGTTTACGGATACAACCGCCGCACTACCCCGAACCTCGAGCGGCTGGCGGCCGAGGGCGCTTTGTTCGAGTGGGCGTACAGCAATTCGAGCTGGACGAAACCGTCCACCGCCTCCTTCATGACCTCGCTCCAGAACAGCGTGATGGGCGGCCAGACGAATTGGACCGATCCGGTGCCCGAGCAGATCAAGACGATGGCCGAGCACATGCACGAGGCTGGCCACCAGACCGCCGTGTTCGTGGCCAATCCCAACGCCGGCACGTTGAGCGACCTCCAACGCGGCGTGGACGTGATGAAGGAGAGCTGGGAGGAGTTCGCCTACTTCGGCCGTGAGAACCACAAAGAGTCATCACGAATCATGCACGAGCGGTTCTTCGAGTGGCGGCAGGCGTACCCCGGCGCTCCCTACTGGGTGCACTTCCAGACGACCGACGTGCATCGCCCGCAGAATCTTCCGATTCCGGCGCCTTTCTCCGGTCTTTTCGTGAGCCCCGAGCAGCGGACGACGTGGGTGGCTTGGCGCGACAGCCTGGAAGAGGCCGAGGGGCATTGGGGGCCATGGGGAGAAGCCTGGGAGGAGACGGGCATCGACCGGGTCGCGTTCTACACTGTATGGCAGGCCATGTACGATCAGTCGATGGCCTACAACGACTACCAGCTCGGTCGGCTGGTGGAGCGGCTGAAGGCCAACGGGGAATGGGAGAACACCCTGCTTATCGTGGCCGCGGATCACAGCGTCCGGTCGGCGGGCAGCGACCAGGGTGTGGCCCTGCAGGACTCGGTGCCCCCGCGCTGGAATCGGCCGATCCTTCGCCCCACGGTCAGCCGGGTCCCGCTCATGTTCGTGTGGCCCGGACGTATCGAGGGTGGACAACGATTCGCCGATCCGGTCTCGATGATCGACGTGCTGCCTACCCTGCTCGACTTGCTGGACTTGCCGCAGCCCGACGTCGCCATGGGCCAGTCGCTCGCCCCATTGCTCCTGGGAGAGGAGGGCTGGGAGCCCAGGCCGGTGATTCTGGACGAGTTCAGCGTCGACCAGGAGACAAAGGACCTGCGGGGCCGGCTCGAGGTCATCGACGGCCGGTGGGGAGCGTCTCTCGAGATCAACCCGTGGCCGCCGGATGAGGACGAGGATGAGGAAGACGCTCAGTGGAGACGCCCCGTACCGCTCCTGCTCTTCGATCTGTGGAACGATCCCTTCTGCCTTAAGAGCGTTCACGAGGAGCATCCCGAGCTGGTGGAACATTACACCAGCTTCCTGGAGGAGCAGTGGGAGGCGCACCAGGCGCTGGCACAGTACTTCACCCGCAGCGACGACGTAGTGCTCGACCCCGCGCAGATCGAGACGCTCCGATCGTTGGGCTACATCCAGTAGGGACTTCGGCCGGCCACTTTCGAAATCCAAAGCCTGTGTAAGCAGGTGCGAGAACTGCCGCCTTGACTCCGAAGGGGTTTTTGTGGTCTGTGGGGGGCGTGAGAATCGCGTCAACCACCACCAGGAGGCTTCGTGCTCAGTCATCACTTCCATTTCGCTATCGGTGCAGCTCTTTCAGCCGCGAGTCTCGCGGCGTGCCAGCCGGCAGACCGCGGCGAATCCTCGGAGGCGAGCCATGATGAGGCAGCCGGGGACGCCGCTGTAGCCAACGTCGTCGACATAGCCGCTCGGGACTATGTCTTCGTCGGCCCGGCCGAGATCCCCTCCGGGTGGACGACATTCAGACTCACCAATGAGGGGATGGAGCACCACTTCCTCCTCCTGAACCTCCTTCCCGAGGGCAAGACGTTCGAGGACTACGTGGCGGAGGTCGCATTGCCCTTCGACAGCGCATGGCACGAGCTGAGAAACGGGACCATAGACAAGACGGAGGCAGGCGCGATGCTCGGCCGTCTCCTCCCGGAATGGTATGCGTCCGTGAGGCAGATGGGCGGACCCGGTCTCGTCGCCCCGGGCGGGATCGCTCAAGTCTCGGTGAACCTGGTGCCGGGAGACTACGTCATGGAGTGCTACGTCAAGACTCCCGATGGCGAATTCCACGCTGTGCTGGGGATGGCGGGTCCGTTGACCGTTACCGAGGCTTCCACCGGTGCATCCCCCCCCGCGGCCGACCTCGCGATCACGCTCTTCAACCACGTGATGGAGGTCGAGGGCACGCCCGCGGCGGGCGAGCAGACGGTCGCGGTTCACTTCGAGGAGCACCCCGAGTTCGGGCTCGGGAACGATGTCCACCTGGTCCGTTTGGATGAGGAATCGGACCTGGAACGGGTCGTGAGCTGGATGGACTGGATGAACGTGGACGGACTCCGCGCGCCCGCGCCGGCGAGCTTCGTCGGCGGATTGCACGAGATGCCGCTCGGATACACGGGGTTCTTCACCGTGGACCTGGCGCCGGGTCGCTTCGCATGGTTAGCGGAGTCGAACACCTCCCCCGGGATGGTAAGGGAGTTCACGGTCGAGTGAGGGCGGAACTCGGATGGTGTCTTCGCTCCTCCCGTCCCGACAGCCCGTGACGCAGTTGATCGAGCGGCTCGGTGCGGCACTCGCCGACCGCTACGACGTCGAGCGCGAACTGGGCGCGGGGGCGATGGCGACCGTGTTCCTGGCGCGCGACCCGAGGCACAACCGGTCCGTCGCGATCAAGGTCCTGAAGCCCGAGCTGGCCGCGGCCATCGGCCACGACCGATTCCTGCGCGAGATCGAGATCTCCGCCCAGCTCAGGCACCCCCACATCCTGCCTCTGTACGATTCCGGCGAGGCGGGCGGTTTCCTGTACTACGTCATGCCATTCATAGAAGGGGAGTCACTTCGCGACCGGCTGGACCGGGATGGCCAGCTCTCCGTGGACGACTCCCTCCGCATCGCCCGGGAGGTGGCGGACGCGCTGGGCTACGCGCACTCGCGCGGAGTCGTCCACCGGGACATCAAGCCGGCCAACATCATGCTGGACTCGGGCCACGCCGTGGTGGCGGACTTCGGGATCGCCCGAGCCGTGGATGCCGCGGGAGGTGACCGACTGACGCATACGGGCGTCGCCGTGGGGACGCCCGCCTACATGAGCCCCGAGCAGGCGTCGGGGACGGAGGTGGCCGATGCCAGGAGTGACCTGTACAGCCTCGCCTGCGTGGTGTACGAGACTCTGGCCGGGGAGCCGCCCTTCACGGGCCCCACGGCATCCGTGGTCATGGCCCGGCACACGCTCGATCCCGTCCCGCCGCTGACGACCGCGCGGTCGTCGACGCCGCCACACGTCGCGCGGGCGGTTCACAAGGCGCTCGAGAAGACGCCGGCGGACCGCTTCACATCCGTATCCGACTGGGCGAAGGCGCTTGCGGCACCGGCCCCGGAGGAGGATTTGGATTCCCGCGGGGCGCCTGCTGCACCGACGATTCTCGCGGAATCCAGGCCGGGACGACCCGATCTGGCGGTCGCCGTGCTCCCGATCCGTGCCTCGTCGGCCCAGGCGGAGGTCGCGGCCCTCGCGGAGGGCCTCACCGAGGACATCACGACGGGGCTCGCGCGATTCTCGTATCTCTCCGTCGTCGGCGGACAGGGCCGCGAGCAGCTCACCGACGCGGCGACCGGGGCACACCTTTGGGCGGAGACCTACGACAGCGATCTCGACGCCTCCAGCGTATTCGACGTCCAGGACCGGCTCACCGATCGCATAGTGGCCTCCGTGGCGGATCAGCATGGCGCTCTGATTCGCCACATGAGCGAGTCGGTCAGGAACAAGCCGATCGGGCAGATGGAAGCCCTGGACGCGGTCTTCCTCACTTTCGATTACTGGCAGGTCATCACGCCGGAGGCCCACCTGAGGGCCCGTGAGGCACTCGAGCGGGCCGTGGAAGACGAGCCGGGCTCGGCCGACGCGTGGGCCTGTCTCTCGCAGATGTACTGCGAGGAGTACAAGCACGACTACAACGTTCTGCCTGATTCACTCGGGCGAGCACTGACGACCGCCAGGCGAGCCGTGGACCTGGACCGGACGTGTCAGCAAGGCTACTACGCGCTGGCGCAGGCCCTCTTCTTCCGCGACGACTTCGGGGGTTTCCGATCCGCCGCCGAGCGGGCGGTGCAGCTGAACCGGCGCGACGGAAACACGGTCGCCTTCATGGGGATCCTGCTCGGCTACGCCGGCGACACCGAAACAGGCACCTCGCTGATCCGTCAGGTTCTGGAGCTCAACCCGCACCATCCGGGCTGGTACCTGTTCGGGATCTTCTACGATCACTTCGTGAAGGAGGAGTACGAAGAAGCGCTGGACGTGGCTCAGGCCATCAACCTCCCCGGCTACTATCCGACTCACGTGTCGATCGCCGCGGCCGCCGGTCACCTGGGAAGGTTGGACGTGGCGAAGAGCGCGTCGGCCGAGCTACTGGCCGTGTATCCGGAGTTCGCCGAGCGGGGCCGCGCCGAGTACGGGAAGTGGGTACGCGACGAGGCCGTGCTGGACTCCCTGCTGGAAGGTCTGCGGCTCGCGGGAATGGAAGTCGCGGACGCGTGACCGCCCTCGGATGGCGCTCGAGCTATCGACCGTGAGGCCTGCGTTCCCCGGTTGAGCAGCAGCGCGCTCCCAGCCCGATCGCCGGGAGCGCGCTGCCAGGGGGGGCGTGAGCCTCGCCCAGCGTTACGGCTGGTCGGGAAAGTTCGTCGCGTTGGCCAGAGCCGCGTACAGGTCCTGCAGGTCCCCGGTATCGGTGACCAGGCCCGGCTCCATGGCGCCGGGCTCCCCGAACTTCGCCTTGAACCACCCCTCCCACGGCTTCTCACGCATGAACTGGCCCAGGCTTCGGCCCTCGATGTCAATCAGAAGCCCGTCGGCCCCGTGGCATGTAGCACATGTGTCTGAGTAGATCGTCTGCCCGTTCGACTCCGTGCCCAGAGCACCCACGTTTGTAATCACGAGCGTCGGCGCCACCACGACGGCGGGATCCACCGTGTAGTCGACGTACATGGCCGGTCCGACGACCTCGAGATCGTACAGATCCGTGGGCTCGACCCATTCTTCCCGCATGAACTTCACCAGGTTCCATGCCTGGCCCACGGTGAGGTGCGTGGAGTAGTCCGGGTGGGTGTTGTCGAACGCGTCGATCGTGCGTCCCGGGGTGCGCATGATCATGTCGAACAGACCCTGAACCGTGTTGCCCGCCGCCGAGGCTCGCAGGTTGACCGAGGACACGTCCGGACGGTTCGGATTCAGCGTGCTCTGCCCTGTCCGGTTGGCATAGGACGCTGCGTTGCCCATCCCGTCCCACGCGTGGCAGGCTTTGCAGCGGTGGAAGTCAGTCGGCGCGGCGGTCCCCGGGTTTCCGGCGCCGCCCGCGTCCGTCTCATACCACTTCCCGTACGCAGCGCCGCCCAGGATCCCGTCCGCCGCCACGTACTCGGCGGTCAGCGGTCCCGGGAAGTCCTCTCCGTCGGCGCCGTCCGCACCGTCGGCACCGTCCGCACCGTCAGCACCGTCCGCGCCGGCTGCGCCATCCGCACCATCCGCACCGGCCGGACCCATCGGTCCCTCATCGCCCGTGCAGGCGCCCACGGCGAACAGAAGAGCGGCCAGCAGTAGGAGTCTCTTCATCATTCCACTCCTTGGAAGTTGAACCGGGAAGATCAGAATCCGGAAATCTCCCTGCGAGAAGTCGCGCGGGACCGCGATCCCTGCGCTCAATTGTCCATCCATGCCCATAGCACGAGCCGTACCACAAATCACGATGATGGCAACTTCATGTATTGAAGTGAGTTCCTACGAAACGACGGTGGAGGGAAAGCACGTGCTGGGGGATTTCACCCAGCACGCAGGGGCATATGACCAATCAGCCAGGTTCCGGAAGCAGCCCATCCGCCTTGTTGGAAGACTTGGCGAGTCGATATCGCAACGTGTCGCGGGAGATACCGAGAAGATCCGCGGCTCGAGTCACGTTGCCGCTCGTGCGGACCATGGCCTGCCGGATCAGGTCTCGCTCCACATCCTCCAGGCGCACCCCGTCCGCCGGGAGTGGGCAGAGGCATGTGAGGTCGGGGGAGATGGGGAGTGGCTGGTGTATCTCCACCGGGAGGTTCTCCGGTCGAATCTCCCGCACGTTCTCGAGAATGAGAACGCGCTCGAGGATGTTCCGAAGCTCGCGCACGTTTCCGGGCCAGGAATACCCCTCGAGAAGTCTCACCGCCGACTCGGACAGCGTGGCGGGTTCGCGTTTGAGGTCCCGTGACAACCGCTCCACGAAGAACGTGGCCAACGGAGCGATGTCCTCCCGCCGTTCGCGGAGAGGCGGAATATGGATGGGGAGCACCTTCAATCTGAAGTAGAGATCGTTTCTGAATGCCCCGGTTTGGACCATGCTGTCGAGCTCATGGTTCGTGGCCGCGATCAATCGTACGTCTACCCTGACATCCCTGGTTCCTCCAACGCGCATGAACTTGGAGTCCTCCAGGAAACGCAGGACCTTGGGTTGTGTGCCCGGGGGCATGTCACCCACCTCGTCCAGGAAGAGCGTCCCGCCGTCGGCCAGCTCGGCAAGGCCCTGCTTCCTCACGCGGGCATCGGTAAACGCTCCGCGCTCGTGCCCGAACAACTCCGACTCGACCAGGTTCTCCGGTAGAGCCGAACAGTTGATCTCGAGAAACGGCTGGTCGGCGCGAGGACTCCGCGCGTGTATGGCCCGAGCCACGAGATCCTTGCCGGTTCCGCTCTCCCCGGTGAGAAGGATGGGCGTCGACTCGGCGTGAGCCACTTTCTCGACCGTATCGACGATTCTCTGCATGGCGGCGGAGCGACCCACGAGCTCCACGTCGGCGAACCTCCACCGATTCTGCTCTCGCAGGACCGCCACCTGCTGCCTCAGAAGCCTCTTCTCCAGACCCTTCTCGATGGTCAGCAGCAGGCTGTCGAACTCCACCGGCTTTTCTATGAAGTCGTAGGCGCCCGACTTCACGGCCTCGACGGCGGTCTCGATCTCACCGTACGCCGTGACGATGATCAGCACGAGCTCCCGATCGAGGTCACGAAACTGCTCCAGAAGCTGGATTCCGTCTCCGTCCGGCAAGCGCATGTCCAGAAGCATGAGGGCGGGGCCGGCCTCGAGGACCAGGCGGCGCGCATCGGCTGCGGTCGAGGCCGTTTCCACCTCGTAACCGGCGGCACGAAGTCTCTCGCCCAGCCAGCTCTGGATGAGCTCCTCGTCGTCCACTACGGCGATCAGCGGGCCCATGTTCGTCAAAGCTCCCACTCCTCCTCGACCGTTGAGAGAATCAAGGCGAAACACGATCCGCGGCCCGGTGTGCTCTCGACCTCGAGCCGACCACCGTGCCGTTCCACGATCGATCGAGTGATCGCCAGACCAAGACCCGTGCCCCTGTGCTTGGTCGTGAAGAACGGTCGAAAGATCTCCTCGATCTCGGTCGCACGGAGGCCGGTGCCCGTATCGCTGACGGTGATTCTCACCTCGTCGCCCGCCTGCTCCGTGCCCATCGTCAGCACACCACCCGACTCCATCGCCTGAATCCCGTTGAGCGCGAGATTGACGAGTGCCTGGGTGAGCAGCTCCGGGTCGACCTGCACCCGCCGCTCGGCGGTGTTGATGGAACGCTCGAGCCGCACGCCGACCGCTTCGGCCTGTGGTCTTACGAGCGTAATGACTCTGTCGATCAACAACTCCGGGGCCACGTGGCCCACTCTCGGCTCCTTGGGTCGGGCATAGCTCAGGAGGTCCCGGATGGCTTGATCGATGCGACGCAGCTGGGCACGGACCTGGGACAGCACGCGTCCGGGCGGCTGTCCCTGATTCAGATGCTGCTCGAGCAGGTCGATGCCGCTCGACGCTCCTGCCAGCGGGTTCTTGATCTCGTGGGCGATTCCCGCGGCCAGCTCCCCGACCGAGGCCAGCTGGGCAGCCCGGCGCATGTCCTGATCGTGAAGGTCCCTGATCTCCTCGGCCGAAGCCCGAAGGCCCTCGGCCATTTCATTGAACGTGGAGCCGAGCTCGCCGAGCTCGTCCCGGCGATCGACGAGTACGTTGGCCTCGAGGTCTCCCGCGCGAATCCTCTGCGCGGCTCCCACCAGGTGTCGTAGCGGCGAGACGATCGTGCCAGCCACGACCCACACGATACCCACCAGAGCGAGGGCGAACACTGCCTCCAGAGCGGCCGAGAGCAGGCGCAGGCCCCGAAGTTCGCCGAAGGCGGACTCGACCGATTCCTCGGCAATGTACGTCCACGGCGCACCGCGAATCGGTCGGGAAGTTCCGATTACGCTGATGCCCTCGTAGTTGACGTATGTCGCCACTGATCCGGGTGGAAGATCCACCAGGGGAGAGGGTAACCGCTGTGTGTAGTCGACCGGTGCGTGAGCGTGCGACACCGACAGGGGTCTCCCTCCCGCACACACGATGAAGGCCTGCACCTGATCGGCCATGTGCTCCGGCATGCTCAGGAATGCCTGCTGCCCTTCCCCTCCTATGGTGGCGCCCAGCACTCCCACCGTCCGACCCCGATCGTTCCGAATAGGCGTTGCGAGACGAAAGACGGGTCGGACGCCCCCCTCCGTCTCACGCCACTCTCCCACGAAGAACTGGCCGTCCATGGCCGACTGGAACAGCTCCGTCTCCGACAGGCTGGACCCGATG
>JBDHFS010000198.1:0-5821 GCA_039590285.1 Gemmatimonadota bacterium
CGCCCGCCAGCTTCTCGAGTCGCTCGCCGCCGAAGGGCTCGAGCTGAACCGCTAACCGAAGGGGCGCTCGGCCTCCCTCGTTTCCCGTTCGGCTCGCTCCAGGAGCCGGCGCACACTCGCGACCGGGACGCCCAGGTTCGAACCTCCGAAACTCGAGAGCACCGCGAAGGTCACCGCCACGACCCGTCCGTCCATCGAAAGTACCGGCCCGCCGCTCCCTCCACTCGTCGTCTCGGCGTCGTACGCCACGGTGGATGGCGTGACCTGCCCCACGATACCCCGAGTGGCCAGCGGCCTGATGAATCCGGCGTCCGACAGGCCACGCACGACGCTCCAGAAGTCGGGTCCCTTCTCCATCAGGGAGTCAACGAACATAGATCCCGAGCGGGCGAGGAGCGCCTGGATCCCGGCCGGATACCCGAGGACCAGGATCTCCTCTCCGGGACCTGCATCGTGGTCCGCCAGCTCCAGCGGCATGCGACCCACCAGGTCCCGCGCGCGCACGACCGCCAGGTCGTGTTCCTCGCTCGCGACGACGAACTCCAGCTCGACGGGCTCGGCCTCTCCCGGCACGTAACCGATCAGGTGAAGGTCCGGCCGGAAGCCCCTATCGAGTAGTGGCTGGACATCGCTGTTGGATCTCCACGGGATGGCGATATGCCTGTTCGTGACCAGGAGACCGTCCTCGGAGACGAGCCACGCGCTGCCCGTGAACTGCGCCTCGAATAGCGGTCCCTCGCCCTCGAGAGTCGTGAGAGGCACGCCTCGCGGACCCATGCGTGGTCGCCCGTTCGGGCCGATCAATACGCGGAGGGGGTGGCCCGTGTCCTCATCGAAGAAATGGTAGCCGCCCTGCACGAACAGGACGGATGGGGAGGCGGCCATCACGACCCGGCGGCTTGCATCGCTCATGGCCTCGAGGGCTTCGATCCGCTCCGTGAGAACCGCTTCCACGTCCTCGACGAGCGCTCTCAGCTCCGGATCCTCCGCCGGAAGGTTCGTGAGGTCGCCGAGCGACTCGGCCACGTCCATGCTGCGTCGCTCCTCCGCCTCGATGCGCCGCTCGAGACGTAGGCCGAAAGCGGTAAAGGCGGCGAGCGTTCCCACGGACGCGGCCAGCAGGACCATGATCCCGGCCACCGTGAATCGGGTTCGGGGAGTGGTTTGCGTGAGGAGCTCGCGCGGCAGGATGCCTATGAAACGAACGAGGCTGCGGATCCTTCCTCCACGGCCGTGCGTCGCGCAATCCACGCAGTCCCTGAACGCTTCGCGGAGAGATTTGTACTTGGGCCGTGCGCGGGTCTCCATCAGAAACCGGATCACGGGTCCCCCGCTTCCGATCTCCAGGATATCACCTGGGACCAGCGTCTCCCTCCCGTGGAGACCGGGAACGTCGGCGCTGTTGAGGTAGACCTGGCCCTCTTCCTCGAGAACCGACCAGCCATCTTCGGCACGAACCAGGAGCGCGTGACGGCGAGCCACGGCCGGGTCCGAGCCCGAGGGGAAGTGGACCACCGCATCCCGCGCCGTCCCAACCAGCGCTTCGGTTTCGGTCAGGCGCTGTCGCGTGCCGCGGTGGGGTCCCGTGAGATGCAGCAGGACGGCGTCACCGCCGGGCCTCGGCTGCGGCGTAAGGCCGGAGCCACCCGGATCCGGTGTCCCGAACGGTCCCTCGATGACCGGTTGGCTGTCCGGTTCCATTCAACCCATTCCTTGGACATGGCCGGGCCGATGCCGAATCGACCCGATCTGACTGCAACGTATGGGTAAACACTGCGGGCGGGAACAGGTTTCTGGGCGGCGCGGCGTCGAGCCAGGGGTGTACGGCGGAGGGGGTACGCTCACCGGCAGGTGTCGGATCCCGCGTCCGTGAACGATTGTCCGGCGACAGGGACGAACTGCCATTCGTACGAATCATGCCTCAGAGTCAGTCGCAGGACTCCGAATGTGTCGGAATTCCTCACTTCGCTGCCGGTCCGCGGTTCCCCTGCAGGACGCAGGTAGCGACCACCGGTACCCACGATGAACTGACGGATGCCGTTGGTCTCGTCGACTGCACCGGCCGGATTCAGCGGCGCCATTCGCTCATAGTGGTGTTCGTGGCCGACCATCACCACATCCACGTCGAAGTCGTCCAACGCCAGCCAGAGAGCGGCGAAACGATCGTCATCTCCGTGCTGCCCGGAGCTGAACCGCGGGTGGTGCCAATAGGCCAACGTGCAGAGCCTCTCGTCGGAAGCGAGCTCAGCGCGAAGCCACTGCTCCTGGGCCGATCCGGCGCCCACCGGAACCTTGTTGGCGTTGCTGTTCAGGACGATGACCTTCCAGGCCCCGGCCTCATAGGCGTAGTAGCCCTTGCCCGGCTCCCCGGCCGTGGCGCCGAAGTACTCGAAGTGCGGTGCCGCATCCGCCGTATGGTACTCGTGGTTGCCCACCGCAGGGTACGTGCGATCCTTGTGACGCCCCCACGTGGGAGAGTAGCAGTCGGCGTATTCCTGTGCCGTACCGTCCTCGTACGCATTGTCGCCGAGTGTGAAGACAGTCCCCGGGATGCCGTCCAGCAGATCCGCCGTCGCCTCGTCCCACGGCTCGGCACAATCCGCGATGTCGCCCGCTCCGACCACGGTAACCGCGGCCTGGACGACGGCGACCGACGCCGTACCGACCACGCCTTCCACTTCGGCGCTCACCGTGACCTCGCCGGGCTCGCTCGCGGTCAGAAGTCCGTCCTGTGAGATGGCTGCCAGCAGGGGATTCGAGCTGGACCAGCGGACGGAGCGGTCGGTCAGAGGACGGCCTTCGTCATCCTTCGGCTCGGCTGACATGAGCCGCGTTTCACCCGCTTCCAGAACCACCGTTTGCGGCGTGACGGCCACGCTGGCGACGGTCGGGACGATGGGGTCGTCCTGAGGGGGGCTGACGGGTCCCTCGTCCGCGGAATCGCACGACGCACTGGCTGTCGCCACGGCGATACATACGGCCGCCGCGCCGCGGCGGAACCGACGAGAAACGTGACCGCTCACGACGGAGTGTGCCATGTAACCGTTGCCTTGCAAGAGCTGGGCCCGTTCAATCCTCCGAACCGTTACTTGCCTTGTCGGCACCGGCGGGGGCGAGGCGAGAGCCGGGTCCCGTGCAGATGGTCCTTTGGTCACCCATGAGTGTACCTTACATGCCAGATGATCCGGCGATCCGCGTTCTGACTGAGAGGCTCACATGCTCGAACGTATGCTCGCTTTCGATCTCGAGGCCACCGGCCTGGACCCGCTCAGCGACAGGATCGTGGAGCTGGCGGTCGTGCGCGCGCAGGACGGACTGGTTCTCCTGCACGAGAGGTTCAATCCCGGGACTCCTATTCCTCCCCGAGCGACAGCCGTTCACGGGATCACGGACGCCGACGTGGCTCACTGCGATCACTTCGCGGTTCGGGCCGGGCACATCCAGAAGCTGCTGGATGGAGCTGTCCTGCTTGGCTACAACTCACGGCGATATGACACGATCATGCTGGACAGTGAGCTGCGCAGGGCCGGGGAGCCCGGCCTGGATCTCACGAGCGTGCTCGAGATCGACCTTCTGCGCGTGTGGGCCGAGTCGGAGCGCCGCACCCTGACGATGGCGGTGCAGCGGTTCCTGGGCCACGGTCACGAGGGGGCGCACGACGCTCTCTCCGACGCCGAAGCTCTGCCTCCCCTCATGCACGCGATGAAGCGGACCTGGGGGCTCGAGGACTACGACCTCCTGAATATCAGCCGGCCTCCCGGCGAGGTGGACCGGTCCCGCCGCCTCCGAATCGATCGGAGCGGAAACGTGATTTTCAATTTCGGAAAGCACACGGGAGAGCTCGTCCGAGACCACGAGGACTACGTGGACTGGATTCTCGAATCGGACTTTCCGCCTGACACGATGGAAGCGCTCCGCCGCCTCAAGGCGAACGGGTGGCGCTGGCCCTGAATGCAGAACCGGCCGCCCCGGGTGGACCGGGGCGGTGAGATCTCGAGATGGCCCAAGTGCCGGCGCGCCCTGGCTCAGCGCTCCACGAGCGTGATGACGGCGAACGTCGCGCCTTGCGGGTCGGCCAGCCACGCGAATCGGCCAACCTCGGGTATGTCCATCGGAGGCGCGATCAGACTGGCTCCCAGCTCCTCCGCCTTCTCGACGCACTGATCGCAATCGTCGACGGAGAAGTAAGTGGCCCAGTGAGGGGGCACGTCTCCCCAGTCGGCCTGAATCGTCATCATACCGCCGGCCGGGAACTCGCCGAGCATGAAGGTAGTGTAGACGCCGGTGGGTGGTGGCATCTGCTGCGAGTGCGGGGTCCATCCGAATAGACCCTGATAGAATGTCCCCGCCGCATCGGCATCCCCCGTCAGGAGCTCGTTCCAGCACAGGGCGCCGTGCTCGCTCTTGAGCCCCACTCCGCGATGCTCGCCCGGTTGCCACATCGAGAAGACGGCACCGGCTGGATCCTGCACCACGGCCATGCGTCCCGCATCGAACACATCGAACGGCTCGACCAGCACCGTGGCTCCGAGTTCTCCGGCCCGGCTCGCCGCGGCATCGACGTCATCGGTTCCGACGTACACTCCCCAGCAATCGGGGGCCGCGTTCGGCTGGCTGGGATCCACCTGGTAGAGGGCCGCCGTGTACTTGCCGCCCTTGTGGAACATGGTGTAGGTGGCGCTCTCATCCATCGAGACGTCTTCGGCTTCCCAGCCGAACAGCTCCTCGTAGAACGATCGCGCGGCAGCCTGATCGCTGGATGCGAGCTCGACCCAGCAGAAGGTACCGGGTGCGTGCTCTTGGGTCTCCGCCATGTGTCCCTCCTCCCGTTCGTTTCCCGGCCGGAACGCGCATCAGGGTGCCCCGGCCGGCGGCGTCTCACGCGACGCCGCCTCTGCCAACGTCCACATTAATCGATGAGGGAAAGCTTTCAAGCACAGCGGGAGACCGACTGAAGCCGCGCGCCAGTCGAAGGGTCGGATCAGCGGCCACGCGAGCGCCGGGGAACGGGGCGCACTTTCAGGCCGGGGATCCCGCGGAATCGCCCCGTGCGCGAGGTGACGATCTGGAGTCCATGATACAGCGCCGTCGCGGCCACCTGCAGCTCGGAATCCCGAAAGTCTCCCTCGTGCAGATCTCCAGCGCGCAGGTCGGCGAACAGCCGGGCGACCGCCACTTCGAAGGGAAGGACCGTGATCGCCGGAATGACCCTCTGTTCGATGGCCCTCAGATGACGAGCCGGCTCCGTTGACTCATCGGCGCCGCGAAACACTTCGGCCACCGATATGGCGCTGGTGAACTGCTCCTCACGGGGAAGGGAGCGCAGCCAGTCCACGTACGAAGCGCGAGGCTCGGTACGCAGAGCCTCGGCGATGGCGTCCGAGTGGAACAGGTAGGCGGTCACGATCGGAGACACTCATCCCGCGCGCCGGGGACGGAAGGGCTTCCTGGTCCACCGGCGCCGGGACTATCCCGTTGACACGGTCCGTCAGCCTCTGACTCGGCTGGCGCGCCGGACCAGCCGGGCGAGCTCGTCGGAGCCTGCCCAGCCCCCGGCCAGGCTGGCCAGTCCCCCTTCGGGACCGGCGGCGCGCAGGCGCTGCAGGCGCTCCACGTCCTCAGCCTGAACCAATGCCGCCACCGGCTTGCCGTGTCGGCTGATGATGATCGCCTCCCCGTCCTCCGCCCACCGCACGCACGCCGCGAACGTCGCCTTCGCCTGGGCCACCGAAAGGGTGCGGGACACTTCGGATCTCCTTGTGTCGGTCGTGACCAGAAATATGGTCATACTGACTATTATGACTATAAGAATCAGTGCGCA
>JBDHFS010000199.1:0-11044 GCA_039590285.1 Gemmatimonadota bacterium
GCCCGCGCGCGCGAAGTCTACGAGGAGGCCGACGACCTCCTGGGCATGGATCTCGCCAGAATCTGCTGGGACGGTCCCGCCGATGAGCTTACCCGCACCGAGAACGCGCAACCGGCCATTCTCCTCCACAGCCATGCGGTGTGGGAGTGTCTGCCGCGTGAGGTGAGGGAGAGGGCCGTCGTCGCAGCGGGTCACTCGCTGGGGGAGTTCACGGCGTATCTGGCGGCCGGATCACTCGAGTTCGCGGATGCTCTGCGGCTCGTGCGGCGGAGGGGCGAGCTCATGGGTCTCGCCGGCTCGCAGAGACCCGGAACCATGGCGGCGGTGATCGGACTGGACGCGGCGAAGGTGGCCCGTGTGTGTGCGGGTGTCACGAGTGGAAGTGTGGTTCCGGCGAACTTGAACGCGCCCGGCCAGATCGTCATAAGCGGTGACGTTCCGGCCGTGGAGGAGGCATGCGCGGGAGTTCTCGCCGCCGGTGCGAAACGGGCCGTCCCTCTGAATGTCAGCGGTGCGTTCCACTCTCCTCTCATGGAAGAGGCGCGCGACGGACTTCAGGATGCGCTGGGAGACGTCCTCATGGACGATCCCGTATTCCCCGTCGTCGGCAACGTGTCCGCCAGACCTGTGACACGTGCAGATGCGGCACGAGAGCTCCTGGTCTCACAGTTGACGTCTCCCGTCCGGTGGGTAGAATGCGTCGAAACCATGCGTGAGGCAGGCCCTGACCTGTGGTTGGAGATCGGACCGGGGAAGATCCTCAGTGGTCTGATGCGGAGAATCGATCGGAGCCAGACGGTGACCGCGGTGGCGGATCCCGAAGGACTGGCGGACTTTCTGGAGGAGTACTCCGATGCCTGAACTGGACGGACGGGTGGCCATCGTCACCGGTGGCTCCCGTGGAATCGGGCGGGCGATCGCTGAGGAACTGAGCCGGGCTGGCGCGGCAGTGGCCGTCGTTGCTCGCGCGGAAGAGCGAGCCGCCCGAGTCGCGGAGGGCCTGGAGGGTGGAGGTGGGGCGGGCTTCGGGTGCGACGTGTCTGACGGCGCCGCATGTCAGGCGCTGGTGTCCTCGGTCGAGGGCCGACTCGGGCCAGTCGACATCCTGGTGAACAACGCCGGGATCACGAGGGACAACATACTGGTCCGGCTGAAAGATGAGGATTGGGACGCAGTCATGCAGACCAACCTCCGGGGTGCATTCAACACCACCCGGGCGCTCGCTCGCGGGATGATGAAGCGGCGCTCCGGACGCATCATCAGTATCGCCAGCGTGGTAGGCTTGACGGGCAACCGTGGGCAGGCCAACTATGCGGCGTCCAAGGCGGGCCTCATCGGCTTCACCAAGTCTGTGGCCCAGGAGCTTGCAGCGAGAGGGGTACTCGCGAACGTGGTGGCTCCGGGGTTCATCGAGACCGACATGACCGCGGAGCTACCGGATGAGGCCCGGACCATGCTGTTCGAGCGCATCCCGCTCGGGCGCTTCGGCACCCCCGGGGACGTGGCCGGGGCCGTTCGCTTTCTGGCCGGCCCGGGCGCCGCGTACATCACCGGGCAGGTTCTGGTGGTGGACGGTGGAATGGTGATGTAGCCCGGCGCCTGTGGGTTGCCGGAAGATGCCAGAACAAGGAACAAAGGAACGAGGGGATCAACATGTCCGATGCTGCCGACAGGGTACGTGAAATCATCGCCAACGAGCTCGGCGTGGAGATGGAGAAGGTTACGGACGAGGCGTCGTTCGTGGAGGACCTGGGCGCTGATTCGCTGGATACGGTCGAGCTCGTCATGGCGTTCGAGGAAGAATTCGGGGTGGAGATCCCGGACGAGGATGCCGAGCACATGCAGACCGTGGGCGACGCCATTCGTTATCTCCAGGAAAAGGAGTAACCCTCCCACTCCGCCCGAGAGGAGACACGGATGTCCGACACGCGGCGCGTAGTCGTCACGGGTCTCGGCCTCATCACGCCGGTGGGCCTCGATGTCGAGGAGACCTGGGATGCGCTGATCTCGGGCCGCTCCGGCGGCGCGCCCATCACACAGTTCGATCCGGCCGAGTGGTCGGTCCGGATCGCGTGTGAGGTGAAGGGATTCGACCCGGAAGTCTACATGGACCGGAAGGAAGTGCGGCGGGCCGACCGGTTCCTGCAGCTGGCGGTGGGTGCCGCACACCAGGCGGTCGAGCAGTCGGGGTTGGAGTCGGTCATTCCCACGATCTCGGCGGAGCGATTCGGCGTCATCATCGGAAGCGGAATCGGCGGGGTCGCGACGATGGAGCTCCAGCACCAGAAGATGCTCGAGCGCGGACCAGGCCGTGTCTCGCCGTTCTTCGTTCCAATGTTCATCGGGGACATGGCCGCAGGGATGATCTCGATGAAGTACGGTGCGCGGGGGCCCAACTATGCTACGGTCTCGGCCTGCGCATCGGGTGGCCACGCCGTGGGCGCCGCCTTTCGATCCATCCGTACGGGGGAGACCGACGTGATGATCACCGGGGGTACGGAGGCCACGGTTACGCCGCTCTGTATCGCCGGTTTCGCGTCGATGAAGGCGCTATCCGAGCGTAACGACTCGCCGGAGACGGCGTCGCGACCGTTCGATGCGACGCGCGACGGGTTCGTTCTCGGCGAGGGGGCGGGAGTGCTCGTCCTTGAATCGGAAGAGCACGCCCTGGATCGCGGCGCGGAGATCCTCGGAGAGATCGGCGGCTTCGGACAGAGCGCCGACGCCTATCACATGACGTCCCCGGCCCCGGAGGGTGCGGGGGCCCAGATCGCCATGCGAATGGCCTTGAAGGATGCAGCGTGCCAGCCGGATGACCTCGACTATATCAACGCGCACGGCACCTCGACCCCGGCCAATGATGCCACGGAGACAACCGCGATCAAGGCCGTGCTTGGGGAAAGGGCGTGGCAGATCGTCGTCGGCTCCACCAAGTCGATGACTGGCCATACCCTCGGGGCGGCGGGTGCGGTGGAGGCGGCGATCTCGCTCCTGGTATGCCAGCACGGGAGGATTCCTCCGACCATCAACTACGTGACGCCGGATCCGGAGTGTGATCTCGACTACGGAGTGAACCGGGTGACCGAGGCGCCGGTGCGGACAGCCCTGTCCAACTCGTTCGGGTTCGGTGGCCACAACGTGTCTCTACTCGTCCGACGCTGGGACCGCGCATGATCCTCCCCAACACCGAGGGCGATCTGCGAGTGCGTCCGCGGGATCCGCTACTGCTTCCCATCGCCGAGAAGGTAGAGGCGGGCCAGAGGATCTCGCGCGGCGACGCGATCTCGCTGTTCGAGACCGACGACCTCCTCGCCGTGGGTGGAATGGCGGACCTGATCAACCGCCGGCTCAACGGAGACCGTGTCTACTACGTTGCCAACCAGCATATCAACCCGACTAACGTCTGCATCCTGAACAAGGTGTGCGTGTTCTGCTCGTACGGGGTGCGTCCCCTGGCGGAGGACGCGTACACGATGACACTGGACGAAGTCTACGCCGAGGCGGAGGCCGCGAGACATGCGCCGACTCGCGAATTCCACATCGTGGGAGGACTGCATCCGAAGCTGCCGCTGTCGTATTACACGGACATGATCCGGGGCCTGAAGGAGCGCCACCCGACCGTGCAGATAAAAGCGCTCACGGCCGTCGAGATCGCTCATCTGGCTCGAATAGAGAGAATCGAAACGCGGGACGTTCTGCGACAGCTGGTCGCCGCGGGTCTCGACTCCATTCCGGGCGGTGGTGCAGAGGTCTTCAGTCCGGCGGTCCGATCCACGATCGCAGACCGGAAGCTGGCCGCTGAGGAGTGGCTGCACGTACACCGTGAGGCGCACGAGATGGGAATTCCCACCAACTGTACGCTTCTGTACGGGCACGTCGAGTCGGCGGCCGATCGTATCGACCACATGCTCATGCTCCGTGATCTCCAGGACGAGACGGGCGGGTTCAGCACGTTCATCCCGTTGGCCTGGCATCCCGATAACACGGCCCTCGGACGAGAGCTGCATATGGAGGGCATGCGCACGGGAGGCGTGGACGACCTGAAGGCGCTGGCTGTGGGCCGAATCCTCCTGGACAACATACCGCACATCAAGACACACTGGATCATGGTCACGACTCGTGTGTCCCAGATCGCGCTGTCGTTCGGCGTTGATGACCTCGAAGGTACGGTGGTGCTCGAGAAGATCACACATACGGCGGGCGCGGACACGCCGATCGGGCTGGATCTCGACGAAATCGTCACGCTGATCCGTGACGCCGGCAAGACTCCGGTAGAGAGAGACTCTCTGTACAACGCTGTGGGGGAGTCGGCGGTCGCATGAGCACGAAAATGCGTGAAGTGAGTCCGGAGCTGGCGCCCATGGATCGCGGCGAGGTGGCCGAGTACTCCGCTCTGTACGATCGACCGCTTCTGGAGCTGGGCGCACTCGCGGCAGCTCGTGGGCGCGAGGCGGCTCCGGGAGACGAGATCAGCTATATCGTCGACCGGAACATCAACTACACGAACGTGTGCGTGACCGACTGCTCGTTCTGTGCGTTTTACCGAAGGCCGGGTCACGAAGAGGGCTACGTCCTGACCCCTGAGCAGATCGGAACGAAGATCGACGAGGCGAAGGCGATCGGCGCCGTCCAGATTCTCATGCAGGGTGGTCACAACCCGTACCTCAAGCTGAACTACTACACGGAGCTCCTCGACTTCATCAAGCGCTACCATCCGATCCACGTTCATGGCTTCTCGGCTTCGGAGCTGGATATCATCGCCCGGGTCCACAAGATGGATGTAGGGGCGGTCATCTCGGAGCTGAAGGACGCGGGGCTCGACTCGGTGCCGGGGGCGGGCGCGGAGATCCTGGTCGACGGCGTGCGCGACCGGATCGCGAGGAAGAAGATCGACACGGCGCGGTGGCTCGAGATCCACCGGGAGGTTCACGCGCGCGGCCTGCTGAGCTCGGCAACCATGATGTTCGGCGCGGGGGAGAGCCGCCGGGACCGGGTCGAGCACATGATCCGCGTGCGGGACCTGCAGTCCGAGACGGGAGGCTTCACGGCGTTCATCCCGTGGACCCTTCAGGCCGACGGAACGGAGATGGACGGCACTCCAGAGGTCTCGGCAGCGGAGTACCTGAAGACCGTGGCCATTTCCCGCATCGTGATCGACAACGTGCGCAACCTGCAGGTGAGCTACGTGACGCAGGGCCCCAAGGTGGCCCAGGTCGCTCTGCACTTCGGGTGCAACGATTTCGGCTCGGTGATGATGGAGGAGAACGTCGTCTCGGCTGCAGGCACCGCCCCGATATCAGGACTACACGACGGTACGTCCGGATCTGGATTGGTACTGCGGGTGCCTGGTGTGCCTGGGGAGGAGGGCCGCCTGATGGGAGGGCGTGTTCTGGTCATGATGGGCTCCGAATCCGATCGCGCCGTCATGCAGAAGGGCGTAGACGTGCTCGCTGAGGCCGGTGTCGATACGGAGGTCGTTGTCAGCAGCGCTCATCGCGATCCCGTTCGCACGGCGGACATCGCCGGCTCCGCGGAGGAGAACGGTTTTGCTGTCGTCATCTGTGGGGCGGGACTGTCAGCGGCGCTCCCAGGAGTCGTCGCGGCGCACACGCAACTTCCCGTCATCGGTGTCCCGATCTCCGCCGGTACCCTGGGCGGGATGGACTCTCTCCTCTCGATCGCTCAGATGCCGCCCGGCGTTCCCGTCGCGGCTGTCGGAATAGACAACTCGCGAAACGCGGCATACCTGGCTCTCCGTCTGCTCCGCGGAAAGCGCGGAGCCTGAGCCGGGCACCAGCCTGAGGAGCCTCCGTGCGCGTCGGCATCGGCTACGACTCACACCGTTTCGATCCAGGGCGTCCGCTTGTTCTCGGTGGCGCGCGCATACCGGATCATCCGGGTCTCGCGGGTCATTCGGACGGAGATGCGGTGGCACACGCCTTGATCGACGCTCTCCTGGGCGCTGCGGCCCTCGGGGATGTCGGCACACACGTTCCGGACACGAGCCCCGAATTCGAAGGGGCGAACTCGATCGAGCTTCTGGCCGAGGCCGTGAGTGTCATCGAGAGTGCGGGATTCAGGGTCGTGAACGTCGACATCACGATCATTGCGGAGAGTCCGCGAGTCAGGCCGTGGGTACAGCAGATGGCCGAGACAATAGGGGGGCATCTGCACGTTCCCCGGTCGTTCGTTTCGATCAAAGGCAAGACTAACGAGAGTATGGGCTGGATAGGCCGCGGTGAGGGTATGGCCGTGATAGCGGTCACGCTGCTGGAGCGGGTCGATGATGACGAAACGCTCCGATCGCCGGGTCGCGGCGATAGCGGCGGATAGCCGTCCCGATGCAGGAACAGCTGGAAGCTTTCCTTCAGCTCGTTGGCCGGATTCCGGTCGAAACGGTGTACCTGCTCGTCGGAGCCGGCGCCGCGATCGAGAACCTGTTTCCACCGGTACCCTCGGACGTGGCCGTGGTTGCGGGAGGAGTGCTCGCGGATCGCGGGATTGTCGACGGGAGACTCGTATTCCTCGTGGCGTGGGCAAGCAACCTGGTGCTGGCTCTGGCGGTCTACGTAGCCGCCCGTCGGTTCGGCGCGGGGATTTTCAGCACACGCTGGGGGCGGTGGCTCCTGCGGCCGGGCCAGTTGCAGCGGATGTCCGAGTTCTACGAAGATTACGGTACTCTCACGATCCTGGTCAGCCGTTTCTTCCCCGTGTTTCGAGTACTTGTGCCGGCGTTTGCGGGTATCAGTCGCCTCAGCTTCTGGCGCACATCGGTTCCCCTGGCCTTGGCCTCAGCCCTGTGGTATGGGGTGCTCGTGTTCGCCGGGGTGCTCGCTTCCCGCAACATCCCTCGGATCGTAGGCGCGCTCAGCGCCGTCAACACGACGGCGGGGCTCGTCGCGCTGGTGTTCGCGCTGCTCCTCGCCTGGCTGTGGTGGAGATCGAGGCACTCCGATGACGGGGAAGGGGAAGGGCGTGGGCCGTAAAGAGAGTGGAGCATCCGGTTCGGACGAGAATCTGCGAGCTGAGTTCCGCCTGGAGGGCTTCAGCGACTACCTCCGTTTCGAGCGAGGCCTCGCCGACAGGACGGTGGAGGCGTATTTGGCCGATTGCGAGTCGTTCGTCCGATTCGCAGCCGAGCGTGGCCTCGAGGGACCCTCCGATGTCGACTACGACTCGCTGCGCGCATATCTCGGATACCTGGGAGAGCGAGGCCTGGCGGCGAGCAGCGCGGCGCGTCACCGATCGGCTCTGCGTACCTATTTCGGCTTCCTGGTTCAGGACGGCCACCTGTCCGAGGATCCGACGGAGCGTCTCGAATCCCCGCGCACCGGCAAGCGGCTCCCGGCCGCGCTGTCACTTTCCGTCATGGAAGCGCTTCTGGATACGGCGGGGGCGCTCGATCACGAGGCCCACCCGAACGCCGGCCGTGACGCGGCCATGCTGGAGACCCTGTACGGGGCGGGGCTTCGCGTGTCCGAGGTGACGGGTCTCCGGCTTCGAGATTTGCTGCTCGAGGACGGACTTGTCACGGTACAGGGGAAGGGTGACAGGCGGCGCATCGTGCCTCTGGGAGGTCGTGCGATCCGTGTGTTGCAGCGATACCTTCGAGAGCGTAGACCGGAGCTGGATCGAGGAGAGTCGGGGGGGGCCGTGTTTCTGAACCAGCATGGCCGCCCATTGAGCCGAATGGGGGCCTGGAAGATCGTTCGCAAGCACGTGCGCAACGCCGGCATTCACCAGCGGGTCACACCTCATACGTTCCGGCACAGCTTCGCCTCGCACCTTCTGGAGAGGGGTGCGGACCTGGTCGCGGTTCAGGAGATGCTGGGCCACGCGGACATCTCGACGACCCAGATCTATACGCATGTGGACCGCCGATACTTGCAGGAGGAGCACCGTCAACACCACCCCCGGGGGTGACGTCCGGTGAGCGCCGTCTCGCGGGTACTCAACCTCTCACGCAACCGCCAGGCGGTGAAGCGATTCGCCGATCGCCCGATCCCGGCAGAGCTGCTTGCGCGGATTCTGGATTGCGGCCGTTACGCCCCCTCCGCGAGAGAAGATCAGCCGTGGCGCTTCGTGGTGGTGCAGGACGCCCTCACCCGGCACCGAATAGCGGCTGCCGTCTTCCAGTCGGAGCTGATCCGCACGGCTCCGGTCCTTGTAGCCACGTGCGCCCGCGTGCACTCGAACATCACGGGCAGCGGCCGGCCCAGCCACCCGGTCGACCTGGCGGCGGCGACGCAAGCGATGGCCCTGGCCGCGGCCGACATGGGCCTGGCCAGCGCGTGGATCACCGGTTTTCGGGAAAGCAAGATCCGCGAAGTCCTGGGGATTCCTACGGACGTACCCGTCGTTACGATGCTGGCGCTGGGCTATCCCGACGGCTTCAAGCCGGTCCCTCGCCGCCGACCGTCCCGGGAAACCGTGGCCTGGGACCGTTGGGATTCAGTGGTCGACGAGCCATGATCGCTCGGCGGCCCGTCCACGGGCGAAGCCGGCGCGGCGGCCGCGGGACTCTGATCGTGATCCTCGCGGTGCTTTCGTGGCCCGTGAGTTCGGTGGGGGCGCAGGAGGTCGCGTTCACACCGCGAAAGGGAGAGGACCTCGACCGACGTCTGGCCGAGTTCATCGACGGGGAGACCTGGGACCTGTGGACGCGGGACACGGTGGTGTCCCGCGACGAACAAGTGCGCGGCGATCTGCTGATCCTGGAATCCGTGGCACGGATCGCCGGCGAGATCGAGGGCGATATCTATGTGGTCGACGGAGATCTCTTCCTCCGTCCCGGCGCCAGGATCCACGGCGAGATCCTGGTCCTTGGAGGAGGGTATTTCGGGTCCGGAATGGCCACGGTTGACGGAGAGGTCTCCTGGAATCCCGCTGAGCGATTCGTCGTGCTCCCGGCGGCGGGCGGCTTGGAGATCCACCCCGTCGTCGAACTGCCGGACGTGGTGGACTTACACGGGTTGTACGGATTCGAGGTGCCGACATATCAACGAGTCGATGCGGTCACACTCGGCTGGGGAGTGACTCTTCGAGCGCCGACTTGGGCTTGGAAGCCTTCGCTGGAGCTGGTGGCCCGGTATCGCACCGGCCAGGGGGCGTTCGAGGGGACGGTGAGGCAGTACTGGCATCCGGGGCCCGTGGAATTCGGATTCGAGGCGGAGCGGGTGACTCGCACCAGCGAAGGCTGGATCCGGGGCGACGTGACGAATTCTCTATCGTATCTGTTCACCGGCGACGACTTCCGGAACTACTACACGAGCGACCGTGCGGCCTTCGTCATTCGCGGCGGTGGGGAGGGGGCATGGACGCCCGGCCTACGGATCGAATGGGATGATGCGTCGAGCCGGCGGGTGGGGGATCACTTCACGCTGTTCGGGTCCGATGAGGTCCGCCCGAATCCGCCCGTGGACGACGGAGAAATCTGGAGTGCGGCTCTCGAGGTATCACTCGACAGAGAGACGGGAGAGCGCGGCAGGCTGGTGGGCCGAGTGCGTCTCGAGGGAGCCGATTCGACGGTGGCGGGCGATTTTTCGTACGTTCTGGGTGACGTACAGGCCCGCTGGAGAACGGCCGGATTTGGCTCTCACGAGGTAGACCTCTTCGTCCTGGGAAGAGGTGACCTCGCGGGAGATCTCCCGTCCCAGCGCTGGACTGGTTTTGGAGGCCGCGCCACGCTTCCCACCTTCGGCGTGATGAGTTTCCGGGGATCTCGGGTGGTTTACGGGCAGCTCGGGTACACGATTCCGATCGAGCCGCTGAGGGCCGGCGGACTGGGCGCCCCTGGCGTGTTCTTCCGAGCGGGCACTGGCGCCGCCTGGGGACCCGACGAGTCGGCCCACTTCCGAGCCAACCTCATGGCCGGCCTCAGATTCTGGGTTCTGGAGGGCGCCCTGGCTGTGGATCCCGAGGCGGACGACGGCGACCTTACGGCCTATGCGATCTTCCGCTTTCCGGGCGATCTGTGAGTGGGTCTCGGCCCTTTGACACCGGGATCAGGCCGGGATTACCTTACGGAGCGTGGAATTAGCGACCTCACGCACCCGACATCGCGACTCATGAAGGTCCCACAGGCCACCCGGCGAGGGCCGCGAGTCGGCGTCTCCTCGAGAGTCCATCTCCACCACAGAGCCGACCGTGACGCCTCGGGGGGAAGCCCCCGGGCCGCCCTCATGACCTGAAAGCGAGAGCTCATGCCTGACACGCCCTCGGCGGACACGAAATACATCTTCATAACGGGAGGAGTGGTCTCATCGCTCGGGAAAGGCATTGCGGCCGCGTCGATCGGGCGCCTGCTCGTGGAGCGGGGTCTCGCGGTAACCATCCAGAAGTTCGACCCATACATCAACGTCGACCCCGGAACCATGTCGCCGTTCCAGCACGGGGAGGTGTATGTCACGGATGACGGTGCCGAGACGGACCTCGACCTGGGCCACTATGAGCGCTTCATCAACGAGTCTCTCTCACAGGCCAACAACGTTACGACGGGGCGGATCTATCAGAACATCATCACGAAGGAAAGGCGCGGAGACTTCCTGGGCGCCACGGTACAGGTCATTCCCCACGTAACCGATGAGATCAAGTCATACATTCAGCGCCTCTCCCCGGGACACGACGTGGTGATCACCGAAGTCGGAGGTACCGTCGGCGATATCGAGTCGCTGCCGTTTCTGGAAGCGATCCGGCAGTTCCGGCAGGACGTGGGATGGAAGAACACGGTCCTGATCCACCTCACACTCGTCCCGTACATCGCGGCGGCTGGCGAGCTCAAGACCAAGCCGACCCAGCACTCGGTGCGCGAGCTCATGGAGATCGGCCTGCAGCCCGACATCCTGGTGTGCCGAACGGAATGGCCGCTTTCCGATGAGGTCCGCCGCAAGGTGGCCCGGTTCTGCAACGTGGACATCCGGGACGTAATCGAAAGCCGCGACATGGACACGATCTACGAGGTCCCACTGCGCCTGCGGGAGCAGCGTCTCGACGATCGGATCGTCGACCATCTTGCGCTCGACACACCCGAACCGGACTTGACTAC
>JBDHFS010000200.1:0-5777 GCA_039590285.1 Gemmatimonadota bacterium
CGCGAGCACTTCAATCAGAACATCGACGCGGTCTCCCGGCAATCTCTCCCTCAGCCTCTCGCGTTCGTCGTTCCTGAAGTCGCGCCCCGGCTCCAGGTAATCCGCCAGAATGAGGTATTGTCCGAGTTCGTCGAGATCTGGATGGCCGACCGGATGGTACGCGATCGCCTTTAGAAGCGAGTGGTCCTCCACACCATCCTCCTGGAGCTTCACAGAACACGCCGGCGCATGGGCCACGGCCAGCGGCCACTCGTCTCCTGTGAGCCCCCGCAGCTCCGCTTCCTCCGCGTCCTTGAGAGCATCGTGTAGAACACCCGCCGCCCGCCAGCGAACGAGATCGCCGGCGGCCAGCTCGAGGGCCGAGGCCCACGTACCCAGCAGATCTCCCACGCGCACCGAATGCTGGTAGCGCCGGGGAGCCAGCCGGGCCCAATCGGGTAAGGTCGCGTTACGACCGGCCGCATGGACCACTGGATGAATGGCGTTGTCGGTCAAGTGTCAAACCCGAGTAGACGGAGATCTGGCTCGTGCCGCCCGGCAGACGGTACGAACCACCGGGACTGTCCCACCACGCTCGTACAGATAGATATTCCATGAGACGTCGGGCATCAACGGCAGCCTCGGGCTGTCGTTTGACCGAAGACGGCGTCCGGGAACCGAATCGAGGGGGTCAGGCGCTCGATGCCCATACGGTATGATCCGCCGCTGGCCACGGCTCTGGCCATCGAAGCGCGCCAGCGCTGGCTGGGGCGCCGGGTGGAGTACGTATGGCTCGACCACGAGCGTCGTTCAGCCTGGCTGGGATTCGCGGATCTGGACGGTGGGACCGAATCGCTAGCCTTCCTGCTTCACCCATCCGCCGGATACATCCTCACGGCATCGGCTCCCGCTGCCATCTCGTCGTCGCCAGAGGGCACGCGGATTCCCTTTCGGCGCCTGTATCTCACCGATGTGTGGGCGCCCGTCGACGAACGTCTGATCGTTCTCGATCTGGCGGGCGGACGCCGAGATATTCACCGGGATCGCCCACCGGTGTTCCGGCTGAACGTCGAGCTGCACACGAACCAGTGGAACGTCGTGCTCACCAGTGGCACCACTGGCCGCATCGAGGCCTTGTTGTGGTCGAGAACCGCGGGCGGTAGGACGCTGCGCAGAGGAGCGGTTTACCGATCGCCGGAAGGCGCCCGAGAGTGGGCGGAGCGTATTCCGAAGCCCGCCCAATGGACCGCCCGGATGGGCGCGCTGGCTCCGGGAGAGCGGCGGGCGTCCCTGGTCCGGACGGCCGCCTGGACCAGCTCGATCAACGTGGACTGGGTTCTCGGCCCGGCTGCAAGGACGTCGAGCCCGACAGAGCTGGATGCCGCTCTGAGGAGATACGCGAGTCTCCGTGAACTGACGTCCGGCGAGGCCTGGATCCTGGAGCGCGACGACGCCGACCAGCCATATCCGCTCCGCCTCGGCGGCCCGGCGCGGCCAAGCTCTGGACTGCTCGTGGCGATGAGGCGGGTCGCCGAGGAGGCTGGCGCCCTGCCGTCCGGAGAAGCGGGATCGGGGGGAGCCGAATATATCGAGGGGACGATCGTTGAAGCGCCCGGCACGGAAAACGAGCGGGTAGCCGCGGCCGAGGAGGCCCAGGCTCTCGAGCGCGAGCTCGTACGGCGGGTGTCGGCCGTGCGGCGCCGGCGTGAGGCGCTGGAGCGGCAGCTTCGCGGCGAGGATGCCGAGCGCCTCAGGCAGTTGGGGCACCTCCTGCTCGCGAGACGTGAGCAGGTTAAGCGCGGTGCCGAGCGAGTCATTCTTGAGGGCTTCGAAGGAGAGCCTGTCGAAGTGGAGCTCGATCCCGGCCTGGACGCCGTGAGAAACGCGAACAGCTACTACGACCGCGCCCGACGCCGGGACCGGGCCGCCGCGATTCTGCCAGAACGCATTCGGGAGGCTACCCGGCGCCTCGATGCGTTGGAGGCAGGCCTAAGGCACTTGCGTGCCGCGGGGGCGACCGGTGAGCTGTGGGAACTGGTTGGAGGCCGAACGCGGGACACGGATGCATCGCGAGCGGGCGTGGAGCCTCTGTCCGACCCGCAAACCTTCCCGTACCGGAGGTATCGATCCTCGGGCGGACTCGAGATCCGTGTGGGACGTTCGGCCCGGGGAAACGACGAGCTGACGTTCCGGCACTCGGCCCCGGAGGACATCTGGCTGCACGCCCGCCAGGCGGCGGGCGCGCACGTCATCCTCCGGTGGGACCGGCGGGACCAGAACCCACCGCGCGCCGATCTGTCCGAAGCCGCCGTCCTGGCCGCGGTGCACAGTGAAGCGCGTCACAGCGGACTCGTGGCCGTCGACTGGACGCGACGGAAATACGTTCGGAAGCCGCGCAAAGCGGCTCCGGGCACCGTGATACCTGATCGGGTCCAGACTCTCTTCATCGAGCCTGATTCCACGATGCCCTCACGGTTGTCCACGGAGGACTGAGGTGAGCGGGCCCGCGCGCCGGTTGCGATGGCTCGAGCCCCAGACGGCCGGGGCCCATGCGTCGGTGAGTCAGTCCGTCGTCGGTGGCTCCACCGGCTTGCGCGGCATCATCTCGTCACGCATGGCCAGGTGATACGCCGTCGCCGCCACCACGACCGCCGCCTGCTTCAGATCGTCGATCATGAGACGCTCGTACGTATCGGCGGCCGTGTGGTGCGTATGCGTGTCGTACTCGATCGGGTCCTGGATGTAGTTGAAGCCCGGGATTCCCGCCGCGTCGAACGCCAGGTGGTCCGTGCCACCGGTGTTGCCGTGCTTCACCGCCACGACTCCGAGGTCGCGGAACGGCCACAGGATCTGCTCGAACACCGGTATCGCCGCCTCGTTGCTCTGATCCCAGATGCCCCGAAGGCGGCCCGTGCCATTGTCGACGTTCAGGTAGGCCGAGATCTTCGCGTGCATCTCCGGGTGGTTTTCCACCCAGGCGCTCGATCCCAGCAGCCCCTGCTCCTCGCCGCTCCACAAAGCGATCCGGATGGTGCGCCGCGGCTGCAGGTCCAAGGCTTTCAGAATCCGCATGGCCTCCATCATCACGACGGACCCGGCGCCATCGTCCGTGGCCCCCGTACCGAAGTGCCAAGAATCGAGGTGAGCCCCGATCATGACGTACTCGTCCGCGAGGTCCGAGCCCGGTATTTCGGCCAGCGTGTTGTACGACTGCAGGTCATCGGAGTAGAACTGATTCTGGACGTCGATCTCGACCTCCACATGTATGCCCCGCTGTACGTTGCGGTACATCAAGTTGTACTGCTCACCGGCCACGTTCAGCTCAGGCGGCGGCTCCGCCTTCGACGCATCACGGCCCGTCATGCTGCCACCACCCCGCACCAGCGTGTATTCCCTGGATGACGGGACGAGCATGCCGGCGATGTCCTCTTCCGCCAGGAATTCGCTCATGGCGGCCCGTACCTCGCGCATGCGGCGATATAGGGCTCGCCTGCGCTCCCGCTCCGCCGGATCCATGTTCTGATACCGGCTGCCCAGCCTCTGCTCGTCGGCGGGCCCGAGAAGGTCGTCCAGAGGGGTGCGGAGGGGCTCGGGATCCCAGTCCGGGCTCATCTCCAGCGGCCTGCCCGACAGAACCCACGCGCCGGTCAGCTGGCCGCGGTACGGCTCGAGATCAGCCACCGAATCCGCCTCGATGATGACGGCCGGTCCGCGCACCAGGCCGGGTGTGCTGCCTGTCCAGCCGGATGGCTGCGCCACGAGCACCTGCACGAAGGGCGTGAGAATGCGTCCGCTGTACGAGACGGCCTCCCAGCCGCGGCCGAACTCGCCCCACGGCTCGACGTGCACGTTCACGAGACCCCACTCCCGGAACTTGTCCGCCGTCCAGTCGTTGGCCTCCATCATCCCGGGCGAGCCCGTAAGACGGGGGCCGATGACATCCATCATGTAGCCCGCGATCTCCTCCATCTGGGAGTTCTCGAGTCCTTCATGACGGATACGCTCGACGGCATTCATGTCGACGGCTTCCTGAGCCATCTGCGCGAACGCGGGCGGCGCGAGGGCCAGAATCCCCGCGGACGCGACGATCGTACGAACAAGGTGTCGCTTCACGACTTTCCTCCATCACACGTTGTCTGATCACTCGGTGCCGGGTCGGCCGCCCGCCGGGCCCCGGCCCGGTGGAAGGGCCATCGCCTCCCCTCCATCCATACACAGGAGAATACACGGCGTACCGAAAACGTTTACTCCATCCGGTCGACCCGATCGGAGTCCCGCGGCTCGCGAGACCGGAGGGATTAGTGAACGATCATGATCCGGCCGCTGCGAGTCTCGTCGCCGAGCCGGAAGACGTACAGGTAAGCCCCCGACGCCGCCTCCAGACCGTCCGCCAGCCGGCCATCCCACGTCACGCGCGGGAGCTCTCCCGTGGGCGACAATCCGTGCGTCTGCCGAACCAGGCGCCGCCCGGCCACGTCGTAGATCTCGAACACCAGCGTCAGGCCGTCCTCCCGGGCCGATTCCGGCACCGAGTACGGGAAGCTCATCACGGTCGCGCCGGTCCGCAGCGGGTTGGGAAACGGTGGCTCGGTCGCAAAGGAGCCGGCCGTCCCCGGAGGTTCGATCGGCTCGTCCCTCAGCTCCTCCAGCCGTGCCGCGGCAGCCGGCTCGGAATCCGCCGCGATAAGCCAGAAACGGAGTGTATGGCTTTCACCGGAGGCGATGTCCAGCGGCCCCACGCTCAGGAGGGGCGCCCGGTCGGTCGCCGTCGCGAAGCCCGGAAGGCCCGCCGGGTTCCCTCCCCTCACCAGGTCCAGCTTGATAGCTTCCTCGAACACGTTCCACAGGACCCCGCTGTCGGCTTCGTACGCCGCGGTGGCCCCCGGCGTGCCCAGCGGCACGGACGCGCGAGCCACCACCTGCCCCTCGGACGCCAGGACCACCACGGGCCCCGCTGCGCCTCGCGACTCCGAGACCAGCGCACGCATCTCATCCGACCAGCGCACGCTCTCGCCGCCCGTCAGGTCCCAGTCGGCCAGCATGGCCGGCATCACGTCGGGCAACCGGCTGCCCGAGAAGTTCCGGAGGCTCGTCGTCACGGTGAGCGACGCGACACCGCCGACCTCCGACGCCTCCGCCTCGGCCCGGATTTCCAGGCCGATCGGGAACAGCGCCTCGAGATCGTCGAACCTGAACTCGGCCCGAGTCGCCTGGACGTCGGTATCCGCGCGGCTCGGAGCCCAGTCCGTCTCGGCCGCGGGCGGCGACGGCTTGAGGTCCCACCGTCCCAGCGTGGTCGTGTACATGCCGTCCGACAGGCGCCCCCCGGCGGCGACACCGAAGCCTGCGGCGGTGAGCAGTTCCACATCCCTCCACTCGAAACCGCGAAACGCCGCAATGCGGCCGAATCGTCCGAAGTCGTTGCCTCCGACGGCCAGGTCGCCGGCCTCGAGAATGTAGCCGCCGAACGGGTTGGGCGGGCCGCTGATGAGGGCCCTGGACAACACGATGGCCCCTGATGCGTCCATCACGTCGACCTGCACGCGGCGGGACCTTCCATGGATTCCGACGGCCACGGCCAGTTTCGTCCTGTCACCCGGGAGGAGCGCGGGAAGACCCCGGGACACGGGCGAGCTCTCCTCGACCGTGATCCAGGCCGTCCCGCCGGACCACGACCGGTCCCCGCGGTTGGCGATCGCCAGGTGGAGGCTGTCACCCATCCGACTCGTGACCGCTGCCTGAAGCCATCCTCCGGCGAAGGCCGAGTTGGCGCGCTGAACCGCGGCGGGAACGTCCAG
>JBDHFS010000201.1:0-5776 GCA_039590285.1 Gemmatimonadota bacterium
CGCCGCCGGTGGGGGCAGACCCAGCAGACTCTCCGTGACCCGAGATTGGTCCGTCCTGTCTGCCTTGTTCCCCAGAGGCCACCCCAGCAACCGCATTCCTAATCCGAAGGTCGCAGGTTCGAGTCCTGCAGGGGCCACTGTAACTCCTCAGAACATCGCTCCGAGCAGGGTCTTCATCCGCAGGTAGTTCGCTCGTTTCACTCGCTCAATGTCTCGCTTCGCTCGACGGCGAGTCCTGCCGGGGTCACTGAGTTAACTAACAGCCGCATCGTGAGTTACGATGCGGTTTTCTTGTTGCTCTTGCGCGCTAGGAGCAAACACGCCAGCAGCGCCGCGAGGGCGACGGATCGGCCACCTCTTGTGGAGTTAGATATCCAGTATTAAGTAGATATCCAACTCAAGTATTTTCTGGATGCCTAGATCAACAACTACGACGCTCTCGAGGGGACGTCCCCCGTCAGCCCCTCGATGCACGTCACTGGTGAGGCCTATGCTCTCGCTCACGCAGACGTCCGGTTACGCGGTCCTGGCCCTTACGTGCCTGGCGTACGAGCGGGACGGCTGGACTCTCTCTCGGGATATCGCCAACTGCACCGGCGTCCCGTCCTCGTATCTGTCGAAGATTCTCCTTTCACTTGCCGAGTCCGGCCTGGTCGAGGCGAAGCGCGGGTATCACGGTGGGTATCGGCTGGGCAGACCGGCCGCCGAGATCACGCTTGCGGACGTCGTAGCGGCCGTGGAGGGAACGGACTGGGCGGAGCGCTGTCTGCTCGGCCTCGCAGGCTGTTCCGACGAGCGCTCCTGTCCGACCCACGAGTTCTGGCAGGACGAGCGAGCGCGGATCCAGCAGAAACTGCAACGAGTGACGTTGCACGAGATAGCGGAATTCGAGCGCTCGGTTCCCGGCAACCGATGCGGATTCCTCCCCAACCGTCCACGGGCGGGCCGGGAGGAGACGGCTGTCGGAACAGCGCGAGACTAGCGGCTCGGCCGTCGGGCCGACCCGAGACGTGGTGCGATCATGGCCGATCCGGGCGAGCAGCTCCTTCTACGAGGCGTCGG
This sequence comes from Gemmatimonadota bacterium, assembly GCA_039590285.1. GTDB lineage: Bacteria > Gemmatimonadota > Gemmatimonadetes > Palauibacterales > Palauibacteraceae > Benthicola. The sequence continues at coordinate 1,063 of JBDHFS010000201.1, forward strand.
TGAAGTTAGTGGATGTATAGACCGCCTACCTCCCCCTGGAGGCACAAATGAAGAGGCTCATCGGTTCTGCCGCGATGCTGATCATCGCGGCCTGTGTTGCGACCCCAGCGTCCGCCCAGGAGGTACCTGACTGGGTGAACCGGGTGAAGTTGAGCGGCGTCGCTTTCGGTGACTACTACTGGTTCGCGAGTCACCACAACCCGAATCTGGAAGGTCAGCACGGCTTCTGGATGCGCCGCATCTACCTTACCCTCGACGTCAACCTGGAAGAGGATTGGGACTTCCGACTCCGGCTGGAAGGGAACTCCCCCGGAGGTCCACTGCTTGAGTCGGCGAAGATCACTCCCTTCGTGAAGGACGCCTGGGTTCGCTGGAAGCCCAGCGACCAGAGCTTCTATCTGGGTATCACGGGCACGCCCACCTGGGGTGTAGTAGAGAAGGAATGGGGGTACCGGGACGTAGAGAAGACACCACTCGACCTGATGCGCCTCGGCGCATCGCGTGACTTCGGCGTTGCCGCCAAAGGGCCGATCGGGTCCTCGGGCAAGTTCTTCTATCACACGATGGTGGGGAACGGTTCGAGTACGCGGAACGAGACCAACCCCGGAAAGGGCTTCCACCTCGCTCTTGGAGTCGAGCCCGGCTCCGGTTTCCTGTTCGAGGTGTACGGAGCGTACAACGACCAGGAGTCGAACACGGACCTGTTCACGGGACAGGCGTTCGGCACGTGGCGCAACGATAACGTGCGCATCGGCGTTCAGTACGCCCACCTAGAACAGGAGAGGCAGGACGAGGACAACGTCAAGATCGACCTCATTTCCGTGTACACCGTGTGGGACGTGAGCGATCGGGTAGCGCTTCTGGCCCGCTTCGACAAACTCTTCGATCCCAACCCCAACGCTCCCCGTATCGACTATCTCCGCCTCTCGGATGAGGGGAAGATCAACTTCCTGCTCGCGGGAGTGGACCTGAAGATCATCGAGCGTTTCCACGTGATCCCGAACCTCGAGACCATCTTCTACGACGCCCTGGATGGCGGTGAGGCACCAAAGACGGACGTCATTCCGAGGATCACGTTCTCGCTCACCTTCTGAGGAGGGATCGATGACCACGCTTCCCGAGCCGCCGGAGACCTTCGTCGCTTTCTCCGAGCGCTACCCGAACCTGTCGGAGGCCTGGAGTCTCATCGGCAGGGCCGGCACGTCAGGCCCGATCGGGGACAGCACGGCCCGGCTGGTGAAGCTGGGCATCGCGATCGGTGCCCTGCGCGAGGGTGCGGTGCACGCGAGCGTGCGCAAGGCGCTTGCCATGGGCATCTCCCGGGAGGCTTTGGAACAGGTGGTTGCCTTGGCCGCCGGCACGATCGGACTGCCGGCGGCGGTCGCCGCCTTCACGTGGGTGCATGACGAGTTCGAGGAAGACTGAAGTTCGGAACGATGCCCGCGCGGCCCAAACCGCCGCCGGAATTCGACAAGGAGACACAATATGGACCCGGAGATCGTCTATAGCGTCCAGTCCGGCTACTACTGGGACTGGAAGGTGGCCCTGGACCTGTTCTTCGGAGGGGCCGGCGTCGGCGCGTTCGTGTTCGCCGTCTGCCTTCACGAGTTCTGGGGCAGGAAGTACCGCCGGATTCCGCAGACGGCGGCTTTTCTGGCTCCCATCCTGGTGGGTGCGGGACTCCTCCTGCTAATGATCAAGCTCGGCCGCCCGCACTACATCTTCGAGACGTTCGTGAACTTCGCGCCGACCGCACCTCTGTGGTGGGGGGGTGTCTTCCAGACACTGTTCCTCGTCGGCGCGGTCTGGTACGCCTTCCTGTGGCTGAATGATGAGCCCAGACCGATGAAGAGAGGTCTCGGCCTGGCCCTCGTTCCGGTCGCCGTCATCGTCGCAGCCTATCACGGAATGCTGCTGGCCGTGCTGCCTTCGCGGCCTCTGTGGAACACGGGACCGACGGTGCTCGCCTCCCTCGTCTGCTTCGCGACGACGGGAATCGCCGCGGTCATGGCAGCCCACCTGCTGCGGATGAAGTGGGCTGGGCGCTTGGACGACGCTGAGCACGTGGAGACGTTCCTGGACGACCTGTGGCCGGTCCGCTACGTGCTCGCGGTAGCCCTGCTGCTTCAACTGGCGTTTTTCTTCTTCTGGTGGATCGGTCTGCGCTTCGGAGATCTGGCGGACCGCGAGGCGCTGGCGGCCGCGAACACGGAATACGGCCTCCTCTACTGGGGCCTGGGGATCGGCCTGGGGATCGGCCTCCCGCTGGTCCTCGGTACCGTCAGCCTGTTGTACGGGGATCGGCCGAATGAGAGCTCACCGGCCTGCGAGCCCCTCGACGGGGCCCGACCGGGTTCGACACCTCACGGACGACTGGGCCTGGGCGCGACTCTGATCGTCCCCCTGGCCTTCCTCGTCTTCCTGTGGTGGCTCAGCGCGGATAGTGCAGTCGCCAACGGCTCACGACCGCCGGGAGGCAGCGTCACCTACTGGACGGTGGGTCTGTTGGCCGGTGTGGGCCTCCCACTGGCCATCGGAGCCCACTGGTGGAGGAAGGGGGACGCTCGTCATCAAGGCCTCCATGTGTGGACAGTGGGCGTCGCCAGCGTGCTGATCCTCGTGGGAGGCCTCTTCTTCCGTCTGGCGGTCGTACTGTCCGGCCAGCTGAATCCCGTATTCACCACGCTTCCATAGGAACGCTGCATGCATACCGAGTTGCAGTCCACGAAAGTCGAGGAGAAGGCCGGCACCGGGGTCTCGCGGCGCGCGTTCGTCAAGGGTGCCGGCAGCATAGGGATCGTGGCGGCCGTCGGCGGCACGGCCCTTCTCGAGTTCTTCACACGGGACGTCGATGCGCGGACCACGGACCTGGTCGGGCGCTGGCTCGCCTCGACGTGCCAGGGATGCACGAGCTGGTGTCCGGTCCAGGTGCGTGTCGTTGACGGCCGTGTGGTCCACCTGCGCGGCAATCCCTATTCGCTGGCCACTCACAGCCAGATCTGCCCGAGGCCCCACATCGCCCTGCAGCAGGTCTATGACCCCGACCGGATCAAGGTGCCCATGAAGCGCACCAATCCGCGCAAGGGAAGGGACCAGGATCCCGGCTTCGTGCCGGTCAGCTGGGAAGAGGCGATGGGGCTGATCGCGGACCGCATGATGGAGCTTCGGGAGGCCAGAGAGACGCACAAGTTCGCCGTATTCCGCGGCCGCTACAGCTACATGCGGGACATCATCTACAGCGCCGTGCCCAAGGTGTTCGGCTCACCGAACGGGATCAGCCACTCCGCGATCTGTGCGGAGGCGGAGAAGTTCGGAGCCTTCTTCACCGAGGGATACTGGGACTACCGCGACTACGACCTGGAGCACACTCGTTACGTGCTCTGCTGGGGCGCGGACCCGCTCGCGTCGAACCGCCAGGTGCCTCATGCCATCAACATCTGGGGTCACGTGCGGGACCGAGCCGATATCGCGGTCGTGGATCCTCGCCTGTCCTCCACGGCAGCCAAGGCGGACGAGTGGCTGCCCGTCGTTCCGGGTGAGGACGCCGCCCTGGCCGTGGCCATGGCGCACGTGATCCTGGCGGAGGCTCTGTGGAGCCGCGAGTTCGTCGGCGACTTCAAGGAGGGTGCGAACCTGTTCGTCCCCGGCGAGTCCGTGGACGAGGAAGCGTTCGAAGAGCTCCACACGCACGGCGTCGTCCGCTGGTGGAACCTCGAGCTGAAGGACAGGAGCCCCGCGTGGGCGGAGTCGCGCTGCGGCATTCCGGCCGATCAGATCCGTCGCGTGGCCCGGGGCTTCGGCAGGGCTGCCCCGGCCGCGATCAGCTGGGTATCACCCGGAACAGCCATGCAGGCGCGGGGCGGGTACGCCGCCCTCGCTGCCCACGCTCTCAACGGCCTGGTCGGCTCGGCGGACAGCAAGGGGGGAACGGTACAGAAGACGAAGGTCCCGCAGGACAACATCCCCGACTTCGCATCGTACCAGGACGAAGTGGCAAAGAAGCTCTCGAAGCAGCCCAAGATCGATCAGCGCGGGACGCTTCCGTTCCCGGCCCTGAACAAGGGCAAGAGCGGAGGCGGAGTCGTGACCAACAATACGGCCGACGCCATGCTGGCGGAGGACCCGTACGGACTGAAGGTGGCGATCGCCTACTGGGCCAACTTCACCTTCTCGTGCTCGGGAACCGACCGTTGGGAGAGGGCGCTGACGAACCTCCCCTTCTTCGTACACGTGACGACGAACGCGTCCGAGATGACCCATTTCGCGGACGTCGTCCTGCCGGCGGCGCACCAGCTGTTCGAGAAGTGGAGCTTCCTGAAATCGAAGCAGAACCTGCACGGTTACTCGACCCTCACCCAGCCTGTGATCGAGCCTCTGTGGGACGTGCGGCAGGATGAGACAGAGGTGCCATGGATGTTGGCCGAAGCGCTCGCCGAGCGCGGCTTCGACAACATGCTGAGGTATTTCCGCGAAGCGTACGCGGACCCGGAGACCGGGCGCCCGCCGTCGAACAGCTCCGAGTTCGCGCTCTTCGCGACAAAGATGCTGACGCGGCCCTGCTGGGACGCGACCCACAAGGACCACGGCAAGTACGGAGACGCGCTGGATGGCTGGACCGACTTCGTGGCGCGCGGAGTGTGGAACTCCCACCGTTTCGAGTACCGCAAGAAGTGGGACAACTTCGCCACCGAGACGGGCAAGTTCGAGTTCTACA
>JBDHFS010000202.1:0-5753 GCA_039590285.1 Gemmatimonadota bacterium
CTCGAACATCGGCCTCAGCGTGGCCTCCGCCGTCATGAAGACGGTCCTGAAGTAGAAGAAGAAATTGGCCGCCAGGAACACGACGAGAAGGATGTACGCCGTGGCCTGATCGAAGAAGCTCCGGAACTCGCGGCCCGCCACCGCGGAGATGTTTCTGTTCATCAGACGGACTCCGTCAGGTCGCGGAAGAACTGCTCCAGGTTCTCCTGTTCCTTCCGCATTTCCCACAGGGTCCAATCGCGGTCGCGCGCCAGTTCGAATATCTCGGGTCGGGGATCGGCTCCCTCGCGACTCACCACGAGATAGCGGGGATGCACCCCTCCGTCCCCGGCGTCGTGCGTGCGCTCCACCGAAGGAAGCTCCTCCAGTGCCGTTCGGAGATCGCCAGGTTGGGCTTCGATCTCGACCGTCACCCGTATGGCGCGGCCTTCGCCCGCCAGCAGCGAGTTGACTCCTCCGTCCGCTATGATCTTGCCGCGATGAATGATGAGGAGCCGGTCGCAGACGGCTTGAACCTCCTGCATCACGTGCGTGCTCAGCAGAACGGTATGATCCTGCCCGAGGCGCGTAATGAGCCGCCGGATCTCCACGCGCTGGTTCGGGTCGAGACCCTCGGTCGGCTCATCCAGGATCAGGATATCCGGTTCGGCGAGAATCGCCTGAGCCAGGCCTACCCGCTGCCGGTAGCCCTTCGAGAGGTGCGCGATCGGGCGATAGTAAACCTCGGCGATGCCGGTCTGTTCCACGGCCGGGTCGATGCGGTCCTGGAGGTCGACCTCGGCGATGCCTCTCAGCCGGCCCATATACGTGAGGAACTCGCTGACCGGCATGTCCTCGTACAGCGGGTTCGTCTCGGGCAGATACCCGATCCGGCGGCGGGCGGCGTGGGCATCCGCCTCGATCGGCTGCCCGTCGATATGGATCGTCCCCGCGTCCGGCTGCAGAGCCTGCGTGATGAGGCGCATGGTCGTCGTCTTTCCGGCCCCGTTCGGACCCAGAAAGCCGACGATCTCGCCCCGGTCGATCGAAAAGGAGACCACGTCGACGGCGCGTACGCCATCAAAGCTCTTGGCGACCTCGTGCAAGCGTACCAGCGACATCACAGAACCTCGAAGGTTGGGTTTGCGGTCCGCCAAATTAGCAGCGGTCCAATCGGTGTCAACCAACCGGTCACGGGTCCCGCTCCGTACCCCTCGAAAACTTGCCCGGAGGTCACCCGAAAGCGACCTTGCTGTGCTCCTAGGACCGCGCTCGCGGGCCGATTCAGGACATCAAACGCAGGGCTGAACAAGGGATTCAATCCATGCGCATACTCGTGGGGACGAAGGGTGGTCTGTGCGTCGTTCGCTGGGTCCACGGCGAGCGATCCGCACAGGTGGAGGAGAGCCATTTCGAGGGGGACGATGTTCGGGCGATCGTTCCGGCGGGTGGTCGCTTCTACACGGCGGTCAGCGGGCACGGAGTGTGGCGCAGCGAGGACGGGGGCCGCACTTGGGAGCAGATGACGGGACCGCTCGACGAGCACCGCATTCGTTCCCTGGCCGTCTCTCCGAGAGATTCGGATCTGCTTTACGCGGGGACTCAGCCGGCCGCTCTGCACGTCTCGCGCGACGGCGGAGCCGGATGGGAAGAGATGCGTGAGTTAAGGGTCCTGGGGGTTCGCGAGGGATGGCAGGACTCGGGAGATGGCGCGGCCCGCGTCGACACGGTCGTCGCCGACCCGCACGACGCCAGCCGTCTGTATGCGGGAGTGGAGATCGGCGGCGCGTACAGGAGCGACGACGGAGGATCTTCGTGGACGGGGTGCAACGAGGGGCTGTACGACGACGTCCACTTCCTGATGGCGGACCCCGTGGATTCGTCCAGGGTGTACGCCGCCACGGGCGGCGGCTTCCACATCAGCCGCGATCGCGGACGGAAATGGACACCCCATGTAAGCGAGCTGGGGCAGGCCTACTGCACGCGGCTCGACTCGGAGTTCGAGCGTGGGGCGCGGCACTCGGTCCTGGTCCTCGCCGTGGCCGGCGGCCCCCCCGCCACGTGGGAGGGATCGAAAGGTAATGCCAGGGCCAGGCTGCTGGTGAGCCGGGACTCCGGCGAGACCTGGGAGCAGTTCAAGACGAGCGCCATGGGAGAGAGAGGAGCGTTCACGGCCCTCGCGACGGACCGCACCGCGCGCCAGTCCGGGTTCGTGGGTACCAGCACGGGCAGGCTCTACTACGGAAACGCCGTGTTGGGCCGGTGGACGAAGATCCTGTTCGGATTGCCCAGAGTACAGGTTCTCCGGATCCTCTAGAGCCGGAACCAGTTACGATAGAGCAGGCGGCCGCGGGTGAGGCTGCCGGGCCACCCGGCACCGCGGACGCCGACCAGATGGAGCGACATACATGACGGACAGGCGGAACCACGCAAGCGCCGGGCGCTGGATCCTCGCTGCGCTTCTGCTCACGGCCACGCCCGGTCTCGCCCGGGCTCAGGATGAGCTCACCGTGGAGCGGATCTTCGGGAGCGAAGACTTCTCCACCGAGCGAGACTCGGTCCACTGGATGCCCGACGGCAGACACTGGACGACCGTCGAGCCCGACTCCGCTGGGCACGATGAACTGTGGCGCGAAGAGGCCGAGTCGGGTCGTCGAGAGAAGCTGATCTCCGCGGCGGACCTGGTCGCGCCGGGCGGCCTGGAACCGCTCCGAATCGAGGGACATTCCTTCTCGGATGATGCGGGGAGGGTGCTCATCTTCTCCGAGAGCCGGCAGGTGTGGAGAGACCGGACGCGGGGCCGCTATTACGTGTTCGACTTCCAGGCGCGGCGCCTGTCCCCCGTGAGCCGCGAAGCCGGCCTGCAGATGTTCGCCAAGCTGTCTCCGGACGCGCGCCGTGTGGCCTTCGTGCGCGAGAACGATCTGTACGTCAGCGACCTCACAACGGGTGAGGAGCGCCGGCTCACGTTCGACGGCAGCGAGACGATCATCAACGGCACGACCGACTGGGTGTACGAGGAGGAGCTGGATCTGAGGGACGCGTTCCGGTGGAGCCCGGACGGCGGGCGGATCGCCTACTGGCAGCTCGACCAGAGCCCGGTGCGCACGTACTGGCTGCTGGACCCGCTGCCGCTGTATCCGGAGCTCGACGGCGTCCGCTACCCCAAGGCGGGTGAGGCCAACTCCCGGGTTCGGGTCGGATCGCTCGATCTGGCCACGGGTCGCACTACGTGGTTCGACCTCGGCCCCGAGGAAGACATTTACGTCGCTCGCATGGAGTGGGCGGAGTCATCGGACGAGGTCGTGATCCAGCGCCTCAACCGGCATCAGAACCGGATCGACCTGCTGCTCGGCGACGCCGTGACCGGCGGCACGTCCCTGCTGTTCTCCGATGAGGACGACGCGTGGCTTGACGCCAACGATGACCTTTACTGGATCGATGGCGGTAGCCGCTTCACCTGGACCAGCGATCGGGACGGCTTCACCCACGTCTACCTGTACGACCGGAGTGGCCGCATGGTCCGCCAGCTCACACGGGGCCGCTGGGACGTCACGGCCCTGCACGGAGTTGACGAAGAGACGGGCGTCGTCTTCTTCACGGCGGCATCGGAAAGCCCGCTCACCCGAGCGGTGTACTCGACGCCGCTGGAAGGCGGCGACATGACGCGGATCGCCGGCGGGCGGGGTAGCCACTCGGCCAGCTTCAGCCCCGACTTCCGGCTGTTCACCGACACCCATTCGTCGATCGGTACGCCTCCCGTCAGCGTGCTGCGGCGCACGGCCGACGGGTCCGAAGTGCGGGTCCTGGAGGACAACGCCGGGCTGGTCCAGAAACTGGACGCTCTCGACCTGCGCGAGCCGGAGTTCTTCACGGTGCGTGCCGACGACGGCTCGCAGCTGAACGCCTGGATCATCAAGCCACGCGATTTCGATCCGGGCCAGCAATACCCGTTGCTCCTGTACGTGTACGGGGGACCGGGCTCGCAGACCGTTCGGGATGCCTGGGGTGGAAACCGCTACATGTGGCACCAGATGCTGGTGAAGAAAGGAATCCTGGTGGCCAGTGTGGACAATCGGGGAACGGGGGCCCGCGGGCGCGAGTTCAAGAAGCAGGTCTATATGAGGTTGGGGCAGCTCGAGGCGGCCGACCAGCTGGCGGCGGCGCGCCAGCTCGGGAACCTGCCGTACGTGGACGGCTCGAGAATCGGGATCTGGGGCTGGAGCTACGGCGGGTATATGGCGTTGATGACCTCGTTCATCGGTGGCTCCGCCGTTGCCACGGCCATCGCGGGTGCCCCCGTGACGTCGTGGGAGCTGTATGATACGATCTACACCGAACGGTTCATGAGAACGCCGGATGAGAATCCCGAGGGTTACAGCCTGGGCGCTCCGCTGTCACTCGCGGACGGCCTCGAGGCGCACCTCCTGATCGTCCATGGCACCGCCGACGACAACGTGCACCCGCAGAACACGCTCAAGATGGTCTACGCCCTCGAGGCGGTGGGGAAGCAGTTCGACATGAGGCTGTATCCCGGCCAACGGCACGGCGTCCGGGGTCAGACCCTCACGGTCAACCTGTACGAGATGATGACGGCCTTTCTGCTTCGCACGCTGGCCGCGGAGCCTGAGGCCGCGGAAACCCCTGAGACGGCATGGTTCGGGAGATAGGCTCCGGATGACGGCACGCGCGTCAGGCCCGGTCGGGTCTCACGCGTCGGGTGTCGCCGGGAGCTCGGTCTCGGCCCACGGGGGCATGATCCTCACCAGCAACCCGAGGATGATGAATGGCAGGATCAACAGCGCCCCGGCCATGAGCAAACCCTCCAGCCCCAGCAGCTCGGCCTTGTAGACGGTCAGACCCCGCAGGCTCTTCGAGAACAGCTGTCCTCCGATCACCACGTTCCACCGGATGCTGAAGATGCCGACCTGCACGAGGAGGGCGCAGCCGAGGTAGATGAGGCGCCTGACCTCGGCCGGGACCTTGCGAATGCCCTTCCTGGTGAGGGCCGGTGACACCATGCCGAGCGAAATGAGCGGCACGAGCGTCCCCAGCACCATTTGCAGTACGATGAGGCTGACGAACAGACGGCCCTCGATCAGCCGCGAGAGGATCTCTATCGACTCTTCGGATTCGTACAGGCGGTGGATGAAATCGAGCATCTCGAGCGAGAAATCGACCACCATGGCATAGAACAGGAACGTCGCGAGCTTGTCCGCGCACCCCATGTCCACCTTCTTGCTCCGGAACAGGGTGGCCACGAGGTAGATGATCAGGACCAGTGCGATGCCCGACACGATGGCCGAGAACAGGAACACGACCGGCATCAGCACGCTGCTCCACCACGGATTCGCCTTCACGGACCCGAAGATGAAGCCGACGTATCCATGGAGCAGGAAGGCCGACGGAATGCCGATGATCGTGATCCACCGGCCGGCCTTGTCGTCGAACTCCAGCGCCCGGTCCGACAGATCCGTGGCGCCCAGCGTGAGGGCGTAGTAGAACCACTTCCGGGGCCCGGTCGCTTCCCGGGCCCACTGCACGAAGTCCCTCCGGTAATCGAACCAGATCTCCAACAGCAGTACCACCATCAGATACCAGGCGTACACGAAGCCGAACATCGCCATGGCGGACTTGCGATTCGGAGTCAGGAAGATCTCGTACGAGCGCTCCGGGTGACCCAGGTGAGCGAGCAGCGGCAGGGGGGCCACGATCAGAAACGCCAGCGCCGTCAGCAGGGCCAGGCGATACGTCGGCTCCACCTCTTTCACGTT
>JBDHFS010000203.1:0-5736 GCA_039590285.1 Gemmatimonadota bacterium
CTCGGACCGCCGTTGCCGGTGATGCCGAAAAGAGCCGTCGCCTCTGCCTGGGCTTCCGGCTCCGTCGGCTGAGGCTGCTCGTCGCACGCGGCGAAGGTGAAGGCGACTACGGCCGACAGGCCGATTCCGAGTACTTTGAAGCCTCTCATCTGAATCCTCCTGCGTGGGAATGGGCCGCGCCCACGGTACTCACAGCCGCGGATGGGCGGGACGTTTTCAGAGACAATAGTCACGTTTGTGCAAGAAACCTGCCTGTCGGCCCTGTCTCATGACCCGGGCAACAACCCGTTTCTCGAGTGGGGATTATGCGTACGGTAACGCCCGGATCGAAGCCTGCCAAATGTGGCGTCAGGGCTACATTCTGTTGCTGATGGACAACGAAGTAGCGTGACTTTGAGAAGTCCATCTGGGTGTGGCGGTGGTCTTTCTTGCGCGGAGAGGGGAGACCTCCCGGGCTCCCCTCTTTACGGCTATCACGGCTTCCGCGCGCGGCCCGGCCGCGCGGGCTGAACGGCGGGTTAGAACCCCCTCGTCGCGAGCGTGAAGGCCAGCTGCAGTCCATGCGCCCTCGACTCCAGGGTCACGCTCTCTGAAAGCGCCCCGCCCGGCGTCAGGATCGGACCCGTGACCGAATTCTCGAATCCGATCGTGTAGCCCGCGTCGATGCGGAACCGCCGGGTCGGATGCCAGCCGAATCCGAAGGACGCGCGGTCCTTCAGGATCGCGGGAGTGGTGACGTTGACGGACACGAGCTCCTCGGTGACGGCCGCGTCGGCGTGGCTGTAGCCGGCGCGAAGGGCCAGCTTGTCGCTCACGGAGTATTCCGCGCCGATGTTGAAGGCGAGGACGTTCTGCCACCCGAATCCGGCCAGGGCTCCGTCGGACGCGAACGGCGAGTCGCCCTCGAACGAAAAGCCGGCGGCGTCCTCGTAGAACAGGTATCGGACGTCCGCCGCGAGGAGCAGGCTCGGCAGCGGTGTCATCGAAAGCCCGCCCACCAGCATCGCCGGCGTCTCCAGCGTGAAAGGCACGGGCTGCAGGTCTCCATAGGAGGGTGAGCCCGGAGCTGCGACGGTGCCCGGAAGCACGTACTCCGTGACTCCGGTCTTCGAGGCGTACGAGCCGCCGATCGCGATGAAGTCGTTCACGTTCCACAGCAGGCCGGCCTGGAATCCGACCCCGATCTCGGTGTCCCCGCCCACGGCGTTGGGGTACGACTGCGCCGTCGGCGCGCCCACGAGCAGTGGGTCCTGGCGGAACGACGTCCAATCGACCAGCAGGGACCCGCCGAGCCAGATCGCGTCCGACACGGCGAACGCTACGGTCGGGGTGAACCGGGCTACCTGGTACTCGGCCTCCGCCGCGAACGACTCGCCTTCGAGGACGCCCCCCCAGCGGGTCCGCAAGCCACCGAGCTGTATCGCGCCGAGTCCGAGCGTCACGCGATCCCCCACCGGCGATGAGACCGCGGCGGAAGGAAGGTACCCATGGTCGTGGGCGCTCTGGGTTGACGAAGAGCCGGTGGAAAGCGTGTGGTTCGGATTCAGGAAGTCGAGGCTGAACTCCACCCGGGTCCCGTCGTATCCGATCAGCGCCGCGGGATTCAGATAGAAAGTCCCGAGAAGGCTCTGCGTGGTCGCCGCGCCCGCACCGCCCATGGATGTGTTGACCGCCCCGACTCCCTGCCGCAGGTGGCCGGTCTGGGCGTCGGCCGGCTGCGCCACGCTCAGAAGAAGTGTGGCCGCTGAGGCCAGGGCCGCGATCGATGTATTGACCCGCATGCGTTCCTCCACCGGCTCAGTAAAGGCTGTCCTCGATCTTGTCGCGCATCTCTCTCTCGAGGGACGGCGGCATCTTCATGTTGGCGGCGAACTTCATCTTACCTGCATCCGCATGATTCTGCCCTCGCGGGGCCGCAACGTACACGCCGACCTCGGCAGCGGCCAGTTTCGGGTCCCCCGCGGTGGTTTCGTGCAAAACATGGCAGGATCCGGCGATCTCTTCCGGTTCCGGTGTCGCGCGCGCGCCACATGCGCGGGTGCCAGATTCGCCGTAAAAAACTGTCGTGAAGTTGGTTACAGCACTGGAGAACACAGTCCGCGGATTGGCCCCACGGTTGCACATACGACAGGTGGAGTAGTGCGCTCCGCTCGTGTGGGGCGCCTCCGATCCGGCGATCGACGGAAGGGAGCGGCAGTGAAGCATGAGTAGAAACAGATATCCCGGCGCGTGTCGCGGAGCGAAGACCATCCGAAACGAGCGGGGTGCGGCGCTCGTGATCGTCCTCGTGGCCCTCGTCGGGCTCACGGCACTGGCCGCCGCTGCCATGGTGATGACGGATACCGAGCTGCGGGCAAGTCAGAACCAGGAGGCGGGGACGACCGCGTTCTACGTGGCGGACGCCGGTCTGCAGCAGTACCTGGGCAGCAGGTATGGACTGACCACGGACACCTTCACGTACGCCTCCGGCTCAGCCGTCGTGCAGGGCGAGAAGATGATCGACCTCCCGTACGACCGCGTGTTGTATCGGGTGCGCTCCGTATCGACCTACACACCGCCGGAAGGTGGCTCCGCGTCCCGCACTATCTCACGGCTGGCCCTGTACGACGCGGGCACCGTGACCGCGAAGGCATCTTTCGCCGCGGGGTCCGGATTGCTGAAGAACGGCGGCGCCGGAACCATCTCGGGGGCTGACTACGCTACGTCTGGCAACCCCAACTGCCCCAATTCCCCCGCATCCACGGTCGCCGGAGTGGCCGTGCCTCCCAGTGGATACGATCAGAGCGGCGGAAGCCCCGTTCCGGATGGCGACCCGGACGTATACGAGGCTCCTTCCAGCCTAGAGCTCCTGGAGGAGACGGGCATCCCGTGGGAGAAGATCGTCGACGAAGGGCTTGTGGCGCCCGACTACACGATTCCGCCCGACAGCTGGCCTCTCGCTGGCTCGTTGGGATCGGACGAGTGGCCGGTGATCTACGTGGAAGGGAGTATTTCCGTGAACCCCGACCAAAGCGGACAGGGGACCATCATCGTCCGCAACAACCTGACGCTCAACGGGTCCTTCGAGTGGGACGGGCTCATCCTGGTCGGCGGATACCTCACCAGTAATGGCTATCAGACCGTCGAGGGAGCCACGATCACCGGGCTCAACGAGCTCCTGGGAGAGTCCACGCCGAGCTCCGACCTCGGGAACGGGAACAAGGCGTTCAAGTACCATTCCTGCTATTTGACGATGGCCTCCAGGGCGGCGTTCGGTGGGCTCTCGGAGGTACCGGGAAGCTGGTTCGAGCGCTGGCAGTAGAAGGCCGCGCGAGGTCTTCACCCTGACCCTCCGGAGTGCGCGGGCGACGCGTGGCATTCGCGCCTCGCCCGTCTCTCATTCTCCTCGACGTTGAGTCGACCGCATCACCTCTAGCCAGCAGATACCTGCCGCGGACACCGAGGTGTCCCGATGCCTCGTGGTCGAGAGTGCCGCTGAGGGGTGCAGGTGACTGAGACGGCCGACTCAGTTCCGGAATGGTATGTCGAACTGCAGGTCCCGCTCAACATCGTACCTGTTGGCTCCATCGCCCACGGCCGTCACGGTCACGCGGATGGAGACGACCTCGTCCAGGTCCGAAGAGCCGACGTTGTTCTCCACGCTGCCGTCGTCCATGACGAAGCTGAACGCGGCTCCGTTCTCGAAGGGGCCCACGAGCTCCTGGGCTCCGCGCCACAGGGCCGTGCGCGACTGGAAGAACGTGGAAGCCGCGAAGCGGTAGCTAAGCCGGCTGTAGAACCGGACCATGGCTCCCTGATTGGGCACCCCGTCCGAAAACTGGCTGGCCCAGCCGGAGAGGCTGGCGTACGTGTTGTCCGGCGCCGTGGAAGGAGCTCCGTTGGCCACGCACGTGGCCTTCGGTCCGGAACCCGTGGCAACGGTCGAGGGAAGGAAGCCGTCGGCGTACTCGAAGTCTTCGTCGAATGCGTCAGAGTACGCGGTGCCGGTGAACCCACCGTCGAGACCCCACGCGGCGACTGTGTCGTAGGCCAGAAGGGTGGCCTCGTCGGCTGCCGTGGAATCGCACACGATCGCCCGCATGATGTCGAAGCGGACGGCTACCGAGTCCGATTCCGCCGCCAGGAGGTCGGTGGCGGAGGCCATCCGCAGCTCGGACGACATCAGGTCCAGGGTCGCCCGGTTGCTCTGCTCGGCCCAGATCTGATCGTCGGTCCGTTCGTAGAATCGGCTCTGCCCCAGTAGCAACGACAGCATGGCCGAAGCCAGAATGCCGCTGATCACGAGTGCGATCATGGCTTCGATGAGCGTGAATCCCGACTCCGATCGCATCCGATTCATGTGCACCCTGTTCCCGTTCACGGAGTTACCGGAATCTCGGCCGGCAACGGTCGTGGCTTGTACAGTCGGGTGGTGAAGGCGCGACTCCCCACGTCACCCACAGCGTCCACGGCAACCGTGACGTCCCGGATGCGTGACGTGACCTTCGTAATGGAAACCTTCACCACGTAGTCGTGGCCGGCGACCGTAATCGTATCGTAGCCGCTCGACGCGCCCCCCCAGCCATTCTGTTGCACCGTCTCCAGGGCGAGTTGCGCCGCCGTGGCCTGCTGGCTGCGCCAGTTGGCGATTCTCGCCTGGTCCGCGGAGGCCAGACTCAGCCCGCTCACCGCAATCAATCCGATCACGAGGATGGTGAGTGCTATCAACGTTTCGACAAGGCCGAAGCCGCTTTCGTCGGCCAGGCGCGTTCCGATGCTGCGGTTGGCGGCCATCTCGTCGACCTCAGTTGTTGATGATCCGGTGCCGGCCGAGACCATTGACCTGCACTGTCTTGGAGCCGGAATCGCTGCCCACGTCGATAAGGGCGAACGCCGTCACGAGCATCCCGCGTGCGTTGAACGTGAGAGAGTCTCCCGCGAGGCGGATGTCGATAGTGTCGATGGAAAGATCCGAGTCGCCGTCGAACTGACGTCTCTTCAGCACGGTGCCGGCGGCGTCCCTGATCATGTAACTCTGTGTTGACTCATCGGCGACGAGGGAGACGTTGCCGCGGCCCCGGATGGCGTACGTCCGGGTCATGGCGGCATCGGCTGCCACGACCTGCGCGGCGCGGTTCAGAATCGTCCGCTGCCGGAAGTTCCGAAACGCCGTGTTGGACATCAGGGCCACGATGCTCAGGATCGTCATGCTGATCAGAAGCTCGACGAGCGTGAAGCCCCTCTGACAGTTTCGGTGCGACCGCTTCATGGTCTCGGCTCATTTCCGTTCGGGTCCCTCCGGTGCGGCGTCCGTCCGCTCGCACGCGCACCGTTTCAAGCGCAATTCGCAGACCAGATCCTGCGACGGCGCGACAGGCCTCCTCTACCGCGGTCCGCTGGTTTGCGAAAGCGAGGATAGGACGATGTATGTACGGTTATGACAGAGACATAGAACGATTGCGTAATTCGGTGGCCGCAGTCGACGCGAACAAAGACCGAATGTCGAAGCGCTCCGTCGGCACGTCGCATCGGTGGCACTTTTCCGCAGCGTGCAAGATCTTCAGGAGGTTTTCGGTACTTCCCCACCAGGAGAACGGGTATGAATCAGAGGTGGATCACGATGGTCGTCGCGGCCATGGCAGGGTCGTCCGTGGCGTCCTGCACCCGGGCCCAGGAGACGGAACTCGACCCGCGGACCGAGGCCGCGGTGATCGACGTGGGAAGCACGGCCGCCGACGCTCTGCTCGGCACGCTTCT
>JBDHFS010000204.1:0-5730 GCA_039590285.1 Gemmatimonadota bacterium
TCGCGGCCGGGCGCCTGTGGCCAGAGTACCAGCTTCGAGATGAGACGCCCGTGGACCCGTTCGATGGGGTGACCGAGGTTCTGAACGCTCTGGCGTACCTTCCCCACGGTATCGTCTCGCAGAATGCGCGCGACATCATAACCGCCACTCTGCACCCGATGGGGCTGGCGAGCCGGTTTCAACACGTGATCGGATACCAGGAAGTGGCTCCCGGGAGGCAGAAGCCGGCACCGGACGGCCTCCTCGACTGTCTTCGCACGCTGACGGACATGGCTCCCGGAGCGGCGTTCTACGTGGGCGACCATCCCACCGACGCCCAGTGCGCCGCCCGGGCTACCAGCGAATTGAGGGCGAGTGGCTACGGCATCCAGGTTCGGAGCATCGCGGTCCTGTACGGCGGCGAGTCGACGGACGGGTGGCCGGTCCCGCCCGACTCCATCGCCCGGTCGCCCGCCGAAATCGTGGATATCGTGAAGCGCGAAAGCTCGTGTCGGCCCGGGAAGACCGGGGGGCGAGCGCGCGACCAGGAGTTGGCCGGATGAAACCGTGGCACTGGACAGTTATCGCGATCGCGACAGCGACCCTGGCTCTCCCGACCGCTGTGCGCGCGCAGGATGAGGCCGGTCGTGTGCAAGACGTCGCCACATTGGACGGAATTCTCTCCGCCTACTACGAGGTCGTGTCCCGTGCGGCCGGCGAGCCGGCGGACCGGGCACGCGACGAGTGGATTCATCATCCCGACGCGCTGGTCGGGATCGCGCGGGTCGGGCCCGACGACGGCCGGGACATCATGACGATGACGCTGCGTGAGTATCACGATCGATTCGGTCTTCCGGCGGAGGAGCCGTTTTACGAACGGGAGATCCACCGCGTCGTCAACCGGTTCGGCAGCGTGGCGCACGTCTGGAGCACGTACGCCTCGAGCCGGGAGCCTGGCGGGGAGCCGTTCAGTCGTGGGATCAACAGCATCCAGCTGTATCACGACGGAAGCCGCTGGTGGGTCATGAGCTGGATATTCGACCGGGAGAGAGCAGGCAACCCGATCCCGGCAGGCTATCTACCGGAGTAGCCGCGGTGAGCGAAAACGTGCCGGATGACCCAGGGGCAGACGCCTCTTTCTGGGAATCGACCGAGGCCGTGGAGCGATTTGCTGCGCGCGATTCCGACCTTCGTCTGGCGGCACTGCTGGACGAATGCCCGGACGTGAGGAGTTTCCGGGTTCTGGATCTTGGTTGCGCAGCCGGCAGAAACGAGGTCCTGCTGGCAGATCGTGGTTTCGATTTCCGGGCCATCGATAGCTCCCGCGCCATGGTCGATCGCACCCGTCTGCGCGTGGCCTCGATCCTCGGTCGCGCCGAGGCGGAGCGCCGGGTGGGCGTGGGGCTCATGGAGCACCTGGAGTTTCCGGACGGCTACTTCGACCTCGTGGTGGCGCTCGGGGTTCTGCATCAGGCGGGCACCGCCGAAGGATGGAAACGCGCCGCTTCGGAGGTCAGCCGAGTGCTCGTGATGGGAGGACTGCTACTGGTCGCCAGCCGCAGCCCGCGCTCGAGACCCGAGGGTAGATCGTTGCTCGAAGTGCCGGGCGAGGACGCCGTGTTCGTCGGCTCTCACACGGGGCATCATTACCTGCTCGAAGCGGCTGCCCACGACGCGGCCCTCTCCGCGTACGGTTTGATTCCCGAGGTGCCCACACAGGAGGTGCGGGTGGAGACGGAACGGGGCGAGCGCGTCACCATCAACGGTCTGTACCGACGGGTGAAGATCTGAGCGATCGAGGCTATCCCGGTCTGGGCGGTACACGTAGCTTGCGAAAGGCCCCTCACCCCACTGTCGAGCCGGAGGATTTCCATGATCGAAGCCGTCGAGCGAGCCGATCTGCGTCCCGCCTGTCCGCACTGCGCGACTACGCTCAGCCGCGTGTGCTTTCAGCGTCTCTCCGGTGTCATGGGGAGGCGATACGTCTATTTCTGCGAGCACTGCCACAAGGTTCTTGGCATCTCGCATCGCAAGGGCTTCTGGATGGGGTAGGGCCGATGAGCCGCAGCGTTTCGCATGACAGGTGGGTCGTCAGGCTGGCAGTGATGGCGGGCATGCTCGGCCTCACCGTCGCGGGTCCGGCACCTCGCCGCGCGTGGGCACAGGAAGGGGCCGGCAACCTCGTTGCGTCTCCTGACGGAACCGTCGAAATGACGGTGACCACCGGGGGCCGTCTCGAGTACGCGATCAGCCTCGGCGGCCGCCCACTCGTGGAGCCCTCCGGGATAGCGCTTCGGCTCGGTGACGGGACGATCGTCGGGCCGGACTCCCGCGTGATCGAACGCACGCGTCGCGAGGTCCACGACTGGCTCGAGCCCGTCGTGCCAGAGAAACAGTCGAGGATCGGGGACCACTACAATGAGCTCTGTCTCAGGTTCTTCGGCGGCTGGGGATTGGATGTCCGGGCCTACGACGACGGAGTCGCCTTCCGCTTCGTGGTCGAGAGGGAGGGGGAGATCATCGTGGGTGCGGAGGAGATGTCCCTCACGCTGGCCGGAGACCCCGAGATCTGGTTCCCCACGGAGGAGAGTTTCCTTACGCATTCGGAGCGTCTGTACGAGCGCGTCCACTCCACGGAGATCGGGCCCGGAACGATGGCGAGTCTTCCCGTCCTGGCCGCCTGGGAAGGTGGGCCGAAGCTCGCGATCACGGAGTCGGACCTTCGCTCCTACCCGGGGCTCTATCTCGGGGGGACCGGAACCCGTCGCCTCGTTGGAGTCCTGCCGGCGTATCCCGCGGCGGAAGAGCAGGTGAACGACCGTACGGTCAGGGTGGCCGGCCGAGAGCCGTTCCTTGCCCGCACGGAAGGACCCAGGACGTTCCCGTGGCGCGTGTTCGTCGTGGCGAAGGAGGACGCGGATCTCGTGCGCAGCACGATCGTGTGGAGGTTGGCTCGGCCCCTGGAGCTGGATGACACGTCGTGGATCCGACCGGGCAAGGTCGCCTGGGACTGGTGGAACGCCCTGAACGTGTCAGGAGTGGACTTCGACGCCGGGCTCAACACCGACACCTACCGTTACTACGTGGATTTCGCGGCGGAGCACGGAATCGAGTACGTGATCCTGGACGAAGGTTGGTCGGACCCTGCCGATCTGTGGAGCCTGAATCCCAACATCGACCTCGAAAGCCTCTTCGCCTACGCTCGGGAGAGAGGTGTGGGCCTCATCCCATGGGTGGTGTGGAAGACCCTGGATGACCGGTTGGAGGAAGCGCTGGACCGCTTCGCGGAATGGGGTGCCGCGGGCATCAAGGTGGACTTCATGCAACGCGACGACCAGCCGATGGTCGAGTACTACTGGAAGACCGCCGCCGCCGCGGCGGAGCGCCACCTGCTGGTCGACTTTCACGGCGCGTACAAACCGGCTGGACTTCGGAGGGCGTATCCCAACGTCCTCACTCGGGAGGGCGTTCGGGGGCTCGAGCACGTGAAATGGAGCCCGTATCCGACGCCGGAGCACGATGTGACGCTACCCTTCATCCGAATGCTGGCCGGCCCCATGGACTACACCCCCGGGGCCATGCTCAACGCTACCGAAGACCAGTTCAAGCCGGTGTTCGATCGACCGATGAGCCTGGGGACTCGCGTGCACCAGATCGCGATGTACGTCGTGTACGAGAGCCCCCTCCAGATGCTGGCCGATTCCCCATCCAACTACCTGAGAGAGATCGAGTGCACGGAGTTCATCGCGGGGGTGCCGACGGTGTGGGATGAGACGCGGGTGCTGGCGGCCAGCGTCGGGGACTACGTGGTCGTGGCCCGACGGCGCGGGAATACCTGGTTCGTGGGTGGTATGACGGACTGGGAATCACGGCGCCTGTCCATCGATTTCGGCTTCCTGGGCTCGGGGCGCTGGCAGATGGTCGCGTTCGCGGACGGTGCCAACGCGTCGCGCGACCCTCGGGATTACAGGCGCTCGGAACGGACGGTCGACGCGACCGAGGAGCTGGAGTTGCTCCTCGCGCCGGGCGGCGGCTGGGCGGCGCGCGTGGAGCCACTGGATTAGAGGGGGCGAGCATGGATCGCATCCCATCCGAACAGCGTCGATTATTGCTGGAGTTGGCCCGCGAGGCCGTGCGAGCCGCGCTCACCGGTGAGGAGCCACCGCCGATACCGGATGAGGTGTCGCACCGCACGGAACCGACGGCGGCCTTCGTGACCATCCGGTCCGAGGCAACCGGAGCGCTGAGGGGGTGTCGCGGGGAGTGTCCGGCGAGGCGCCCACTGCCTGAATGCGTCCGGCATGCAGCGGTTTCGTCGGCCCTACACGACCCACGGTTTCCTCCGGTCGCGCGACATGAGCTCAGCGAGGTCCGATTCGAGATCAGCGCCCTCTCAGCCCCTGTACCGATTGAGCCGGGCGCCGTGCAGGTCGGCACACACGGATTGTTGCTCGAGTCCGAGGGAGGAGCCGGGCTGCTCCTCCCCCAGGTTCCGGCGAACCAGGGCTGGGATCGCCGGGCCTACCTGGACGGCCTTTGCGCGAAGGCTGGCCTGGAGCCCGGAGCGTGGCTGCGGGAGGATGTGTCGCTGAGCGCGTTCGAAGCTCAGGTGTGGGCCGAGCCTGGTTTCGGGTCCTGACGACCTGAAGCGGGGATTCCGGTCTGGCTGTCGCTTTGTGTAGCTTGGCCTGGATGCTGGCGCCGCTGTCCGGCGCCTCGAACTCCCAGGCACAAGGAGGAAGCATGTCCCTACGCGTCGTGGCTCACCTGAAGTCTCAGGAAGGAAGGGCCGACGAGCTCAGGAGTGCTCTGGAGGGTCTTCTCGCACCCACTCGCGAAGAGGCCGGTTGCATTTCCTACGAGCTGCTGGAAAGCACCGAGGATGGAGACGCTTTCACCTTCGTCGAAGAGTGGGTCAACCCGGAAGCCCTCCAGGCTCATCTCGAGACCTCTCATATTCAGGCCGTCATCGCCCGCTTTGGAGACCTTCTCGCCGGAGACATGGACCTGCGCACGTATCGCCTCGTGGGCTGACGCGGCATCGCACGAGCAACTGGCTGCCACCTCTTGCGTGCCGGCTCCGGCTGCTTACCGTCACTGAACACAGAGAGACCGAGACCTTTCCCGAGGATCGGGTCCTCCGGAGCCACAGGAGCCTGGAGCGGACCATGAGGAGCTGGAGCCGGCTCGTCACATTGAGCCTGTCGCTCGGTATCACGGCCGGGGCCGGTGCCGCGGTCGCTCAGCCATCGGTGAGCATCGTGATGGACAGCCGGGGCTTCGTCTACTACTCCGACGCGAACACCGTGTGGCGCATTTCTCCGACGGGCAGCCGCGTCCCGGCCGTCCTCGGAGTTCGATCGCGCCAGCTGGTTCTGGACTCGGAGGACCGACTCTTCGGGGAGGACGCCACCACGAACGACATTACCGGACGGCCCTTCCACCGCATCTGGAGGCTGGAGCCCGGCGGTACCGTAACGGACGTCATTCCCAGACGCTCCGGCAACCTTTGGGACTACGGCGACTTCGGTTTCGTTCGCGACCGGATGGGCGTTCAGTACGTCGTTCAGCGTACGGGCGGGCCCGCGTTGGCCCGTCTCGGAGCCACCGGCAAGATCTCCCGAACGACACTACCACGGTCCGACGTGGGATTCGCAATCGCATTGCCGGACGGGCGTGTAGCGGTTTCGGCCGGCCGCGACGTCTTGAGGGTTGACCCGACATGGCAGCGAGCGACGGTCTGGCTCCCCA
>JBDHFS010000204.1:5789-7392 GCA_039590285.1 Gemmatimonadota bacterium
ACCTTGCCCGTCTCACACCGCGGGTTCGCGAAGTCACCGATCGGCACATTCTCCTCGGCATGTGGCTGGACGCCGAGGGAAACCTGTACGTGGCCTCGTATGGTGGTGCAGCGGTCATCCGGGTCGATAGATCTGGCGATGCCGAGGTCGTGGCCAGGTCTCCCGAAGGGTGGTCGCCTACGGGTGGCATGGTGGCGCCCGATCGAAGCCTGTGGCTCCTGGAGCATTCCGATACGGGGCAGGCTCGTGTGCGTCGAATCGGAGCGGACGGAGAGGAGCGGGTGTTCTGAGAGTGCCCGGCGCCATCCCACGGCGGCTCGTGGCTCTGCTCGCGCTCACTCCCTTGTTCGCATTCTATGCCGGCGGAGACGCCGAGCCTCCGGACGATCGTTTGGCGGACCGGCCGCTCCAGGCATGCAAGTCCGCGTCGGCCAGGCTTCGCCTCGACCACGTGGCGATCGCGGTGCGGGACCTTCATGCCGCGCGTTCAACGTTCGGTGCCTCGCTCGGGTTCGCGCTCAAGCCGGGGCGCCTGCACGCCAACGGCCTCGAGAATGCGCACATCGGGTTGGCCCTTGGCCCGACCGCCGAGCTCGCGCATACCCATCGCACAGCCTCCGTCGATTGGGTGAGCTTTCCGGAGAGACATCCGCTCCATTCCGTCTTCTTCGTCCACGTGCGCTCACGGGCACCGGACCTGGCCGAGCACCTCAGTCACGCGAACGGAGCACGGGGACTTTCCGATGTCTGGGTCGAGACCGACCATCCAGGCACCCTTGCCGATCTGCTCCTGCTCTTCGGTGCTGTCAGATGCGGGAAGGCCAACCATGAGATCGGCTTGTCCGGCACCGAGTTCGGCCTGGCCGGTGGGAGCTTGATCGCGGTTCCCAGAGAGAAGGCTCTTGGGTACCCCCGCGTTCTGGCGGTGACGTTGGATGCCTCCCGACCGGGATCTTCCATCGTGAGCTCGGGCGTATGGCTGGCGAGGAGAGCCGAGAGCGAATGAGCCGAGTCCGGTCCGGCGACCTGCAGCTCACGACACTGACGACCGGCGCCGATGCGCCCTTCGATTTCGTGGGCACCGTGTATTCGCACGGCTGGTGCGCGCTCGACCCGAATCACTGGTCCCAGGAAACTTCGTGTCTGCGGCGGGCGGAGCGTCTGGGCCCCGGCCGCGTCGTGCAGATGGAGATTCGCGGAATCGGCCCGCCAGCGGGTCCCCGCGTGAGGATCGATGTCTCCCATCGCGTAGCGCTGGAGTCCGAGGACGCCGTTCGGATTCGCCACACGGTACGCCGCATGCTCAGGCTCGACGAGGACCTGGCTCCGTTCTATCGGCTGTGCGAAAAGTTCGGTGGGCGATGGGAGCGTGCGGCCCGCGGACTCGGGCGCCTCATCCGTAGTCCAACCGTTTTCGAGGACGCGGTCAAGACGATCTGCACCACGAACGTACAGTGGGGCGGGACCCGGTCCATGGTCCGCCGTCTCGTCGAGTCGCTGGGCGAGCAGGGACCGGACCCGGAGTCTCCTTCGCGCCGGGCCTTCCCGACACCCGAGGCGATCGCGTCAGCGGACCCCGCGTTGCTCGGCGCCGCCCGGCTGG
>JBDHFS010000205.1:0-5724 GCA_039590285.1 Gemmatimonadota bacterium
CGGTCCTCGGCACCGTCACGTTTCTGGCCTTCCACGAGTCCTACCACCTGGGCCAGATGGGGCTGATTCGGAAGTACATGGGTTTCGAGCCCGTCGTTAAGGGCTGACCGCCGTTTCCGAGCGCCTGTGGCGACCTGCGACGGGCGCGTCTCCGTCCCGGGACCCGAAATCCTCTCGGCAACTTGACCACCATATCGTGTGGGCGTATTGTATAAGTGCCCCAAGATGTTGGGCATGATGTGGAAAAATCCGCGTTTTTCGTGGATGAGCGGTGGAAAAGACCCGCGCCCCGGTGGACAAACGGCCATCCGGCCGTTGCAGGCCTGCCCCGGGTGCCGCGCGATGAGTCAGACTTGACGGCCCCATAAGAGGTATGTGGGGTAGGAAGCAGAGGGAGTAGAAGCGCTCTCCGCCCCCCACGGCCGAACAGATGCGCAGGATCGAGGAGGAGGACGATGTCTAAGGTCCAGGATGCCATCGGGGTCACCACGGCGCGGTCGGTGCGTCCCCCGCTCAAGCATCCCGTCCTGTCCGCGCGATGGATCAGGAACGCGGTGGCGGCCAACCGCACCGCGTTCGAGTACGAGATGCGGCGGGAGCGACGCCGCCTGCTCGACTCCAGGATCGACAGGTTCTGGAAGGAGATGAGCGCCCGCCAAGCGTGAGCGAAGACGTGCAGCGAAGCGACGCAACCAAGCGTTGGTCGGCCCTGCCCCCGCGCGGGCCGACCGGCGGGCGCCCACCCGGAGCGATCCGGGTTTTTTTGTCCCCCGGCCTCGCGTGCGCCTTCCCCGACTGGATGCGCCGGTGAGCGGATCTTAGCTTACGCGGCCATCGGGCGGTCCTGAGCGAACCGGGTCCGTCCGCGTTCATGTGACTGCCCCGAAGCCCGAGTGCGATGGAGATCCGGGACCAGCAACCGCCCTGCGCCGGCCCACCGGAGGGAGTGTTCTCCCGCCGCGAGACCGTGACCGTCACCGTCGGTGACGTGGCCGTGGGAAGCCCGCATCCGGTCGTCGTCCAGTCGATGACGAACACGGACACGGCCGACGTGGATGCCACCGTGCGACAGATCACGGAGCTCGCCGAGGCGGGCAGCGAGCTGGTCCGCGTCACCGTCAACACGCCGGCCGCGGCCGCGGCCGTGCCGGATATCGTCGCCCGCCTGGACGGCCTCGGCGTTCGCGTCCCGCTCATCGGCGATTTCCACTTCAACGGCCACATCCTCCTGCCCGGCCATCCGGACTGCGCCGCGGCCCTGGCCAAGTACCGCATCAACCCCGGCAACGTGGGCACGAAGAAGTGGGATGCACATTTCGCGACTATCGTCGAGTGCGCGATCGAGAACGCGAAGCCAGTGCGGATCGGGGTCAATTGGGGCTCCCTCGACTCGGCCCTCCTGACGCGGATGATGGACGAGAACGCGGCCCGTGAGGACCCACTCGAGGCCCACGAGGTGATGATCGCGGCCGTGGTGGAGAGCGCCATGGGCTCGGCCCGTTTCGCCGAGGAGGTGGGCCTTCCGCACGACGCCATCATCCTCAGCGCCAAGGTCTCCGCGGTTCCCGACCTGCTGCGCGCGTACCGGGCCCTCGCTCCGCTGTCAGACTATCCGCTCCACCTGGGACTGACCGAAGCCGGCATGGCTCGCAAGGGAACCGTGGCGAGCGCCGCGGGAATCGGGATCCTGCTCGCCGAGGGAATCGGCGACACCATCCGTGTGTCGCTGACGCCCACCCCGGGCGGAGACCGACGTGAGGAGGTGCACATCGCACGGCAGCTCCTGCAATCGCTGGGGCTGCGCAGCTTCGAGCCGCAGGTGACGGCCTGCCCCGGATGCGGGCGGACCACCAGCACCTTCTTCCAGGAGATGGCGCAGGACATCGAAGGGTGGCTGCGCGAGCGCATGCCGGAGTGGAAGGGCCGGTACCCGGGCGTGGAGACCCTGTCCGTGGCCGTCATGGGGTGTGTGGTCAACGGACCCGGTGAGTCACGCCACGCCGACATCGGCATCTCGCTTCCGGGCACTTTCGAGGCGCCGAGCGCCCCGGTCTACGTCGACGGCGACCACCACACGCCACTGCGGGGGAATGAAATCGTTACCCGCTTCCTGAGTATCCTCGAGGAGTACGTGGAGAGGCGCTTCGGAATCGTCTGAGCGTGCCGCCCGCTCAGCCCGCCTCGAACACCTCCACGCCTTCGTCCGTGCCGCGCGACGCCTCCCCGGTCAGGGCCAGGTGGCGCAGGGCGGCCAGCTGTTCCCGGAGAAGGATCTGTCGCGCGCCGGGTCGCGGCAGAGACCGGTACACCGACTCGGTGACCTGCTCCGCGGTCCGCGGTCCACCCACGAGCGCCGCCATGGTCCGATCCAATTGCCGCTCCATTCGACGCTCCACGCGCTCCAGGTACGGGAGCGGCTCGCGGATGGCCTCGGTGTGGCTCGGAAACAGGATGCTCGGCTCGAGCTCGGCCACGCGTCGAATCGTGGCGAGGTAGTCTCCGAACGAGTCTTCGTCAGGGTCCGCCACGCGGAGGGGCGTCTTCAGGCCCTGGAAGAACTGGTCGCCGACCAGCACGCTGCCGGAGTCGGGGTTCCACAGCAGGAGGTGTCCCGGAGCGTGGCCCTCTCCCAGCACCCATGCCCAATCCTCCAGGTACATCATCAATCCGCCTTCGCCGTCGACCGTCCGGATGGGACCGATCCTGGACAGCCGCTCGTCCGCTGCCAGGGGCACGGCCGCGTCGAAGTGGGCGAGCGTGACCGGGGGACGCAGGGCGGCAAGGCCGCCCGCGTGGTCCAGGTGGGCGTGCGAGACGATGGCGCCCTCGAGCGACACGTCCGAGCCGAGCGCATCCTCCAGGGCCAGCCGCAATGCTTCGGCGGATTCCTCCGTGTTGGCCCCCGTGTCTACCAGCCACGGACCTTCGCCCTCGATCAGGAACACGGCCACGGCCCCCGGCGGCCAGGGGGACGGCAGGACGGCCCGCCGGCACCCCGGCGCGATTTCCTCGAACCCGGTTCCGGCGACAAGCAGGCTCACGAGCCGATCCGGAGGGCCCCGGCCGCCCTGTGGCGGTCCACCGCGCAGCGGAGGTCCTCAAGCTCGGCCGGCCAGCCGAGCTCGGAGCCATCGAGCTCCGCGATCGGCTCGATCCCGCGCGCGGCGTTGGTGAGGAAAGCGCCTTCGGCCCTCTGGATCTCATCGGGCGCGAACGCTCCATGGCGCACCGACCAGCCGCTTCGCGCCGCGACGGCTACCACTACATCTCGGGTGACGCCGGGATACAGAGGAAGATCGGCGGCCGGCGTATACAGGGCTTCCCCCGAGGCCCAGAACACGTTGGCCGCGGAAGCCTCGAGCACGACGCCGTCGGCCACTCGCAGCGCCTCGGCCGTTCCCCTCCGTTCGGCCGCCGCGGCGCACAGAACGTGGGCCAGGGCGCTGCAGCTCTTCACGGCGGGAAGGGCGGGACACGGGACCTCTCCGTCGCCGAGGATCGCCACAGTGAGTCGCCGTGAGGGCGGGGCGGGCAGCCACTCGACGAGCTCCCACGGCGTGGGTCGGATGAGCGACCCGGCCTCATGCCCCCACGGCCGGCCGAACCCCCGTCCGCCGGGTCCGGCGCTCACCTGGATACGCACGACGCCGTCCGAGTCTTCTCCCACCCTCATGCGATCGAGGACTCGCGCCACGCTCTCGACGGACTCGACGGCTGCGGGCATAGAAAGGCCGACGGCGGCCACCGAGCGAGCCAGCCGGTCCAGGTGCGCCGAGCCATCGAGCAGGTGGCCATCCCCGAGAGCGATCGTGGCGAATACGCCGTCCCCGTAGCGGAAGGAGCGCTCCGCCAGGTCGGGGCCGAACTCACCGGCCGGCCGGACCCGCCCCGCGGCCCACACGAGCGGATCGTGACGACTCATGGTGTCGAAGGGAAGGGGGAAACGATCGACGCCGACTCGGGTGGAGCCGGCGTCATGGCGCGGGACTCGGGGTATGCAGATCCGGGCGCGGGCAGGACGGTCGTCCGCACGCCGGGACCGTGTCGAAGGAGACTACCGCTGAGCGCGCCGACGGGCGCTGCGCACGCGTCTACGCTCGGCCGCCTTGGATTTGCGTCGCTTCGCCTCGCTCGGCTTCTCGTACCGGCGCTTCCTGCGCATGTCGGCCAGGATGCCCGCGCGCTGAACCTTGCGCCGGAACTGCCGGAGCGCCTTCTCGAGATTGGCGCCCTCACCGATATGTATCTCCAACGATTTGTCCCCTCGCTGTCGTTTCTTTCGTGCGCGTCGTTCATACGCGCCCCGTTGTGAAGCCCAACAAGATAGCACGTGTCGGGGATGATTCAAGGCATGGGGAGATTTCGGGCTGCCCGCTCCCGCGATCAGTCGCCCAGTCCGGGGAAGCGGGCACCCAGCCGCTCCCGGAGCTGCTCGGCCAGCGACCTGATCGTCCCTCGCTCGCCTCTGTCCTCCCTGCCTCGCTGCCGTTCCTGTCTGCCCGAGCTCCGGTCTTTCCTGCTTCCCGCGCTCGATCGCCGAGAATCGTCGCGCCCTGGCGCCGATGTGTATTCAGAGGAAGCGTCAACCGGCGCGTCCGGGTCCAGCGGAACCAGCTTTCGAGCCTTCGGGCCACGATCGGACTCGAACACCTCGAACTCTACCGTCTCGCCGTTGCGCAGCGACGCGTAACCGTCGACCTCGATGTCCGTATGGTGGACGAACACCTCGTCACCACTCTCGCGCCGGACGAATCCGTAGCCCTTCTCCGTCGAGAACCACTTAACGATGCCCTTCTCTCGTGCCATCACTCGCTCCGGGTTGCACCTTCGTACAGCAGAGGCGGGAAGATAGTCGGCACGGGCGGAGACGTACAACCCGCGCCGAATTCGCCCTCCCGGCACGAGACCGCCTGAAAAAACTTGACCACAACATCTAGCGGCTATACTTTCGGGCGACACCAGATATTGTGGCTTCGGGTTTTCTCCGGGTCGACCGTTCTGGTGGTTCCGGTGTGGCCGGCGCCCGGCGGGCAGAAGTGCCCATGGAAGACCCGTCAGTTGCGCTTCGCCGAGACGGCGGGGGCGCCGTGCCGCACTCGGAACAGTACAGCCGGGCTCGCATGCGCCCACCCATACGCGGCAGAATGGCGGCGGCACCCGCCGCCTGGATGATAGAGACGGAAGCGTTTCGAATCCTCACCTCCCGCTCCGCGCGGAAGGTGCCGACCGTGGCAAGGAGCTGGTGCTATGGCTGTGGTGAACTCGGAGTCTCTCTTCATCATGGGAGACGGATCCTTCGAGCTGGACGGTCGGGCCTATCACATTCCCGATCATTTCTCCCCGCGGGAGGTCTTCAGCTACCGCCGACTGCTCGAGCCGATTCCGGACATTCCCGGTGGAACGAATCTGTCCGGTGAGCAGCGCAAGCGGCAGAAGGTTTACTTCTTCAGGAGGGCCGCCGCGTGCATCATCCCGGGCCTCGAGCCCGCCGCCCTGGAGGAGATTCCACTGCCGGGCCTCCTCGGGCTTCACAGGTGGTTGCTGGATCATCGCCCGGAGCTCACGCTGGACGCACCGGTCCACGCCTGAGCGAGCCGACCCCGCGGCCCGGCTCCGATGCGAACGGGGCCGGGCCTCTTTTTTTTGTCATGCGACGCCGCGAGGGCTCCCGGCGTTATGTTATGGGAAACCCTGATCCCTCACACAGAGAACGAGTCGAGTGGT